>JBBQKN010000001.1:0-136579 GCA_038326945.1 Hyphomicrobiales bacterium
TTCGCGCCTCGAGGCAGCCCGAGACAGTCCGACGTGATGATCGTCGCGGGCACGCTCTGCAACAAGATGGCCCCGGCCTTGCGCAAGGTCTACGACCAGATGCCCGAGCCGCGCTACGTGATCTCGATGGGGTCCTGCGCCAATGGCGGCGGCTATTATCACTATTCCTATTCCGTGGTGCGCGGCTGTGACCGCATCGTGCCCGTCGACATTTACGTGCCTGGCTGCCCGCCAAGCGCGGAGGCGCTCGTCTACGGCGTGCTCCTCCTGCAGAAGAAGATCAGGCGGACGGGCACGATCGAACGCTGAAGCCTAAGCCCAAGTCCTGGACCTTTAAATGGACGAAGCCCTTAACGAGCTAAGTGCTTACCTTACGGATCGCCTTGGCCCCGCGCTGATCTCCGCACGCGTGGCGCTTGGCGAGCTGAGCGTAGCGGTCGAGCGCGAGCAGATCGGGGCGGTCCTGGAGCTCCTCCGCGACGATCCCACCTGCCGCTTCGGCTGCCTGATCGATATTTGCGGAGCCGACTACCCCGAGCGCGAGCGGCGGTTCGACGTGGTCTACCATCTGCTCAGCCCCTGGCTGAACCACCGCATCCGCATCCGTATCACCACCGACGAGGAAACCCCGGTGCCGAGCGTGGTTGGTGTCTTCCCGGGCGCTGATTGGTTCGAGCGCGAGGCCTACGACCTCTACGGCATCCTGTTCACCGGCCATCCCGATCTCAGACGGCTCCTCACCGATTACGGCTTCGAGGGTCACCCGTTGCGCAAGGACTTCCCGCTGACGGGCTTCGTCGAGCTTCGTTATGACGACGAATTGAAGCGCGTGGTCTATGAGCCGGTGAAGCTGATGCAGGAATACCGCAGCTTCGATTTCCTCAGCCCCTGGGAAGGCATGGATGGCGCCATTCCCGGCGACGAGAAGGCCGGAGAGGCCCCACGCGACCGCGACAAGGAGGCGAAGCCATGAAGCCTTCCTTGCAAGCGGGTCTCAAGCATCGCTTCTCCTATACCGTGCCTTTGGCCAAGACCGTGCCGCATCTCTATGCCGAGGCGACCGAACTTCAGGAGATGCCCGAGGTCTTCGCTACCGGCTTCATGGTCGGGCTGATGGAATGGACTTGCGTGCAGTTGCTCGCACCTCATCTCGATCCGGACGAGGGCAGCTTGGGGGTTCATATCGACGTCTCCCACAAATCCGCGACGCCGCCGGGCATGACCGTCACGGTCGAGGCCGAATGCGTCGAGGTGAGGGGGCCACGGGCGAAGTTCTCGCTCCGGGCCCATGACGGCCTCGACGAGATCGGCTCCGGCACGCATGAGCGGTTCATCGTCACGTGGGACCGATTCAATCGGGGTGTCGCGGCAAAGCGGGCCCGTGTCGCAGCAGAGGTCGACGCATGATGACCGAGACCGACGCCGCCAAACCTGACACCGAGGACCGCAAATTCACCATCAATTTCGGGCCGCAGCATCCGGCTGCCCACGGCGTCCTGCGCCTCGTGCTCGAACTTGACGGCGAGGTGGTCGAGCGCGTCGACCCGCATATTGGCCTGCTCCATCGCGGCACCGAGAAGCTCATCGAGCACAAGACCTATCTCCAGGCGCTGCCTTATTTCGATCGGCTCGACTATGTGGCGCCGATGAACCAGGAGCATGCCTATTCGCTCGCGGTCGAAAGACTGGTCGGCGTGACGGTGCCGAAGCGCGCCCAGCTTATCCGCGTGCTCTATTCCGAGATTGGTCGGCTTCTCTCCCACCTGCTCAACGTCACCACCCAGGCGCTGGATGTGGGGGCGCTCACCCCACCGCTATGGGGCTTCGAAGAGCGCGAAAAGCTGATGGTATTTTACGAGCGGGCGAGCGGCAGCCGCATGCATGCGGCGTATATACGCCCAGGCGGCGTGCATCAGGACCTGCCGCCTGAGCTCGTCGACGACATCTATGCCTTTTGCGACCCCTTTCTCAAAGTCTGCGACGACATTGAGACCTTGCTCACGGGCAACCGCATCTTCCAGCAGCGCAATGTCGACATTGGCGTGGTGAACCTGGAAGACGCCTGGGCCCGTGGCTTCTCCGGCGTCATGGTGCGCGGCTCCGGCGCCGCCTGGGATCTGCGCAAGAGCCAGCCCTATGAGTGCTACGCCGAGCTGGAGTTCGACATCCCCATCGGCAAGAACGGTGACTGCTACGACCGCTATCTCGTGCGCATGGAGGAGATGCGGCAATCGGTGCGCATCATGAAGCAATGTTGTGTGCGTCTGACGACCGAGCTCGGGCCGGTGACCGTGGAGAACCACAAAATGGTGCCCCCGCGCCGGGCCGAAATGAAGAGCTCGATGGAAGCGCTGATCCACCACTTCAAGCTCTATACCGAGGGCTATCACATCCCGGCCGGAGAGGTTTATGCGGCCGTCGAAGCCCCCAAGGGCGAGTTCGGCGTCTATCTCGTCGCCGATGGCAGCAACCGACCCTATCGCTGCAAGATCAGGGCGCCCGGCTTTGCCCATCTCCAGGCCATGGATTTTCTCTGCCGAGGCCATATGTTAGCGGATGTCTCTGCCATTTTGGGTTCGATCGACATCGTGTTCGGTGAGGTCGACCGATGAGCGTGCGCCGTCTCGCCAATGAGCAGCCGGAGGCCTTCGCCTTCACGCCTGAAAATCTCGATTGGGCGAAGGGTCAATTCGAGAAATATCCCGAAGGACGCAAGGCCTCCGCCGTGCTGCCGCTCTTGTGGCGGGCGCAGGAGCAATGCGGCGGCTGGCTGCCCGAGCCCGCGCTCCGCTATGTCGCCGACTTGCTCTCCATGGCCTATATCCGCGTCTATGAAATCGCGACCTTCTACACGATGTTCAATCTCGCCCCCGTTGGCCGCCATTACGTTCAGGTCTGTGGCACCACCCCTTGCTGGCTGCGTGGCGCCAATGACATCAAAGCCGCCTGCCGCGAGCTGATCGGCGAACCTGACCACGTCACCGAGGACGGGTTGTTTTCATGGACCGAAGTCGAGTGCCTCGGTGCTTGCGTCAATGCGCCGATGGTCCAGATCAACAAGGACTATTACGAGGACCTGACACCGGAGAGCCTGGAGCGAATCCTGATCGATCTGCGCGAAGGCCGCGAAGTGAAGCCCGGCCCCCAGAATGGACGGCACTCCTCCGAGCCGTTTGGCGGGCCGACCACGTTAACCGAGCCCTCGCTCTATGAGGATGAGAAGGTTTAGAGGCCGCGCACGTGCTTAAAGACTCCGACCGCATCTTCAAAAATCTTTACGGCTTCCAGGATTGGCGGCTCAAGGCTGCGCGCGCCCGCGGCGCTTGGGACGGCACCAAGGCGTTGATCGAGCGGGGGCACGAGGCCATCATCGAAGAGGTCAAAACCTCTGGCTTGAGAGGCCGTGGCGGCGCTGGCTTTCCCACCGGCCTCAAATGGTCGTTCATGCCGAAGCAGTCTGACGGCCGCCCGAACTATCTCGTCATCAATGCCGATGAATCCGAGCCCGGCACCTCCAAGGACCGGGACATCATGCGCCATGATCCGCATCTCCTGATCGAGGGCGCGTTACTTGCCGGTTTCGCCATGCGAGCCCATGCCGCCTATATCTACATTCGCGGCGAGTTCATTCGCGAGCGCGAGGTGCTCCAGGCGGCGATCGACGAAGCCTATGACGCCAAGCTCATCGGCGCGCACAACGATAATGGCTGGGACTTCGAGCTTTATCTGCATCACGGCGCCGGCGCCTATATTTGCGGCGAGGAGACAGCGCTGCTCGAAAGCCTCGAGGGCAAGAAGGGAATGCCGCGGCTGAAGCCGCCATTTCCGGCCAATGTCGGACTTTATGGCGCGCCCACCACCGTCAACAATGTCGAATCGATCGCGGTGGTGCCGGACATCCTCCGCCGCGGCGCGACCTGGTTCGCCTCGCTCGGCAAGCCCAACAATACCGGGACCAAGCTGTTCTGCCTCTCGGGCCATGTAAACAAGCCTTGCAATGTCGAGGAGGAGATGGGCGTGCCCTTGCGGGAGCTGATCGACCGTCACGCCGGCGGCGTCCGCGGCGGCTGGGACAACCTCCTCGCCGTTATTCCGGGCGGCTCGTCGGTGCCTTGCATTCCGGCCAGCCAATGCGCCGATTTGCCGATGGATTTCGACAGCTTGAAGGAGGTGAAGAGCGGGCTCGGCACCGCCGCCGTCATCGTCATGGACAAGTCGACCGATATTATCCGCGCTATCGCCAGGCTTTCTTATTTCTACAAGCACGAGTCGTGCGGCCAGTGCACGCCCTGCCGCGAGGGCACGGGCTGGATGTGGCGGGTGCTGGAGCGCATGGCCAAGGGCGACGCCGATAAGCGGGAAATCGATATGCTGCTTAATGTCAGCTACCAGGTCGAGGGTCACACCATCTGCGCCCTTGGCGATGCCGCGGCATGGCCGGTACAGGGCCTGATCCGCCATTTCCGCCACGTCATCGAGGAGCGCATCGACGCGCAGAGCGCGCGGCCCTTGTCGCCCTCGGTCCCCATCGCGGCGGAGTAGGGGGCCTCGGATGATTTGGCTCTGGGACAACGCCGTGACCTTGGGGACGCTAGTCATGGCCGTGGCTGCGGTTGCCGCTTTGATCTATGCCCATCTGCAAATCTCAGAGGGACGCAAGGCCGAGCAGCAGGCAAATGCCAATGAGCTCTGGCGCGAGACGCTGCGGCTTGCTTTCGACAACCCGAAGCTCTCCGATCCGACTTTAAGGCTGGCCGAATTCGACTACGACAACCGCACCGTCGATGGCAGCCCGGAGCTATTCCAGAAATATGAGCTTTTCGTCGACACGATCCTCAACGCCAGCGACGAGATCCTCGCCGTCCAGCCGACCAAGGAGTGGCGCGCGTCGGTGCGGATTCAACTTCTCCCGCATCGCGACTACTTCCAGTCGCACCACTTCCGGCAGTCGGGGTACCTTGACCAATACAGCGCCAAGTTTAACGCCTTCTTGGAAGAGGTACTGAGCGAACCCCTCGATCCTCCAACGCCACTTCACCCGGACGTCGCCCACATCGAGCCGCCGAACGAGAGAGCAGGAAAGCGTGCCAAAGCTTATCATCGATAACCAAGAGATCGACGCCCCGAACGGCATCACGCTGATTCAGGCCTGCGGCCTCGCTGGCGTCGAGATCCCGCGCTTCTGCTATCACGAGCGCCTGTCGATTGCCGGCAATTGCCGCATGTGCCTGGTCGAGGTGGCCGGCATGCCGAAGCCGGTGGCCTCCTGCGCCATGAGTGTCAACGATCTCAGGCCCGGGCGCGACGGGACGCTGCCGACGATCATCACCGATTCCGAGACGGTGAAGAAAGCGCGCGAGGGCGTGCTCGAATTCCTCCTGATCAATCACCCCCTCGATTGCCCCATCTGCGATCAAGGCGGCGAGTGCGATTTGCAGGACCAGACCATGGCTTATGGCTTCGACGCCGGCCGGTTCGCCGACAATAAGCGCGCCGTGGAGGACAAATATCTCGGGCCTTTGATCGAGACCTATATGACCCGCTGCATCCACTGCACCCGCTGCATCCGCTTCATGACCGAGGTTGCGGGCGTGGATGAGCTCGGCGCCATCGGCCGCGGCGAAGACATGGAGATCACCACCTATCTCGAGCACGGCATGATGTCGGAGCTTTCCGGCAATGTGGTCGATCTTTGCCCCGTTGGCGCGCTGACCTCGAAGCCCTACGCCTTCGTCGCCCGCCCCTGGGAGCTGACCAAGACCCAGTCGATCGACGTCATGGATGCGCTCGGCTCCAATATCCGCGTCGATTCCCGCGGGCGCGAGGTGTTGCGTTTCCTGCCGCGGATCAATGAGGCGATCAACGAGGAGTGGATCTCCGACAAGACGCGTCACGCCTGGGACGGGTTGCGGGTGCAGCGCCTGGATAGGCCCTATATCCGCCGCGACGGGCGGCTCCAGCCCGCGTCATGGGACGAGGCTCTGGCAGCGGTCGCGGCGAAGCTGAAAGACCTCGACGGCGCGCGCTTCGGGGCCATCGCCGGGGACCTCGCCGGCGCCGAGGAGATGCTCGCGCTCAAGCTCTTGGCCGAGCAGCTCGGCTCGCCCAACATCGATTGCCGCCAGGACGGCGCCAAGCTCGATCCGGCACTCGGCCGCGCCACCTATCTCTTCAATGCCACCGTCGAAGGCATCGAGCAGGCCGACGCCATCCTCCTCATCGGCACCAACCCAAGGCTCGAGGCGGCCGTGCTGAACGCCCGCATCCTGAAGCGATGGCGCCAGACGCAAGGCCACATTCCCATCGGTCTTATCGGCGACCCGGCCGACCTCACTTATGCTTATGAGCATCTGGGCGCCGGCCCCGAGACCCTGGCCAAGCTCGCAAACGGCTCCCACCCCTTCCTTGAGAAGATCAAGGATGCCGAGCAACCGCTCGTGATCCTGGGCCAGGCGGCCCTTGCGCGCCCCGATGGCGCCGCCGTGCTGGCGCTCGCGGCCAAGGCGGCGATGGCCATGGCCGCGGTCAAGCCGGACTTGGGCTGGAACGGGTTCAGCGTGCTCCATACCGCCGCCGCCCGCGTCGCCGGCCTCGACCTGGGCCTGGTACCGGGGAAGGGCGGCAAGGACGTCGAGGCAATCCTGAACGGCGCCCAAAGCGGGGCCATCGACGTCGTCTATCTGCTCGGTGCCGACGAGGTCGAGGCCGAGCGGCTCGGAAGCGCCTTCGTCGTCTATCAGGGCAGTCATGGCGACCGTGGCGCCCACCGCGCCGATGTGATCCTCCCTGGCGCCGCCTATACGGAGAAAGATGCGCTGTTCGTGAATACCGAGGGGCGCCCGCAGATGACCGCCCGCGCCATCTTCCCGCCGGGCGAGGCGCGCGAAGATTGGACCATCCTTCGCGCTTTGTCCGGCGTGCTGGGGAAGCCATTGCCGTTCGACAATGTGGCCGAGCTCCGTGCCAAGATGTTTGTCGCCTGTCCCCATCTCGCCATGCTCGATCAAGTCCTGAGCCCCGACGCTGCGGCCATCGAGACTCTGGCCAAGAGAGGCGGCAAGACCGGCAAGGAACGTTTCGGCCAGGCCATTGCCGATTTCTACCTGACTAACCCGATCGCGCGGGCGTCGGAGATCATGGCGAGCTTGAGCGCGCTTCATGCCACAAGTGCCGCGGAGGCGACCGGCACCGATGGCTGAATTCTGGTCCGACTACGGTCTGCCGCTCGCGCTCATCATCGGGCAAAGCCTGCTGCTGCTCGTGACGCTGTTGGTGTTCGTGGCCTTTACCCTCTACGCCGACCGCAAAGTTTGGGCAGCGGTGCAGATGCGCCGCGGGCCGAACGTCGTCGGGCCTTGGGGCCTCTGGCAGTCCTTCGCCGATTTGCTGAAATTCGTGTTCAAGGAGCCGCTGATCCCGGCCGCCGCCAATAAGGGCGTGTTCCTGCTGGCGCCTATCGTCACGGCGGGGTTGGCGCTGTCGGCCTGGGCGGTGATCCCGGTGGCGGATGGCTGGGCCGTCGCCAACATCAATGTCGGCATTCTCTATATCTTCGCCATCTCGTCGCTCCAGGTCTACGGCGTAATCATGGCAGGCTGGGCTTCCAACTCCAAATACGCCTTCCTCGCCGCGCTGCGCTCGGCCGCGCAAATGGTGTCCTACGAGGTCTCGATTGGCTTCGTCATCATCACAGTGCTGCTCTGCGCCGGATCGCTCAATCTGAACGACGTGGTCAAGGCGCAAGACAGCGCGCTCGGGCTGTTCGGCTGGTATTGGCTGCCGCTTCTGCCCATGTTCGTGGTGTTCTTCATCTCCGCCTTGGCCGAGACCAACAGGCCTCCTTTCGACCTGCTCGAGGCTGAGTCCGAGCTCGTCGCCGGCTTCATGGTCGAATATTCCTCGACCCCCTACATGCTGTTCATGCTCGGCGAATATGTCGCCATCGTTCTGATGTGCGGGCTAGGCACGGTGCTCTTCCTGGGCGGGTGGCTCCCGCCGGTCCCGCTGCCGCCCTTCACCTGGATTCCAGGTGTGATATGGTTTGTGGGGAAGGTTGGCTTCCTGTTTTTCCTGATCTCCATGGTCAAAGCCGTGGTGCCGCGTTATCGCTACGACCAGCTGATGCGGCTCGGCTGGAAGGTCTTCCTGCCGTTGTCCCTCGCTATGGTCGTGATCGTCGCGGCCGTTCTTCAGCTTTGGCAGCTAGGCAGTTGATGGGAGAGAGAGCGTGAAGCGCGTCGCCAATGCCGCCAAAGCCCTGTTGTTGACGGAATTTCTGTCGGCGTTTTGGCTTGCGCTCAAATATTTCGTGAAACCAAAGGCGACCATCAACTACCCCTTCGAAAGAGGGCCGTTGTCGCCCCGATTCAGGGGTGAGCACGCGCTCCGCCGCTATCCCAATGGCGAAGAGCGCTGCATCGCCTGCAAGCTGTGCGAGGCGATCTGCCCGGCCCAGGCCATCACCATCGAAGCCGGCCCCCGCCGTAACGACGGCACGAGGCGCGCCACGCGCTACGACATCGACATGGTGAAATGTATCTATTGCGGCTTCTGCCAGGAGGCCTGTCCGGTCGACGCCATCGTCGAGGGACCGAATTTCGAGTTCGCCACCGAGACGCGCGAGGAGCTTTATTACGACAAGGACCGGTTGCTCGCGAATGGCGACCGCTGGGAGCGCGAGATTGCCAGGAACCTGGCACTCGACGCGCCGTATCGGTGAGGGGCTGCCGAGCATGAGGGCTGCCGCATACTTCACCTCTCCCCAACGGGGAGAGGTCGCGCCGAAGGCGCGGGCGAGGGGAGTGCAAACCCACAAGTTTGACATCCCCCTCACCCCAACCCTCTCCCCATCGGGGAGAGGGGGAGCTACGGCGTCATGATCGCGGGCGCGCTGTTCTTCTATTTGTTTGCCGGCCTGTGTGTCGCCGCCGCCTTCATGGTGATCTCCGTGAAGAACCCGGTGCACGCGGTGCTGTTCCTCATCCTGGCCTTCTTCAACGCCGCCGGCCTGTTCGTGCTGCTCGGGGCCGAGTTCATCGCCATGATCCTGGTCGTGGTATATGTCGGCGCGGTTATGGTCCTGTTCCTGTTCGTGGTGATGATGCTCGATGTGGACTTCGCCGCGCTCCGGGCGGGATTCCTCAAATACCTGCCGGTCGGCGCCACGGTCGGACTCCTGCTACTGCTCGAGCTAATCCTCATCCTCGGTGCTTGGGTGACCGTGCCGGATATAGCCGCGCAAGCGCCGACGCCGCCAATCGCCGAGATCGGCAACACGCGCGCGCTGGGACTGATCCTCTATACAAAATACGTCTATCTGTTCGAGGCCGCCGGTCTCATCCTGCTCGTGGCCATGGTCGGGGCCATCGTGCTGACCCTTCATCATAAGCGCGATGTCAAACGCCAGTCGGTCGCCCAGCAGGTCGGGCGCACGCGAGAGATGGCTGTCGAGGTGGTCGAGGTCGAGACGGGGAGGGGGCTCAGTTGATCATCGGCCTTTCCCACTATCTCACCCTCGCCGCCATCCTGTTCACGCTTGGCATCTTCGGCATCTTCCTCAACCGGAAGAACGTGATCGTCATCTTGATGAGCGTGGAGCTGATGCTGCTCGCGGTGAACATCAATCTCGTCGCCTTCTCCAGCTTCCATGGCGATCTGGTGGGGCAGGTCTTCGCCCTGATCGTACTCACGGTCGCCGCGGCCGAAGCCGCGATCGGGCTCGCCATCATCGTTGTCACTTTCCGCAACCGCGGCACCATCGATGTCGCGGCAATCGATCTCTTGAAGGGCTGAGAACGGCCCATGTATCAAGCGATCGTCTTCCTTCCGTTGATCGGGGCCATCTTTGCCGGCTTCTTTGGGCGTCTCGCTGGCTCGCGCGCGAGCGGGGTGATCACCACAAGCCTCGTGCTCGTCACCGCGCTGCTCTCCTGGTTCGCCTTCTATCAGGTCGGCATCGAGGGCCACGACCAGCGCATCGAGCTCTTGCGCTTCATCGATTCCGGCGCGTTGCAAGGCGCCTGGGCCCTCCGCATCGACACGCTGACGGCCGTGATGCTGGTGGTGGTCACCACCGTGTCAGGCCTCGTGCATCTCTATTCCATCGGCTATATGGATGAGGATCCAGGCCAGCCGCGCTTCTTCGCCTATCTCTCGCTGTTCACCTTCGCCATGCTGGCGCTGGTCACGGCCGACAATTTCTTGCAGCTGTTCTTCGGCTGGGAGGGCGTGGGCCTCGCCTCCTATCTCCTGATCGGATTCTGGTATCACAAGCCCGCCGCCAATGCCGCCGCGATCAAGGCCTTCATCGTCAATCGCGTCGGAGATTTCGGCTTTGCGCTCGGCATCTTCGCCATCTTCACGGTGTTCAACAGCGTCCAATACGACACGGTGTTCGCCTCCGCCCCCGAGCAGGTCGGCAAGACCATGGATTTTCTGGGCATGCAGGTCGACGTTCTGACCCTGATCTGCCTCCTGCTGTTCGTCGGCGCCATGGGCAAGTCGGCGCAGTTCCTGCTCCACACCTGGCTTCCCGACGCCATGGAGGGCCCGACGCCGGTTTCGGCCCTGATCCATGCCGCGACCATGGTGACGGCCGGCGTGTTCATGGTGGCGCGGCTGTCGCCATTGTTCGAGCTTGCGCCCATCGCGCTCGCCTTCGTCACCTTCATCGGCGCGACCACCGCCTTCTTCGCCGCGACCGTCGGCCTGGTGCAAACCGACATCAAGCGGGTCGTCGCCTATTCGACCTGCTCGCAGCTCGGCTACATGTTCGTGGCCGAGGGCGTCGGCGCCTATGGCACTGGCATGTTTCATCTCTTCACCCACGCCTTCTTCAAGGCGCTGCTGTTCTTGGGCGCCGGCGCCGTGATCCATGCGCTGCATCACGAGCAGGACATGCGCCGCATGGGGGCTTTGCGCAAAGTCTTGCCCTTTACCTGGGCGATGATGCTGATCGGGACCCTGTCGCTCACCGGATTTCCGTTCACCTCCGGCTTCGTCTCCAAGGACGCCGTCATCGAGGCCGCCTACGCCACGAGCTCACCCATAGGGACCTACGCCTTTGCCCTCACGCTGTTCGCGGCGCTGCTCACCTCATTCTATTCCTGGCGCCTGATGTTCCTGGTGTTCGAGGGCAAGCCCCGCGAGAAGCCAGAGGTGCTCGAGCACGCGCATGAGCCGCCTTGGACCATGGGCCTACCGCTCGTCATCCTCGCCCTCGGCTCCCTGCTCGCGGGCGCGGTGTTCATGCGCTACTTCATCGGCGTGGACGAGGTCGCCTTCTGGAAGGGCTCGCTCGTAACCCATGGCGGCGAAGCCCATCACGAGGTGCCGATCCTGGTGATGCTGGCCCCGACCTTGGCCATGGCAGCCGGCTTCGCCATTGCCTGGTATTTCTACATTTCCAATCCTCTGGTGCCCTTCGGTCTCGCCAAGCGCTTCCGCGGCGCGCACCAATTCCTGCTTCACGCCTGGTATTTCGACGATCTGTACGATTTTCTGTTCGTCCGCCCGGCGAAGCGGCTGGGGCGCTTTTTGTGGAAGACCGGTGACGGCACGGTCATCGACGGCATTGGGCCTGACGGCGTCGCGGCCCGCGTCATTGACATCACCAATCGCGTCGTGCAGCTGCAATCGGGCTACATCTACCACTACGCCTTCGTCATGCTGGTCGGCGTGGCGCTGCTCATTACCTATTTCATCTTTGCCGGGGGAGGGCTGCCGCGATGAGCTGGCCGATCCTCTCAACCATCACCTTCCTGCCGCTGCTGGGGGCGCTGCTCATCGTGTTGCTGCGCGGGAGCGACGAGAGCGCCTTCCGCAACGCCCGTTTCATCGCGCTCTGGACCACGCTCGTAACCTTCGCCCTGTCGTTGCTGCTGTGGCGCGACTTCGATCCGACCACGGCGCAGTTCCAATTCGTCGAGCAGCGCGCCTGGCTCGGGCCGATCAAATTCCATATGGGCGTCGACGGGATCTCGCTTCCCTTCGTGCTCCTCACCGCTTTGTTGATGCCGCTGTGCATTCTGGCGAGCTGGGCCTCGATCACGACGCGGGTGAAGGAATATATGATCGCCTTCCTCGTGCTCGAGACCCTGATGCTCGGCGTGTTCACGAGCCTCGACCTCGTGCTGTTCTATCTCTTCTTCGAAGGCGGGCTGATCCCGATGTTCCTTATCATCGGCATCTGGGGCGGACCGCGACGCGTGTATGCCAGCTTCAAATTCTTCCTCTATACGCTCGCCGGCTCGCTGCTGATGCTGCTCGCCATCATGGCGATCTATTGGGAGGCGGGGACCACCGACATCCCGACGCTCTTGACCCACGGCTTCCCGGCCTCAATGCAGACTTGGCTCTGGTTCGCGTTCCTGGCCTCCTTCGCCGTGAAGCTGCCGATGTGGCCGGTCCACACCTGGCTGCCGGACGCCCATGTCGAGGCACCCACCGCCGGCTCCGTCATCCTCGCCGGCATTCTGCTGAAGATGGGCGGCTACGGTTTCTTGCGCTTTTCCATCCCCATGTTCCCGCTGGCTTCGGCCGAGTTTGCCCCGCTCATCTTCGCCCTCTCGGTGATCGCGATCATCTACACCTCGCTCGTGGCGCTGGCGCAGGAGGACATGAAGAAGCTCATCGCCTATTCATCGGTCGCTCATATGGGCTTCGTCACCATCGGCGTCTTCACCCTCACCATGCAGGGCCTGCAGGGCGGCATCTTCCAGATGTTCTCCCACGGCATTGTCTCGGGCGCCCTGTTCCTCTGCGTCGGCGTGATCTACGACCGCATGCATACGAGAGAGATCGCGGCCTATGGCGGGCTCGCCGACCGCATGCCGCTTTATGCCTTCTGCTTCATGGTGTTCACCCTCGCCAATGTGGGCTTGCCCGGCACCTCCGGCTTTGTCGGCGAGTTTTTGAGCCTCACCGGCGCCTTTCGCATCAACACCTGGGTCGCGTTTCTCGCCACCACGGGCATCATCCTGTCCGCCGCCTACGCGCTCTGGCTCTATCGCCGCATCATTTTTGGTAGGCTGGAGAAGCCAAGTCTGAAATTCATCACCGATCTGACCTGGCGCGAGGTCGCCGTGCTGACCCCGCTGGTGGTGCTCACGATCGTCTTCGGCTTCTATCCGGCGCCAGTGTTGGATGCGACGGCTGCATCGGTCGATGCCCTGATCAAGAATTATCATTCGGCCCTTGCCGCGGCCGAGCAGGCGCATATCGCGCTCGCGCCTTAAGGAGACCCCGTGCAGCCATCCCTGCAATTGTCGGTCGCGCTGCCAGAGCTCACGCTGTCGATCGGCGCCATGACGCTGCTGCTCGTCGGCGCCTTCACGCGCAAAGACCGGGCCGAGCTCGTGCTCGGAATCGCAGTCGGCTTGCTGGTGCTCGCAGGCTTCTTCGTCCTGCGCGGGAGCGGCACCATGCTGCTCTTCGGTGACAGCTTCATCGTCGATGCCTTCGCTCGCACCATGAAGCTGCTGACGCTTGCCGGCGCCGCGGTCACGCTGCTGATGTCGGTCGACTATTGGCGTGGTGCAGGGGGGCTCAAATTCGAGTTCCCGGTGCTGGTGCTGCTCGCCACCACCGGCATGATGATGATGATCTCGGCCAACGATCTCATCGCCCTCTATGTCGGGCTCGAGCTGCAGAGCCTCGCCCTCTATGTCGTCGCGGCCTTCGACCGGACTTCGGCCCGCTCCAGCGAAGCCGGGCTCAAATATTTCGTTCTCGGCGCGCTGTCGTCGGGAATGCTCCTCTATGGCGCGTCGCTCGTCTATGGCTTCACCGGCTCAACCTTGTTCACCGACATCGCCGTGGCGGTGCAGCCGTCGGGCACCAATCTCGGTCTCATCTTCGGGCTGGTCTTTCTGATCGCGGGCTTTGCCTTCAAGATCTCGGCCGTGCCCTTCCACATGTGGACGCCCGACGTCTATGAGGGCGCGCCCACCCCGGTCACGGCCTTCTTCGCCGCCGCCCCCAAGCTCGCCGCCATGGCGCTGATGGTGCGGACCTTGTCCGGGGCCTTCCCGGCGGTGACGTTCGAATGGCAGCAGATCGTCACTTTCCTCGCCATTGCCTCGATGGCCCTCGGCTCCTTCGCTGCGATCGGTCAGCGCAACATCAAGCGCCTGATGGCCTATAGCTCGATCGGCCATATGGGCTATGCGCTGGTCGGGCTTGCCGCCGGGACGGTCGAAGGGGTGAAAGGGGTGGTCGTCTACCTCGCCATCTACCTTGCGATGACGCTCGGCACCTTCGCCTTCATTCTGGCCATGCGGCGGAACGGCCGAATGGTTGAGGACATAGATGAGCTTGCCGGCCTCTCGGCCACGCGTCCGATGATGGCCTTCCTTCTGGCGATGCTGCTGTTCTCGCTCGCCGGAATCCCGCCACTGGCGGGATTCTTCGCCAAGTTCTACGTCTTCCTCGCCGCCATCAATGCCGGCCTCTATGCGCTTGCCGTCACGGGCGTGCTCTTGAGCGTGGTGGGCGCCTATTACTATCTCCGCATCGTCAAGATCATGTATTTCGACGCACCCGCCGAACGGTTCGAGCCCATGCCTGGCGTGCTTGCCGCCGTTCTCGGCGTGAGCGGCCTGTTCATCCTGTTCTTTTTCCTCTATCCGGCGCCGCTAGTGAACGTCGCCGAGGCTGCTGCGAAATCTCTGTTCTGATGTCATCTCTCACCTCGCCATCGCCGAAAGTCCCGAGCGGCTACCGCTTGCTCCGGCTGGAGAGCGTCGATTCCACCAATGCCGAGGCTCGGCGCCGCGCCGAAGCGGGAGAGCCTGGTCCTCTGTGGATTTGGTCGGCCCGGCAATCGGCGGGCCGCGGCCGCAGCGGACGGAGCTGGCAATCCCAGCCCGGCAATCTCTTCGCCAGTCTTTTGATCGGCCTGTCCTGCTCGCTGCGGACGGCAGGGCAGCTCGCTCTGCTCGCCGGACTCGTCGCCTATGACACGATCGCGGAATTGATTCCCGAGGAGTCACGCTCCGAGCTTCTGCTCAAATGGCCCAACGACGTTCTGCTGAAGGGTGGCAAGCTCGCCGGCGTGCTGTTGGAGAGCGCCAGCGACGTGACGACGAACCGCTCCAAGGTGGTGGTCGGGACCGGGCTCAATCTTTCCAGTCATCCGGACGGTCTGGAGCAGCCGGCGACGAGCCTCGCCGTCCATGGCGGCACGGCCACGCCCGCCGCGGCGTTCGAGACCCTCGCCGCGACGACCGACTCCTGGCTCACGCGATGGGGCGAGGGCGCATCCTTCCAGGCGGTCAGGCGGGCTTGGCTCGATCGCGCCGGCCCCACCGGCAGACCGTTGCGCGTGCGCCTGCATGACGAGGAGGCGGAGGGCACGTTCGCCGGCCTCGATTCCGGTGGCGCGCTTCGGCTGTTGATGAGCGATGGGGCCGAGCGCCGCGTCGCCGCCGGCGACGTGTTCTTCGCCACTTCGTGAACGCCAAGCCCGTGTCCCGCCGCTCCCCCCGCCAAGGCCCAGAATTCGTGTTCGTCCCCCTTGGCGGCGTGGGCGAGATCGGCATGAATCTTTACCTTTACGGCTATGGGCCGCCCGGGAACCGGGAATGGTTGATCGTCGACATGGGCATCACCTTTGGCAGCGACACCGAGCCCGGAATCGATGTCATCCTTCCCGACATCCGCTTCCTCGAGGAGGAACGTCTTAATCTCAAGGGCCTGCTTCTAACCCACGCCCATGAAGACCATTTCGGCGCCGTGAGCGATTTGTGGCCGAGGCTTGGTGGCGTCCCCGTCTACGCCACGCCCTTCACCGCCGCCATGCTCAAATCGAAGCTCGGCGAGGTCGGCATGCTCAAGGAGTTCCCCTTGGAAGTCATGCGCATGGGAGGGCGGCGCACGATCGGTCCTTTCGAAATCGAGCTCGTCACCATGTCCCACTCGATTCCCGAGCCGTCGGGGGTCGTGATCAAGACCGATCTCGGTACCGTCTTCCATAGTGGGGACTGGAAGCTGGACCTGACCCCATTGACGAGCGGGCCGACCGACGAGGCCCGCCTCAGGGCGCTCGGACAAGCCGGAATCACCGCGTTGATCTGCGATTCCACCAACGCCGTGCGCGATGGCGTGTCGCCCTCCGAAGCCGACGTTGCGGTCACGCTTGAGCGGCTGATCCGAAACGCCCCGAGGGGCGTCGCGGTCACGACCTTCGCCTCGAACGTCGCCCGCATCGGTTCGGTGGCCAAGGCCGCGCGCGCGGCCGGCCGCAAGCTCGTGGTCGTCGGCCGCGCCATGTACCGCGTCATCGAGGCGGCCCAAGAGACAGGGTATCTCGACCGTGACCTGCAATTTCATCAAGACACGGAGTTCGACCGCATCCCCCCACACAAGGTCGTGGCCCTGTGCACCGGCAGCCAGGGGGAATCGCGCGCGGCCATGGCGCGGATCGCTTCGGGCGAGCACCCCAATGTCGAGCTCGGCGCTGGAGACCGCGTGATCTTCTCCTCGCGCACGATTCCGGGCAATGAGAAGGCGGTCGCCCGCGTGCAGAACGGTCTCTCCGATCGCGGGGTCGAGCTCATCACCGATCAGGACGCGCCCGTGCATGTCTCCGGGCATCCGCGCCGCGGCGAGCTCGAGCAACTCTACGACTGGATCGCACCCAAGATCGCGATCCCGATGCACGGCGAGGGCAAGCATCTCGAAGCCCATGCGCGGCTGGCCGAGAAACTCGGCGTGAGCGAGGTCATCCGCGCGCGAAACGGCACGATGGTGCGCCTCGCGCCCGGTCCCGCCGCGATCATCGACGAGGTGCCCGTCGGGCGGCTTTACCGCGACGGCGCGATCA
The DNA here is from genome assembly GCA_038326945.1 of Hyphomicrobiales bacterium. GTDB lineage: Bacteria > Pseudomonadota > Alphaproteobacteria > Rhizobiales > Methyloligellaceae > Methyloceanibacter. The sequence goes on from JBBQKN010000001.1 coordinate 16,823, forward strand.
TCACCCGCGCCGATGACGGGCCGGTGCGCGAACGGCGCAAGCTGAGCTTCGCCGGCACGGTCTCCGTATCGCTCGTCCTTTCGGACAAAGGGCAACTCCTGGCCGATCCAGAAGTGGCGACGGCCGGTCTCCCTGCAACCGACACCCACGGCACCCTCTTCGAGACGATCGCGCGGGAAGCCGCGATCGGCACCGTCGAGAGCATCCCCAGGCCTCGGCGCAAGGACCAAGCTCTGGTCAGCGAGGCCGTGCGCCGCGCCGTGCGCGCCGCCGTCAACCAAGCCTGGGGCAAGAAGCCGCTCTGCTCGGTGCTCCTGACCAAGCTCTAGCGCCGCTCAGCGCTCAAGGTGCGCGAAGCGCGAAAGCGCACTAAAAGAATCGGCTCAAGGTGCGCGAAGCGCGATAGCGGCCTAAACAGCGCAAAGACCCGAGTGAACCTAGGAGACCTGACCATGATAGGACGCCTGAACCACGTCGCCATTGTCGTCCCCGATCTCGCCGCGGCGACCAAAATCTATCGCGATACGCTCGGCGCCAAGGTATCTCCGACCGAAGATCAGCCAGAGCATGGCGTGACCACGGTGTTCATCGAGCTTCCCAACACCAAGATCGAGTTGCTGGGCGTGCTCGGCGACAACTCTCCGATCACGGGCTTCCTCGAACGCAACCCCAATGGTGGCATCCACCACCTCTGCTACGAGGTCCCCGACATTCTGGAGGCGCGAGACCGGCTTCTAGCGCAAGGTGCACGCGTGCTGGGGAAGGGGGAGCCGAAGATCGGCGCCCATGGCAAGCCGGTGCTTTTCCTGCACCCCAAGGACTTTTGCGGCACCCTCGTCGAACTCGAGCAGGCCTGAGCCCATGACGCTTGCCTTCGCCCTGGCGATCTATCTGGTGATTTGGTGGGTGGTGCTGTTCGCGATGCTGCCGATTGGCGTCCGCACCCAGGCCGAGGAGGGCGAGATAACGCCCGGCACCGCCGAGAGCGCGCCGCAGCGTCCGAGGATGCTGCCGAAGATCCTCGCGACGACGGTGGTCTCAAGCGTGATCTTCGCGTTCGTCTACGCGGTCGTCGTGCATCATATCATCACGCTGGACCAGATCCCGTTCCTGCCGCGTTACGAGACCTTGCGCTGAGGTTCTGGCGGCACGCGAGGGCTTCGGGCAACAAAAAAAGCAAGGCCGAGCGACCTTGCTTTCTTTGTAACACGACTCCTTGTCTCCCCGGCCTCACGGGCTCGCCGTCAAGTTCGACAATCGAGAGTGCTGACCAAAGAGCGGCGCGCCTATGCTATGGCATTATCAGCGCGGCTGGAGCTACTTCCTCCCAAGACTTGGACCTGGTCCAATCTCAACGCATGACTCCGAGATCGTTACCAGTCCCGAACACTCATCACGTTGTGGTTAGGACCCTAGCAAGGCCGCGCCAAATTGTCACCATGATTGTGATCGGCCGATTGAAATTCTTGCGTGACCGAGTCCTGCGGCGGGCAGATCGCCTCAAAACTAGTCATTCCAAGACAATTGTGGCCGAAAGGCCAGCCCTACTGGCAGGTGTAGTTGGTTTCGGCCGGCCGTTTCGCACGCTCTGGTGATCGGTCCCGCCGATCTCTCCCAGGATTGCTAATCCGCGCCGAATTAAGCTATTAGCCGCGGAGCGGCTACGCCCGCAGGCGGCCGATTCTTGCAAGGCTTGGCATTCCACCGGCGCGGGCACCCTTGGCTCCGCCCTAAAGAACGAGCACCGCTTCCGATGCGCCTCAGCCGCTATTTTCTGCCCCTGTTGCGCGCCGATCCAAAGGAAGCCGAGATTGTCTCCCATAGATTGATGCTGCGCGCCGGCCTGGTACGGCAATCGAGCGCCGGCATCTATTCCTGGCTGCCTCTGGGGGAGCGCGTCCTAAGCAAGATCGAGCAGATCGTGCGCGAGGAGCAGGACCGCGCCGGCGCGCTGGAAATGCTGATGCCGACCATCCAGCCCGCCGAAATCTGGCGCGAAAGCGGCCGCTACGATGTCTATGGCAAGGAGATGCTGCGCATCAGCGACCGGCATGAGCGGGAGATGCTTTACGGCCCGACCAATGAGGAGCTGATCACGCAGATCTTCCGCGACAGCGTCAAATCCTACAAGGAGCTGCCGCGCATCCTCTACCACATCCAATGGAAGTTTCGGGATGAGATCAGGCCGCGATTCGGCGTGATGCGCGGCCGCGAATTTCTGATGAAGGATTCCTATTCCTTCGATCTCAGCGTCGAAGACGCGCGCGCCTCCTATAACAAGATGTTCGTGTCCTATCTTCGCACCTTTCATCGCCTGGGATTGAAATCGATTCCCATGGCGGCCGAGGCCGGCCCCATCGGCGGCGATCTGAGCCATGAGTTCATCATCATGGCCGACACCGGCGAGAGCGAAGTCTATTGCCACAAGGATCTCCTCAAGCTCGAACCGCCGAGACTGGAGCTCGACTATGGAAGCGACTTGTCGCCGACGATCCGCAACTGGACCGGAAAATATGCCGCGACCATCGACAAGCACGATCCGGCCCGTTTCGCCCAGGAGGTGCCGGAGGACGATCGGGTCACCGCGCGCGGCATCGAAGTCGGCCATATTTTCTTCTTCGGCACCAAGTACTCCGAGCCCATGGGCTGCAAGGTCCAGGGACCCGACGGAGGCTGGGTGACGGTGCAGATGGGATCCTATGGCATTGGCGTGTCGCGGCTCGTCGGCGCCATCATCGAAGCGTCGCACGACGAGGCTGGCATCATCTGGCCGCAAGCGGTCGCGCCCTTCGACGTCGGCCTGATCAACGTCAAGAGTGGCGATCCGGAGACCGACAGAGTGTGCGAGAACATCTACGCCAAATTGGAACGCGCAGGCTTGAGCGTGCTTTATGACGATCGCGACGACAGGCCGGGAGCGAAATTTGCCGCCATGGATCTGATCGGGCTTCCATGGCAGGTCATCGTCGGGCCGAAAGGCGTCAAATCCGGTGAGATCGAGCTGAAGGAGCGCGCGAGCGGGGAGAGGCACACGCTCGGCGTCGACGCCGCGTTGAATCGCCTCCTTGCCTCGGCCGGCCAGTGCGGCAGGGAGGCGGCATGAGCGTGAAGAGCCCATCCGCCTTTTCGCCGTTCGAATGGATGGTGGCGCTTCGCTATTTGCGCGCCCGCCGCAAGGAGGGCTTCATCTCGGTGATCGCCGGTTTCTCCTTCATTGGCATCGTGCTCGGCGTGGCGACGCTGATCATCGTCATGGCGGTCATGAACGGCTTCAGGCAGGAGCTGTTCGACAAGATGCTCGGCTTGAACGGCCACGTCGTGGTGCACAGCCTCGATCCAAATTTCTCCAACTACGACACCGTAGCGGGCAAGATCCGCGAGGTCCCTGGGGTCAAATATGCGCTGCCCTTGATCGAAGGCCAAGTGATGGCGTCGACGCCCTCGTCCTCAACCGGCGCGCTCGTGCGTGGCTTGCGCGAGGCGGACCTCAAGCAATTGAAGGCGGTTTCCGGCAATATCCGCTTCGGCACGCTGGATGGTTTTGACGGCCAGGCGGGCGTGGCGGTCGGCACGAGGCTGGCCAACGATCTCAACGTCAAGCTTGGCGATCAGATCACCTTGCTCACGCCGCGCGGTGCCTCGACAGCCCTCGGCACCGCCCCGAGGGTCAAGCGCTATCCGATCGTCGCCATCTTCGAGATCGGCATGTCGGAATATGATTCCAGCATCCTGTTCATGCCGCTTGCCGAGGCGCAGCGCTATTTCTCGAGGCCCGACAGCGTCACCGTGCTTGAGGTCGTGCTCGATTCGCCCGACGAGGTGAGCCAACTCGGTCCCAGGATCCTCGATGCTGGCGGCTCCACCATCTACATCAGCGACTGGCGTCAGCGAAACGCGACCTTCTTTACCGCGCTGCAGGTCGAGCGGAACGTCATGTTCCTGATTCTCACCCTGATCGTTCTGGTCGCGGCGCTGAACATCATCTCCGGCCTGATCATGCTGGTGAAAGACAAAGGCAGGGACATCGCGATCTTGCGGACCATGGGGGCCACGCGCGGCGCCGTGATGCGCATCTTCTTCATCACCGGCGCCAGCATCGGCATCGTCGGCACGCTGGCAGGCCTTCTGCTCGGCGTTCTAGTCTGCGCCAATATCGAGCGCCTGCGCGAGTTAATCGGCTGGATCACCGACACCGAGCTGTTCTCGCCCGAGCTTTATTATTTGTCGCAATTGCCGGCGGAGATGGACATCGGCGAAACCGCCACCGTCGTGGTCATGGCGCTCATCCTCGCCGTCCTCGCCACGCTTTATCCTTCCTGGAGGGCCTCTCGTCTCGACCCGGTTGAAGCCTTGCGCTACGAGTAGGGGCGAGCCCGTGAAGAGATCAGATCAAGCGCCGACGCTTCGTCTCGAGCAGCTGCAACGCTCTTACGCCCAAGGCGAGCGCGTCATCGAGGTGCTGAGAGGCGCCACCGCCGCCTTCTATCCGGGCGAAGCCGTGGCCTTGCTCGGTCCCTCCGGCGCCGGCAAGTCGACCTTGCTCCACATCGCCGGACTGCTCGAACGGCCCGATAGCGGCGCGGTGGTGATCGACGGCGTCGACTGCGTCAGCCTTGGCGACTCCGAACGCACGCGCATGCGCCGGGCCGAGATCGGCTTCGTCTATCAGTTCCATCATCTCCTGCCGGAATTCTCCGCGCTGGAGAATGTGATCCTGCCGCAGCTCATTTTGGGGCTGCCCCGGAGCGAAGCCGACGATCGCGCGGAGCAACTTTTGGACTCGCTTGGTCTTGGCGAGCGCGGCGACCATCGGCCAGCGCAGCTCTCGGGCGGCGAACAGCAGCGCGTGGCCATCGCCAGGGCCGTGGCCAACGGCCCGAAATTTCTCCTCGCAGACGAGCCAACCGGCAATCTCGACCCGCCGACCGCCGAGCGCGTGTTCGAGCAGCTCTTGAGTCTGATACGCCAGTCGGGGGTGGCGGCCCTGATCGCCACCCACAATCTCGACCTCGCCTCCCGCATGGATCGGACCTTGCGCCTCGTTGATGGGATTCTCGTCGAAGAGGAAGTGACCGTGGTCGAGGTCACGGAGGCCTAAGCATCATCCCTTGCCGGTCTAACCCTCTCAGCCAATTGCGTTTTTCGCTGCCATTGATTGTAGAACAAAATACGAACAGAATAGTTGGGTACAAGCTATGGATATCTATGGTGCCGGGGCGAGGAGCCGTTGCCTCTATCCCGAATCCGAACGGTAATGGCTGGCAGCCTTAGAGACTGCTTCGGAAGCGGAGACACGATGCGTGAGTGAGCCGACGGAAACATTCGTGCATCTCCGGGTGCATTCCGCCTATTCGCTGCTCGAAGGCGCGCTCACCATCCCGCGGCTCGTCGACTTGGCCGCGGCCGACCATATGCTGGCGCTAGCGATCACCGATTCCAACAATCTGTTCGGCGCGCTGGAATTTTCCGAGGCCGTGGCCGGCAGCCGCATCCAGCCCATCATGGGCTGCACGCTGACCTTGAGCTTCGTCACCGCAGAAGATGAGGCGCCCAATGTCGAGATCAGGCGTCCGCAAGCCGATGGGCACATCGCGCTTTTGGCCAAGGACGCGGAGGGCTACGCCAATTTGATGCGGCTCTCCAGCAACGCCTATCTTGCCGCCGCGGAGAGCGGCGAGGTGGTGACCAGCATCCGTCAACTCGCCGCCCACGCCCATGGCCTCATCGCGCTGACCGGCGGCCCCGAGGGGGTCATCGATCTGGCTCTGGCCGAGGCCAATCCGGATCTTGCCCGCGCCAGGCTGGCGGCGCTCAAACGTATCTTCGGCGACCGGCTCTATGTGGAAGTGCAGCGGCACGGGCTGTCGCAGGAGCGGGCGATCGAGCCGATCCTGCTCGATCTCGCCTATGAAGCCCATCTTCCCATCGTTGCCAGCAACGAGGCCTTCTTCGAGACCGCGAGCGATTTCGAGGCCCATGACGCGCTGCTTTGCATCGCTGCCGGAAGTTACGTCGCGGTCGACCACAGGCGGCGCTTGAGCCCCGACCACTATTTCAAGAGCTCGCGCGAGATGGCGGAACTCTTCGCCGATCTGCCCGAGGCCATCGACAACACGATCGAGATCGCCCGGCGATGCTCCTATCGGCCGACGACACGCGCGCCCATCCTGCCGCAATTCTTGCGCGGCGAGAGTTCGTCCGAGGCGCAAGGAGATATCGAAGCAGCCGAATTGCGCCGCCAGTCCGAGGCCGGTTTGGCGCGGCGGCTCGCCACCGAAGGCACTGTGCCAGGCGAAACGGCAGAAACCTATGCCGCGCGCTTAGCTTTCGAGCTCGATGTCATCACCAGCATGAATTACCAGGGCTATTTCCTCATCGTCGCCGATTTTATCCAATGGGCGAAGGCCAAGGGCGTTCCGGTCGGGCCTGGGCGCGGGTCTGGCGCGGGCTCGCTCGTCGCCTGGGTGCTCACCATCACCGATCTCGATCCGCTGCGCTTCGGGCTTCTGTTCGAGCGCTTTCTGAACCCCGAACGCGTCTCGATGCCGGACTTCGACATCGATTTCTGCCAGGACCGGCGCGACGAGGTGATCGCCTACGTGCTCGAGCGCTACGGCACCGACCGCGTCGCTCACATCATCACCTTCGGCAAGCTGCAAGCCCGCGCCGTGCTGCGCGACGTTGGCCGCGTCCTGCAAATGCCGTACGGCCAGGTCGATCGCTTATGCAAGCTTGTCCCGCACAATCCAGCCAATCCCCTGACCCTGCCGCAAGCCATCGCCGGCGAGCCCCGCTTGCAGGAGGCGCGCGACTCCGAGCCGATCGTGGCCAAGCTGCTCGATATCGGCCAGCGCCTGGAGGGGCTTTACCGCCATGCCTCGACCCACGCTGCTGGCGTCGTCATCGCCGACCGGCCGCTGATCGAGCTCGTGCCGCTCTATCGCGATTCCCGTGCCCAGCTTCCCGCCACCCAATTCAATATGAAATGGGCCGAAGCCGCGGGGCTGGTGAAGTTCGACTTTCTTGGCCTCAAAACCCTCACCGTGATCGAGACCGCCCGCGCGTTGCTCGCCCGCAGGGGAGTCTCCATCGATCCGGCTAGGCTCCCCCTCGATGACGCGGCAAGCTACGAGCTTCTCGCTCGCGGTGACACGGTCGGGGTGTTCCAGTTGGAAGGCGCGGGCATGCGCGACGCCTTGCGCAAGCTCAAGCCCGACCGCTTCGAGGACATCATCGCCATCGTGGCGCTTTATCGCCCGGGCCCGATGGACAACATCGACAGCTATGTGAACCGCAAGCACGGCCGCGAGGACCCGGACTATCTCCACCCCCTGATCCAGCCGATCCTGGAAGAGACCTATGGCGTCATCATCTACCAAGAGCAGGTGATGCAGATCGCGCAGACGCTGTCCGGCTTCTCGCTGGGAGAGGCCGATCTGCTCCGCCGCGCCATGGGCAAGAAGATTAAGAAGGAAATGGCGCAGCAGCGGACGCGCTTTGTCGAGGGCGCGATCGCCAATGGCGTCGATCGCGGGCGCGCGGAATTCATCTTCGAGCTGGTGGCCAAATTCGCGGGCTACGGCTTCAACAAGTCCCATGCCGCCGCCTACGCGCTGATCGCTTACCAGACGGCCTATCTCAAGGCCAACTACCCGATCGAGTTCCTAGCCGCGTCAATGACCCTCGACATGGGCAATACCGACAAGCTCAATATCTTCGCCCAGGAAGCCCGCCGCACCGGCATTCGCATCGAGCCGCCATCCGTCAATCGCTCCGAGGCCGGCTTCCTCCCAAGCGACGGCGCCATCCGCTACTCGCTCGCGGCACTGAAAAATGTGGGCCGCCAGGCGGTCGATCATATATGCGCCGAACGGGAGGGCCGGGGTGGAACGTTCCGCAACGTCTCGGATTTCGCCCGGGCGATCAATCCGCGGCTCGTCAATAAGCGCGCGCTCGAAACCCTTGCCGCCGCCGGCGCCCTCGATGAGCTCGGCATCGACCGGGCCACGGCCTTCGCCAATGTCGATCGCATCATGGCCGTCGGCAACCGGTCGCTCGAGGAGGAAATCGCCGGCCAGAATGACCTGTTCGCCGGCGTCTCCAGCGAGCCGCCGCCCATCGAGCTCCGCGTGGCCAGGCCTTGGGTGCCGACCGATCTCTTGGCGCGTGAGTTCGATGCTGTCGGCTTCTTTCTGACCGGCCACCCCCTGGACGACTATCAGGAGGTGCTCCAGGCGCTTGGGGCCGATACATGGGTCGAATTCTCGGCCAAGGCTCAGACACGCCGCATCGTGGGCACGCTCGCCGGCACTGTGCTGTTCGCGCGGGAGCGCAACGGCAAGACCGGCAATGCCTATGCCTTCGTCGCCTTCTCCGATCCCACCGGTCAATACGAGGCGGTATTGTTCTCCGAGGTCTTGGCGGCATCGCGCGATCTGCTCCAGCCTGGTACCGCGGTTCTGCTCCACGTGGAGGCAGAGGCCGATGGCGAGACCGTCAAAGTCCGCGTCCAGCGCATGATTTCGCTTGAGAGAGCGGCCGAGGGTCGCCACAGCGGCATCACGATCTATCTGGAGGAGACGCGCTCGCTCGATTCCGTCGCCGAGCAGATCGGCAACAAGGGAGGGCAGGGGGAGCTCCGGCTCGTGCTCCGTCTCGACGACGCCGCGCGCGAGGTCGAATTCGTGCTGCCGCAGGGCATCGACGCCACTCCGAAGCAAAGGAGCGCGCTCAAGCTCGTGGAGGGGGTGGCCGAGGTCAGCCCGCTCTGAGAAAGCGGCACGAGGAGGGGCCTTCGCACCCTTGCCAAGAACCGGTTGCGACCCTATAAACCGCCCCATCTCACACGCGGGACCATCAGCGTCGCGAGGCTGTTTATCGCTCTCGCGCTCGCTTCAGGTGACCGGAATTCGATCCGGTCTTCATTCCCGCGGCGGCCGAACCGGAAAAAGGAGTTTGCAGGCCCATGGCACTGCCCAATGTCAACATGCGTCAGCTGCTTGAAGCTGGCGTGCATTTTGGTCATCAGACCCACCGCTGGAACCCTAAAATGGCGCCGTTCATTTACGGCTCCCGCAACAACATCCACATCATCGATCTCACCCAGACCGTGCCCCTGTTTCATCAGGCACTCCTCGCGGTTGCCGACACCGTGGCCAAGGGCGGCCGCGTGCTTTTCGTCGGCACCAAGCGCCAGGCCTCGGAGGCCGTCGCCGACGCGGCTCGCTCCTGCGCGCAATATTACGTCAATCACCGCTGGCTCGGCGGCACGCTGACCAATTGGCGCACCATCTCCAACTCGATCCGCAGGCTCAAGACGCTGGAGGAGCTGCTCGGCGGAGAGACCCAGGGCCTGACCAAGAAGGAGCTGCTGCAGCTCACGCGCGAGAAGGACAAGCTCGAGCGCTCCCTTGGCGGCATCAAGGACATGGGAGCACCGCCGGACCTGATGTTCGTCATCGACACGAACAAGGAGGCGATCGCCATCGCCGAGGCGCGCAAGTTAAACATGCCAATCGTTGCCGTGATCGACTCAAATAGCGATCCGGTTGGGATCAGTCATCCTATTCCGGGCAATGACGACGCCGGACGTGCGATCACGCTTTATTGCGACATGATCGCGCGCGCGGCCATTGACGGCATCGAACGCGCCCAAGGTGCTACCGGCGCCGACCTCGGTGCCGCCGAGGAACCTGCCGCCGAGCCCGGGCTCGGCGAAGGCGAGGGTGGTGCCGGGGAGGCAGCGGCCCCGGCGGGCGAGCGCAAGGCCCGGGCGAAGTCCGGCCGGAACGAAGCCAAGCCCGCGAGCAATGCCAAAGCCAAGCCGGAGCAAAGCCCCGCGTCGGAGCCGTCCGAGCCGGAGGCAAAAAACGAGACACCTGAACTGGTTGAGAACAACGGCTAGGACGGGCAGACGAGGTCCCGCCCTAAGAGGAAAAGTATGACAGCGATTACCGCAACAATGGTCAAGGAGCTGCGCGACAAGACCGGCGCGGGCATGATGGATTGCAAGGCGGCCTTGAACGAGACCGCCGGCGATATGGAGGCTGCCGTTGATTGGCTGCGGGCCAAGGGATTATCAAAGGCCGCCAAGAAGGCGGGCAGGGTGGCGGCGGAGGGGCTGATCGGGCTCGCCACGGACGCCAAGAAGGCGGCCCTGGTCGAGGTCAATTCCGAGACCGACTTTGTCGCCCGCAACGATAGCTTCCAGGAGATGGTGAGCACGATCGCGGCCGACGCGCTGAAGGCCAAAGGCGATGTCGAGGCGCTGACCGAGGCCAAATATGGCAGCGGCAACATCACCGTCGCCCATCATCTTAAGGAAATGATCGGCTCGATCGGCGAGAACATGACGCTTCGGCGCAGCGCCTATCTCACGGTGAAGGACGGCGTGGTCTCCAGCTACATGCACAACAGCATCGGGCCGGGGCTGGGCAAGATCGGCGTCATCGTCGCGCTCGAATCGAAGGGCGACGCCGAGAAGCTGCAAGGCTTCGGCAAGCAGGTGGCCATGCACATCGCCGCCGCCAATCCGCAGGCGATCGACACCGGGAGCCTCGATCCGGTCCTGGTCGAGCGCGAGCGCGCGGTCCTGACCGAGCAGGCAAAAGAGTCCGGCAAGCCCGAGCCCGTGATCGAAAAGATGGTCGAGGGTCGCCTGCGCAAATTCTACGAGGAGGTCGTCCTCCTATCGCAGGCCTTTGTCCACGATCCGGAGACCACGGTCGCCAAGGCGCTTGCCGCGACGGAGCAGGACGCCGGCGCGCCGATCAAGATCGTCGGCTTCCATCGTTTTGCCCTCGGGGAGGGGATCGACCGGCCCGAGAGCGATTTTGCCGCCGAAGTCGCCGCCGCGGCATCGGGGTCATAGAGTCGGAGCGGGAGGGTCGGATGTCCTGGTCGCCGATGCTCGGGATCGCGACCGCTCAATCCGCAGGGAGGCTGGGCTAATGGCAGCACCGCGCACTGGCCGCTCGCTCCGCTATAACCGGGTCCTCGTCAAGCTCTCGGGCGAGGCCCTGATGGGGAAGAAGGGCTACGGTATCGATCTGGCCGTGCTGAACCGCATCGCCGCCGACATCAGCGAAGCCTCGGATCTTGGCATCAAGCTCTGCCTCGTGGTTGGCGGCGGCAACATCTATCGTGGCGTCGCCAGCGCTGCCGACGGCATGGACCGGGTCAGCGGCGACTATATCGGCATGCTGGCGACCGTCATGAACGGGCTTGCTCTGGCTCAGGCCCTTGAGACCGAGGGGCAGCCGGCACGGGTCATGTCCGCCATCCCCATGCCCAGCATTTGTGAGACCTTCATCCGCCCCCGCGCTTTGGCGCACCTGGCGGAGGGCCGGCTGGTGATCTTCGTCGGCGGCACCGGCAATCCCTTCTTCACCACCGATACGACCGCGGCCCTCCGCGCCGCCGAGATGGGTTGCGATGCGATTTTCAAGGCGACCCAGGTCGACGGCGTCTACGAGGCCGACCCGGAGAAGAACCCCGGCGCAAAGCGTTACGATGCCCTGAGTTATGACGCCGTGTTGGGTCAGGACCTGCGCATCATGGACGGCGCGGCGGTGGCACTTGCCCGAGACAACCGGATTCCGATAATTGTGTTCTCCATCAAGGATGAAGGTGGCTTGGCTGCGGTGTTGCAAGGGAAGGGCTCCTCGACCACGATAGCGTAGTGGACGGTGCTCGGACGCCGGCGGCAGCCCCCTGCTCGGCGCGAACGATAGGCTTACCCAAGCGCGCAGGCGCGACCGCGCGAGGAGGAGAGACGACATGGCTGGCTTCGACCTAGCGGAGATCGAACGGCGCATGCGGGGCGCCCTCACGGTGCTCAAGCAGGAATTCGGCGGGTTGCGGACGGGACGGGCCAATATGAGCTTGCTCGATCCGATCATGGTCAACGCCTATGGCAACCAGATGCCGCTCAACCAGCTTGCCACCGTCAACGTCCCCGAATCCCGCCTGATCACGGTTCAGGTCTGGGACAAGACCCAAGTCGGCGCCGTCGAGCGCGCCATCAGGGAATCGGATCTGGGGTTGAACCCCGTGGTCGAAGGCCAGCTTCTCCGGCTGCCGATCCCCGAGCTCAATGAGGAGCGGCGGCACGAGCTCGCCAAGGTTGCGCATAAATACTCCGAGCAGGCGCGCGTGGCCGTGCGCAACGTCCGCCGCGACGGCATGGAGCATTTGAAGCGCATGGAGAAGGACGGCGACATCGGCAAGGACGACCACCATGGGCTCGCCACCAAGGTGCAAGACTCGACCGACAAGGTGATCAAGGAGATCGACGAGGCGCTGGCCGGCAAGGAAGCTGAGATCATGCAGGTCTAGCCGCGCGGCCTGGCGGCGCGGGGCTTGATCTCTTAGGGCATTGGAGCACCGAGAACGTGACGCTCGCAGCAGAGGAGCTTGCCTGGTCGGGCACCGACATGCCGGCCCCTCGGCATATTGCCATCATCATGGACGGCAACGGCCGGTGGGCTGCCGAGCGTGGCTTCCCCCGCGCCGAAGGTCACCGCCAAGGCGTGGAGAGCGTCCGGCAAACGGTCAAGGCCGCGCTCGAGCTTGGCATCGCACATCTCACTTTGTTCAGCTTCTCGTCGGAGAACTGGTCGCGCCCGCACCAGGAAATCCGCGACCTGTTCGGCCTCATGCGCCGCTTCATCCGGCGGGACTTGGCGGACCTGCACAAGAATGGGGTCAAGATCAGGATCATCGGCACGCGGGAGGGGCTCGATGGCGATGTCTTGCGCATGATCGACGACGCGGTCCACCTCACCAAGGACAATAAGGCGCTCAATCTCACCATCGCCTTCAACTATGGCGCCCGGGATGAGATCGCCCGTGCCGCCGCCCGCATCGCCGAGGACGTCGAACGCGGGTCGCTTTCTGCGGCCGACATTACGCCTGAACGCTTCTCCTCTTACCTCGACACCGCCGACTTGCCGGATCCGGACCTGCTCATTCGCACGAGCGGGGAGATGCGCTTGAGCAATTTTCTCCTCTGGCAGCTCGCCTATAGCGAGTTCGTGTTCATCGACGCTTATTGGCCCGACTTCTCGCGTGAGACATTCGAAGCAGCGATCGCCGAATATCAGCAGCGAGCCCGCCGCTTCGGTGGCCTCAAGGCGAGATCGACCGCGTGACGCCGCTTGACATGGCGCCGGGCAGCGCCAAACCCTCGGCGCGGAAGTCGGAGATGGCGACGCGGATCGCCTCTGCCCTGGTGCTCGGGGCGCTCGCGCTCGCGGCGGTCATCGTCAGTCCCTGGACCTTCGCCGCGCTCGTGATCGTGGCGGGTGTCACCGTCGCCTGGGAGTGGGGACGGCTCGTGCGGGGCACGAGCTTCGACGCCATCGCGCTCATCCAGGCCGCCGCCATCGCGGCCATCGCCGTGCTGGTGACAATATCCCGTCCCGAACTCGCCCTCGTCGCGGCGGCGGCCGCCCTCGCTGGGACCGGATTTCTTGGACTTTCCTCCCGCACGCTGGGCTGGTCGCTGCTTGGGCTCGCTTATTCGGTGCTGCCTGCTTGGTCGATGGTTTGGCTCCGCAGCGACCCGGCCTGGGGCGCCACGGCCCTGCTGTTTGTCTTCGCCGTGGCCTGGACCACCGATACCGCATCCTATGCCGGGGGCCGGCTGCTTGGCGGGCCAAAGCTTGCGCCCCGGATCTCGCCGCAGAAAACCTGGAGCGGGCTCATCGTCGGCACGCTGACGCCAGCTCTTGTCGGCTACGCCTTCGCCCTCATGCTGAAAGGAACCTCCGCTCCACGCCTGGCGCTTGTCAGCATTGCGATTGCGGCGGCATGCCAAATCGGTGATTTGAGCGAGAGCGCCGTGAAGCGCCGCTTTGGCGCCAAGGACATGAGCAACCTAATCCCTGGCCATGGGGGGTTGCTCGACCGCATCGACGGCCTTCTCATAGCCGCAATCGCGGCGGCTTTGATTGCATTGCGGGATTTGTCCAATCCCGGCCATGGCTTGCTGTTTTGGTGAGGCGTTACGCATGACCCTGCTGGCCCCTGGTGCCACCTCCTTCAGATCCAAACCGACCGAGACGCATCCCCGGCGAATCTCGATCCTCGGCGCCACGGGTTCGATCGGCGAGAGCACGCTCGACCTCGTAGGCCGCAACCCGGCCGCCTACCAGGTCGTGGCGCTAACGGGCTGCAGGAATGCCAAACGCCTGGCCGAGCTTGCAATAACGTACAAGGCCGAAATTGCGGTCGTCGCCGACGAGACTTGCCTCGAAGCGCTTCGCGCGCATCTCTCAGGTAGTGGTATCGAAACGGCGGCGGGCGAAGAGGCCCTGATCGAGGCCGCGAGCCGCCCGGCCGATTGGGTGATGGCGGCGATTGTCGGCGCGGCCGGCCTCCGGCCGACGCTCGCAGCCGTCCGGCAAGGCACCTGCACGGCGCTTGCCAACAAGGAATGCCTGGTCTCCGCCGGGCGGGTTTTCATGCGCGAAGTGGCGCGCCACGAGACCACGCTCCTGCCCGTCGACTCCGAGCACTCCGCCGCGATGCAGGTGATGGGGGGCGTGTCGGCCGAGAAGGTCGAGCGCATCTGTCTCACGGCCTCAGGCGGACCATTCAGGTCTTGGAGCCTCGCCGACATGGCCGGGGTAACCCCGAAGCAGGCGCTCGCCCATCCCAACTGGACCATGGGTCCGAAGGTCACCATCGATTCGGCGACCCTCATGAACAAGGCGCTCGAACTCATCGAGGCACATCACCTCTTCGCGGTTGAGGCCGACCGGCTCGAGGTGCTGATCCATCCGCAATCCATCGTGCATTGCCTGGTTTATTACCGCGACGGCTCGGTGCTGGCGCAGATGAGTTGCCCCGACATGCGCACGCCGATCGCTTACAGCCTCGCCTGGCCCAGCCGCATGGAGGCGCCGACCGAGCGCCTCGACCTCGCCAGCATCGGCGATCTCTCCTTCGAACCCCCCGACGAGGCGCAATTCCCGGCGCTGCGCTTGGTGCGGGAAGTGCTCGCCGCCAGCGGCAGCGCCAGCACGATCTTAAACGCCGCCAACGAGGTCGCGGTCGAAGCCTTTCTCGACGGCAGAATCGGCTTCCTTGCGATCGCCGATCTGGTCGAGGCGACACTCGATCGGGCGAGCGGCCTCGTCGGCTTGGACCCGGATAACGTCGAGGAAATTCTTGCCCTCGATGACGAAGCAAGAGCCGTCGCCCGGTCGCTTTTGCTCCGATTTGCGCAACCCGGTCGGGCACGCTAGGAAGTCTCCTAGCATCTGGGATACCCTGACCTCATGGACACGATTCTCCAGCTTTCCAGCTTCGGCGACACGCTGCTCTCCTACCTGCTCCCCTTCTTGTTCGTGCTCACAGTCGTGGTGTTTTTCCACGAGCTAGGCCACTTTCTCGTGGCACGCTGGTGCGGGGTTGCGGTCAGGACCTTCTCGATCGGCTTCGGCCCCGAGATTGTCGGCTTTACCGACAGGCTGGGCACGCGCTGGCGCCTCTCATGGATCCCCCTCGGCGGCTATGTGAAATTCATCGACGACGACAATGTCGCGAGCGCCCAAAGCGGCGGCAAGGCTCTCGAGAGCCTGTCGGCGGAAGAGCGGAAGCGGAGCTTTCAGGGCAAATCCTTGCCGGCCCGCGCCGCGATCGTGGCTGCCGGTCCGATCGCGAATTTCATCCTGGCCATCGTCATTTTCACCGCAATTTTCACGTTTTTCGGCGAGCGGACCACGGCGGCCAAGGTCGATGTCGTCAATCCGGGCAGCGCGGCGGAAAAGGCCGGATTCGTTTCAGGGGACCTCGTCGTCAATATCGACGGCCAGACGATCAACAGCTTCGGTGAGATGCAGCGTATTGTCGCAACGAGCCCGAATCAGACGCTCCATTTCGGCGTCGAGCGTGACCAGAAGGCCATTGAGATCGTGGCGACGCCGGAGTTGAAGGAAATTACCGACAATTTCGGCAATACCATGCGAATCGGCCTGCTCGGCATTCAGCGAAGCGCCTCTCCCGATGATTGGACCTTGAAGCGGCATGACCCAGTGACCGCCTTCGGTATGGCAGTCAAAGAGTGCTACTTCGTGGTGTCCCGCTCTCTCGGCTATCTGTACAACGTGGTCACGGGGCGTGAAGCGGCCGATCAACTTGGGGGCCCGATCCGAATCGCTCAGGTTTCCGGACAAGTCGCCTCGGCCGGATTTCTGGCATTGCTCAATCTTGCGGCGATCATCTCGGTCAGTATCGGTCTAATCAATCTCTTCCCGATTCCCATGCTTGATGGTGGCCATCTTCTGTTTTACGGAATTGAGGGGATCCGTGGGAAGCCGCTCAGCGAAAACACGCAAGAAATCGGTTTCCGGATTGGCCTGGCCTTCGTTCTCATGCTAATGATCTTCGCGACTTGGAATGATTTGATTCATTTGAAGTTTCTGTAGACTGCGGCGTCTTTCAGTACACAACGCAAACGCGTAAATGACCCAATGCCCCCCCGTGGGGGTTCGGACCAAAAATCGGCCACAAAACGATGGCCAGTTTCGATCCTGGGCTTTGCGTCCTCGGGGGATCGGTGTTGAGGGGAACGACACCAGTGATGGTGCGGTCGTGGTTGGCTAGAGGGCTGTCTGCAGCCTTGCTCGCAGCGATTGCGATCGTCTTGTCGATCGGCATGAGCGTGAGCATGGGTGAGCTCGCGGCACACGCTCAAGCGGCCGGAACCGTCTCGGCCATCCGGGTCGAAGGCAACAAGCGCGTTGAGGCGGAAACCGTCCGCACCTACCTGACCTTCAGCGTCGGCGATTCCTACGATCTCGCCAGAATCGACGAATCCCTAAAAGCTCTTTTTTCCACAGGCCTGTTTCAGGACGTTCGCATCCGGCGCGAGGGCAGCACCGTCGTCATCGTGGTGTTGGAGAATCCCATCGTCTCCAAGGTTGCCTTCGAGGGCAATAAGGAGATCGAGGACGACAGCCTCTCGACCGAGGTCCAACTCAAGCCGCGCGCGGTCTACACGCGGGCGCGCGTGCAAGCGGATGTACAGCGGATTCTCAATCTCTATCGCCGCCAAGGTCTTTACGCGGCTCAGGTCGATCCCAAGATCATCAATCTCGATAACAACCGCATCGACGTTGTGTTCGAGATTAATGAGGGGCCCACGACCAAGGTTCGTGCCATCAATTTCATCGGCAACAGAGCCTTCAGCGATTCCCAGCTCCGCTACGTGGTCAGCACCACGCAGACAAACTGGCTGAGCTTCCTCAAGAGCACCAATATCTATGACCCGGATCGACTGAACCTCGACCGCGAATTGGTCCGCCAGTTTTATCTGAAGAATGGCTATGCCGACGTTCGCGTGGTTTCGGCGACCGCCGATCTCGACCGGGACGGGCGAGGCTTCTTCATCACTTTCACCATCGATGAAGGTGAGAAATACCGTTTCGGCGACATCGAGGTCGAATCGCCTCTGCCTTCGCTCGACACGGCTCCCCTGCGGCGCGTCATCCTAAGCCGGCCAGGCCGCGTCTATAATATACAGAGGATCGAGAAGACGGCCGAGGCCTTGACTATCACTGCCTCGCAGGAAGGCTATTCTTTCGCCCAGGTCAAGCCACGCTTCGACCGCGATCCAGAGAACCATCGGATCAATATCACTTACGTCATCGACGAGGGTCCCCGGGTCTATATCGAGCGGATCAACATCGTCGGTAACTACCGAACCCAGGACGACGTGATTCGGCGCGAGTTCAGTTTGGCGGAAGGCGATGCCTTCAACCGGCTGCTCGTCGAGGCGG
This sequence comes from Hyphomicrobiales bacterium, assembly GCA_038326945.1. Taxonomy (GTDB): domain Bacteria; phylum Pseudomonadota; class Alphaproteobacteria; order Rhizobiales; family Methyloligellaceae; genus Methyloceanibacter. Next base: position 34,609 of record JBBQKN010000001.1, read on the forward strand.
CAAGACGGCGGCTGCGCTCGCTCGGCTTTTTCAAGACGGTGGAGATCGAAACTGAGCCAGGCGGCGCCCCGGACCGGGTCGTGCTCATCGTCAGGGTTCAAGAACAGCCCACGGGTGAGCTGTCCTTCGGCGCCGGCTACTCCACGAGTGAGGGTGTCATCGGCGACATCAGCATTACCGAGCGCAATCTGATGGGCAAAGGCCAATATGTGAGACTTGGCTTCTCCGGAAGTCTGGAGCGCGCGCAGGTCGATTTCAGCTTCACCGAGCCGCACTTCCTCGATCGCAACCTCGCCGCGGGCTTCGATCTCTTCCACAAGGAGGTCGACTTCACCAACGTCGCCTCCTTCCGCGAGCGCAACACCGGCGGCAATCTGCGCATGGGCTTTCCGATTGCCAACAACACGCAACTCGGTCTGCGCTACCGCTTCGAGCGCGAGGAGATCTACAACGTTGCCAGCGATGCCTCGCTGGCGGTCAAGCAATCCGAAGGCGTCAACTACGTCTCGAGCGTCGGCTACACCGTCGCTTACGATACGCGCAATCTGCCGCAGTCACCTTCAAGCGGCATCTTTGTCTCGTTCTCGCAGGACCTGGCCGGCGTCGGTGGCGACGTGAATTATTTCCGGTCGATCGTTGACAGCCGCGGTTACTATCCGATCACCCCCAAGATCGTCTTGGTTGGCCGCGTCCAGGGCGGCGTTATCGACGGCTGGGGCGGCCAAGACGTGCGTTTGACCGACCTCTTCTTCAAGGGCGGGGAAACGATCAGAGGCTTCCAGCGCGCAGGCTACGGTCCACGCGACGCTTGCGAGAGTCCCTCCACCGGCAAGCGGGTCAAGGACTGCTCGCGAGATCCGCTAGGAGGCCAGATCTTTTGGGCCTCGACGGCCGAGGCACGTTTCCCGATCCCATTCGTTCCTGACAACCTCGGCATTCAAGGCGCTGTGTTCGTCGATGCCGGCTCGCTCTTCGAGCCAAGCGGCCTGGCCCAAACGGCTGTTGACCAAGAAGGAAGCTTCCTTTTCAACGGCGCGGACGTGCGTATGTCGACTGGCGTCAGCCTGATCTGGCAGTCGCCCTTGGGACCGTTGCGCGCCGATCTGGCGCAGGCCCTCCTCAAAGCTTCCTACGACAAAACTGAGATCTTCCGCTTCGGCGCCTCGACCAATTTCTAGGGGGCTTGCCAAGCCTTGCCCCTTGGAGTCATTGGTGAGTCGGCACCCATTGTCGGTGAGTAGCTAATGGAACATCCGGGCTTCTTCGAGCGCGCCGGGCCTTTCTCCTTGCGCGCCATGATCGAGGCCGCGGGAGCAAAACCCTCCGGCGAGGTCGATCTCGACACCAAGATCAAGGACGTGAGACCCCTGGATGTGGCGGGCAGCGGGGATTTGTCGTTCCTCGACAACCCCAAATATCTCTTCCTGTTCACTCAGACCACAGCCACGGCCTGTCTCGTCGCGCCCAAATTCGCGAGCCAGGTTCCCTCCACCACCGTGGCCCTGGTCACGCCGGACCCTTATCGGGGCTTCGCCAAGGTGCTTGCCTTATTCTATCCCGAAGCGATCAAGCCCAAACACGCCAGGGACCGAGACCGTGGTGGCGAGAATATCGATCGGAGCGCGCGCCTGGAAGAAGGCGTAACCGTCGAACCTAGCGCCGTGATCGGCCCGGAGGCTTCGATCGGACGCGGCACCATCATCGCCGCCGGCAGCGTCATTGGCTTCAGGGTTCATGTTGGGCGGGACTGCTATATTGGGCCAAATGCGACGTTAACCAACAGCCTCGTCGGCAACAGAGTGACGCTTCACGCCGGCACGTCGATAGGGCAAGACGGGTTTGGCTTTGCCATGGGCAAGACTGGTCACCAGAAGGTGCCCCAAATCGGCCGCGTCATTATCCAGGACGACGTTGAAATCGGCGCCAACACTACGATCGACCGTGGAGCGCTCAACGACACCGTAATCGGGGAAGGCACGAAAATTGATAATCTGGTGCAAATCGGGCACAACGTGGTGATCGGAAGGCATTGCATCATCGTGGCGCAAACCGGGCTTGCGGGTAGCTCCGAGCTGGGAGATTTTGTCGCCTTGGGCGGCCAGGTCGGTGTGATTGGCCACGTCAAGATCGGCGCCGGCGCGCAGATCGCCGGGAGCAGCCACGTGCGAGGAAATGTGCCGCCAGGCGCGCGCTGGGGAGGCACGCCGGCCAAGCCGGTGCGGCTATGGTTTCGGGAGCTTACCCTTCTGCGCCAGCTGGCGGAGCGCAAGGACGTGAAGCTCGATCCGAATGAGAACGACGACTAGCCGATCGGCTGGTGGTCATGGGAGTCCATTGGAATGAACGAAAGCGGTGTGAAGACCAAGCTGGGGAGGGCGGAGATCACCGACATCCTCCGGCTCCTGCCGCATCGCTATCCGTTCCTACTTGTCGATCGCATCATCGACATGGACGGTGACCGCTCGGCCATCGGAATCAAGAACGTCACGGCGAACGAGCCGTTCTTCCAGGGCCATTTCCCGGGAAACCCAGTCATGCCCGGCGTGCTCCTGATCGAAGGCATGGCCCAAACGGCGGGCGCGCTATGCATGCGCCACATCGAGGAGTTCAAGCGACCTCCGCTCGTCTATTTCATGGCCATCGACAAGGCACGCTTTCGCCGCCCGGTGGTTCCAGGCGACACGGTTCAGTACCACGTCGAGAAGATGCGCAATCGCGGGCGCGTGTGGCGCTTCCGGGCACGAGCCCTGGTCGACGGCGCCGTCGTCGCCGAGGCCGAAGTCAGCGCCGTGATCATCGAAAACTAAATCAAGTACTCAAGAGCATGGCCAACATTCACCCGACCGCGGTGGTCGATCCAAATGCTGTTCTGGGCGAGGGCGTCGACATCGGGCCTTTCTGCGTCGTCGGGCCGGGGGCCACGCTCGGCGATGGCGTCGTCCTTCATTCCCACGTCGTGGTCGTGGGCCAGACGGCAATAGGCGAGGGTTGCCAGATATTCCCCTTCGCCTCGCTCGGTCATATTCCGCAAGACCAGAAATATCACGGCGAAACGAGCCGCCTGGAAATCGGACCGCAGACCGTCATCCGCGAACATGTCACCATCAATTCCGGCACCGAAGGTGGAGGCTTGCTCACGCGCGTGGGCTCCCATTGCCTGTTGATGGTAGGCGCTCACGTCGCTCATGACTGCCGGCTCGGCGACCACGTCATCCTCGTTAATAGCGCGACCCTAGGCGGCCACGTGCTGGTGGGCGACCACGCCATCCTGGGGGGTCTATGCGCCGTGCATCAATTCGTGCGGATCGGCGCCCGTGCCTTTGTTGGGGGCATGTCGGGGGTGGAGAAGGACGTCATTCCCTTTGGCATGGTGATCGGCAACCGCGCGCATCTGTCGGGACTGAACATAGTCGGCCTCAAGCGTCAGGGCTTTCCGCGGGAGCAGATCCACGAGCTCCGCCAAGCCTATCGCATGCTGTTCGCGAGCGAAGGCACGTTGAAGGAGCGGCTCGAGGACGTGGAGAACATGTTCAAGGCCAATCCGCTCGTGCGCGAGATCGTCGACTTCATCAAGAGCAATTCAGACCGCTCCTTTTGCGTGCCCAGCAACAATGTCCCCGCATCAAACCAAAGCTGAGCTTGAAATGCCGAAGGCCGACGAATTGGCGAAGGAGGGCGGCCCGCTCGCCATCATTGCTGGCGGAGGCACGCTGCCTTGCGCGATTGCCGAGGCGGTCACCGCCAGAGGCGGCCAGGTCCACATCATCGGCATTCGCGGCGAGGCCGCCGAGGCGATCGCAAGCTTTCCCCATAGCTGGATGAAATGGGGCGAGGCCGGCAAGCTGTTTGCGACCCTGAAGCAGGAAGGTTGCCACGACCTGGTCTTTATCGGCACCGTCGGCAGGCCCGATCTGAGCAATATCAAGCTTGATCTGGGGGCCATCAAGGCGCTGCCCTTCCTGCTGAGCCTGCGCAAGGGCGGTGACGACAGCGTGCTGTCGCGGATCGTGGACTTCATTGAAGACAAGGGCTATCGCGTGCGGGGCGCCGGAGAGGTGGCGCCGGAGCTCTTGGCCGGAATAGGGACGCTCGGCGCCAAGGCGCCATCGACCGAGAGCATGGCCGATATCGAGGCAGGCTTCCGCGTGGTCGAGGCGCTCGGCCGTCTCGATGTGGGCCAAGCCGCCGTCGTCGCCAAAGGTCATGTGCTTGCGGTGGAAGCGGCTGAAGGCACCGACGCGATGCTTGCCCGCTGCGCCGAGCTCAGACAATGGGGTCGCCGCACCCGCGCCGGCGTGATGGTGAAGGCGCCAAAGCCTGGACAAGAGGAGCGCGTAGACCTGCCGACGATCGGCCCGGATACGGTGGACAAGGCGGCGCATGCCGGGCTCGCGGGCATTGCCGTCGCGGCCGGCCGGGTCCTGATCGCAGACCGCGCCGCCACCATCGCCGCAGCCGATGAACATGGGCTGTTCTTGTTTGGCCAGACCCAGGCCAGCACGTCTGATGATTAGTCAGCGGAGCTCCGGCTCCGATCCGAAAGCGAGCCCGCTGAGGCTGTTCCTCATCGCCGGCGAGCATTCGGGCGATGCGCTGGGGGCCAAGCTCATCGGGGCCTTGCGCGCCCTGTCGTCGAGGCCGCTCGATCTCGCCGGCGTCGGCGGCGAGCTGATGCTCGAGCAAGGCTGTCCCTCGCTGTTCCCCCTAGCCGAAATCGCGGTCATGAGCCCCCTCGACCTGCTCCCGCGTCTGCCGAATATCTGGCGGCGCATCCGGCAGACGGTGAAAGCCGTGATCGCGCAGGATCCCGACGCGCTGGTGATTCTCGACAGTCCAGAATTCACCCACCAAGTGGCCAAGCGCGTACGCCGGCTCAACCCCGATATCCCCATCGTCGATTATGTCTCGCCGAGCGTCTGGGCTTGGCGCCCCGGCCGTGCCCGCAAGATGCGCGGCTATGTCGATCATATCCTCGGCATCCTTCCCTTTGAGCCTGAGGCACACCGGCGTCTGGGCGGCCCCATCTGCAGCTATGTCGGCCACCCGCTGGTCGAGAAGCTCGACTGGATGCAGACCCTCGACTCCGAGGCGCTACGCCGGCGGCTCGGCATTGCCACGGACCGCAATGTCGTCGTGGTCTTGCCCGGCAGCAGAACTAGTGAGGTCAAACGCCTGATGGCGCCCTTCGGCGACGCCCTGCGCCGGCTGGAAGAGCACGCGGGTCCCTTGGAGGTCATCCTCCCCGTGGTCTCCAGCGTTCGGGGGCTGATCGAGGAAGGGCTCAAGAGCTGGGTCGTGACGCCGCATATCGTGAGCGGCGAGACCGATAAATTTTCCGCCTTCAAGCTGGCGCGCGCCGCTCTCGCGGCGTCGGGGACCGTCACGCTAGAGCTGGCGCTGGCCGGAACTCCGATGGTCGTGGCCTACAGGTCCGATCCGCTGGCGGTAACCTTACGTTTTCTCCTGATTGCTCATTCGGTCGTGTTGCCGAACCTCATCCTTGGCGAGAATGTCATCCCCGAGCTGTTGCAAGAAGACTGCACCGGCGAAAAGCTAAGCCAGGCTCTCTTGCCGTTGTTGCTGGGCGGACCGGAGCGGGGGGCGCAGCTTGCAGGCATGGCTCGCGTCAGCGAGCGCGTCCGAGAGACGGAGGAATCCCCGAGCCTGGAGGCGGCGAGGATCGTCCTCGCCTATGCTCAAGGAACGCAGGCGGAGCTCAGCGAGTCCTAGCGCGCGTCGACGGGAATATAAGCGCGCTCGACCGGGCCGGTATAGAGCTGCCGCGGCCGGCCGATACGCTGCAAGGGGTCCTCGATCATCTCCTTCCATTGCGCGATCCAGCCGACGGTGCGGGCGATCGCGAACAACACGGTGAACATGTCGGTCGGGAAGCCGAGGGCCTTCAACGTGATGCCGGAATAGAAGTCGATATTGGGATAGAGCTTTTTCTCGATGAAATAGTCGTCGTTCAGCGCAATCCGCTCAAGCTCGAGGGCGACCTGAAGGATGGGATCGTTCTTATGGCCGACCGCTTCGAGCACCTCATGGCAGGTCTTCTGCATGATGCGGGCCCGGGGGTCGTAGTTCTTATACACGCGGTGGCCGAAGCCCATCAGCCTGAAGGGGTCGTCCCGGTCCTTGGCGCGCTTGATGTATTCGGGGATGCGGTCGACCGATCCGATCTCTTGCAGCATCTCGAGCGCCGCCTCATTGGCGCCGCCATGGGCGGGGCCCCAGAGGCAAGCGATGCCCGCCGAGATGCAGGCAAAGGGGTTGGCGCCAGACGAGCCGGCAAGCCGGACCGTCGAGGTCGAGGCATTCTGCTCATGGTCGGCGTGCAGGATGAAGATGCGGCGCATGGCACGGGCCAGCACCGGGTCGACTTTATATTCCTCGCAGGGAACCGCGAAGCACATGTGCAAGAAGTTGGCCGAGTAGTCGAGCTCATTGCGCGGGTAGATGAAGGGCTGGCCGATCGAATATTTGTAGGCCATGGCGGCAATGGTCGGCATCTTGGCGATCATGCGCACGCTTGCCACGTCACGCTGCCTCGGATCACTGATGTCGATCGAGTCGTGATAGAAGGCGGACAGCGCGCCGACCACACCGACCATGACGGCCATGGGATGCGCGTCCCGGCGAAAGCCGGTGTAGAACTTCGTCATCTGCTCATGCACCATCGTGTGGCGCGTGATGCGGTTACAGAAGGTCGTGTACTGCTCTGCGGTGGGAAGATCCCCGTAAAGCAGCAGGTAGCACGTCTCCATGAACGTGCCATGCTCGGCGAGCTCGTCGATTGGGTAGCCGCGGTAAAGCAGCACGCCCTTGTCGCCGTCGATAAAGGTGATCTTCGACTCGCAACTCGCCGTCGACGTGAATCCCGGATCGTAGGTGAAATGTCCGGTGTCAGCGTACAGCGTGGTGATGTCGATCACATCGGGGCCGAGGGTGCCCTTGCGAATCGGCAATTCCTGCGGTTCGCCGTCGATCGTCAAGGACGCTTCGGCCGCGACCGGCTTGCGGATGTAGCTTTCTGCGACGCTCATAAAAGCCTCCTGCAACCCCAATGCGATGAGAGAGAACTCACGCCTACCATAGCTCCATTGTGCCAGCAGTTCGGAGTTTCGCGTAGTAAATTTTTGCACTGCGGGATAACTGACGGAAAATGTGACGCAGTGCAACAAGAGCGTTGCACAAATGTTATGCAAAATTCATTGACCAGTCTGATCGGCGATGCGTGCCAACGACTCCTCGCGTCCCAGCACCTCAAGCACATCGAAGATGCCGGGAGAGGTTGACTTGCCGGTGAGGGCGGCGCGGAGCGGCTGCGCCAGCTTGCCAAGCTTGAGGCCAGCCTCCTCGGCATAGGCTCGCACGGAAGCATCGAGCACCTCCTTTGTCCAGGGCTCCACGCCTTCCAGCCGTGGCAACAGCGCCGTAAGCGTTTCGCGCGCCGGCTGGTCGAGCAGCCGTTCCGCCTGCGTATCGAGGGTGAGCGGCCGCTTGGCGAACAGATATTGGGCGTTGTCCACCAGCTCAACCAGGGTCTTGGCGCGATCTTTCAGACCGGGAAGGGCGCGCTCGAGCTGGCGCCAACCGTCCGGCCCGATCGCTGCTGTGAGCTCGTCTCCATTCGGCAACTCGGGCACCAGCGCCCGCAGCCGATCGACGATCTCCGCATCCGGCGTCTCTCTCAGATAGTGCCCATTGAGATTTTCGAGTTTGGTGAAGTCGAACCGCGCCGCCGAGCGTCCGATGGCGTCGAGATCGAACCAACGGATCATGTCTTCGGCGGACATGATCTCGTCGTCGCCATGGCTCCAACCAAGCCGCGCGAGGTAATTGCGCAATGCCGCCGGCAGATAGCCACTGGCGCGATAAGCCTCGACCCCAAGCGCACCGTGGCGCTTGGAGAGCTTGGCGCCGTCAGGGCCATGGATGAGCGGGACGTGGGCGAAAATCGGCGTCTGCCAGCCGAGCGCCTTGTAGATTTGCGTCTGACGTGCCGCATTGGTGAGGTGGTCGTCACCGCGGATGACATGGGTGATGCCCATATCGTGGTCGTCGACCACCACCGACAGATTGTAGGTCGGCGTCCCGTCGCTGCGCAGGATGACGAGGTCGTCCAGATCCTTGTTGGCGAAGACCACACGGCCCTGCACCTGGTCTTCGATGACGGTCTCGCCGTCATTCGGCGCCTTGAAGCGAATGGCGGGAGCAATGCCGGCCGGCGCCTCCGCCAGGTCGCGGTCGCGCCAACTCCCGTCATAGCCGGGAGCGCGACCCTTGGCGCGTGCCTGTTCGCGCATGCCGGCAAGCTCCTCCACGCTCGCATAACAGCGATAGGCCTTGCCCTCGGCGAGGAGCTGCTCCGCCATCTCGCGGTGACGCACGGCGCGAGCGAGCTGATAGACGGGCTCCCCCTCCCAATCGAGCCCGAGCCAGGTCAAACCGTCGAGGATGGCGAGGATCGCCCCCTCCGTCGATCGCGCCTGGTCGGTGTCCTCAATGCGAAGCAGCATCTTGCCGCCCTTGGCCTTGGCGTAGAGCCAATTAAAGAGGGCGGTGCGCGCCCCGCCGATATGCAGATAGCCGGTGGGCGAGGGGGCAAAACGCGTAACAACTTTGTCGCTCATGGGCTGGAACGGACCTTCGGTGAATTGAGAGGGACGCGGCGCTGGCGTGGTGTAGCATAGGGGCGGGGAAAGGTCAGGGCAGAGGCATCGACGATGCCGGTCCGGGACGAGCATGCTTGGTCGAGGGAGGACGGGAGCCCGCCCGGCCTATTGCGCCGGACGCCGCTGATCGCCGCGCTCGCCCGTGCCCTGGAGGCCGAATCCGATCGCTGGTTTCTCTGGATCCCGGTGCTCTTCGCCGGGGGAATTCTCGCCTATTTCGGCCTTGCCGACGAGCCAAACCCAATCTCGGCCGCCGCCGTCATTCTCGCCGCAATCGGGCTCTGCCTCGCCGTGAGGGGCTCAGGCCTTGGGCTCGTCGTTGGCGCTTCCGCCCTGGCGCTGGCAGCGGGCTTTGCCACCGCGAAGCTCCGCACCGAGCTGGCGCGTGCCCCCGTCCTGGCCAAGGAGATTCGCGGGGTCGTGGTCAAGGGCTGGGTGGAACGCTACGAACCTCGCGACAAGGCCAAGGCCAGGATTACATTCCGGGTGATAGGTCTCGGCCAATTGCCGGCAGAGGCGACACCTTATCGCGTGCGCGTCACCGTGGGCGCGGCCAAAGGACGAGTTGAGACCGGCGAAGCGATCGCGCTAAGGGCGACCCTCCGCCCGCCGCCAGAGCCGATCCTGCCGCATGGCTTCGACTTCGGCCGGACCGCCTGGTTCGGTCGCCTCGGCGCCAGCGGTTACGCCACGGGAAAACCTGAAGCGCTTCCGGACATGGGTGAGCCGCCATGGGATTTGAGGCTTTGGGCCTCGATCGACCACCTGCGCTCCCTGGTCAATCTCCGCATCCGGGCGAGCCTGCCGGGCGAGCGTGGCGAGATCGCCGCGGCGCTGATTACCGGCGAGCGGGCGGGCATCTCCGAGGAAGACAATCAGGCCATGCGCGATTCCGGCCTGTTCCACATCCTGTCGATTTCGGGCCTGCACATGGTGATCATGGCGGGCACCGTGTTCTGGCTGGTGAGGGCAGGCCTGGCGCTGGTCCCGGCCATCGCGCTCAGCTTCCCGATCCGCAAATTGGCGGCTGGAACGGCGCTCGCGGCGGCTCTGTTCTATCTGCTCCTGTCCGGCGCGGCGGTACCAACCGTCCGCTCCTGGATCATGATGAGCATCGTTCTCCTCGCCGTGATCCTCGACCGGCCCGCGCTCACCATGCGCAATGTGGCGCTCGCGGCTTTGGTCATCCTGGTGATCGCGCCTGAAAGCTTGTTCGACCCGAGCTTCGAGATGTCCTTCGCCGCCGTGATCGGGCTCGTGGCTCTGGTCGAGACGACCAGCAAGCGCGTACAGGACCGGGCGCGGGATGTGAGCTTCGTCTGGCGTGGGCTCCGCAAACTCTGGGCCATCATCGTCGGCGACGTGGTGACTACGCTTGTCGCCACGGCGGCGGTCGCCCCCTTCGCCATCTACCATTTCCACCGCATGTCGCATTACGGGGTCGCGGCCAATCTAATCGCCTTACCGCTGATTAGTATCGTGATCATGCCCTTCGCTCTGCTCAGCCTCGTGGCGATGCCGTTCGGCCTCGAGGCCTGGCCGCTATGGGTCATGGGCGTGGGCATCGAACTCCTCGTCGGCACCGGCAAATGGGTGGCGTCCTGGCCAGGCGCCGTGTCGATCCTGCCGTCGATCTCGGGCACCTCGCTCTTGCTGATGGTGCTCGGGGGCCTTTGGTTCTGTCTGTGGCAGACGCGCTGGCGATCGCTCGGCCTCGTCATCATCGCGGCAGGTCTCATGGTGAGCGGAGGCGTGACGAGGCCCGACGTCATGGTCGAACGCGATGGCCGAAGCGTGGCGCTCAGGGCAGACGATGGCTCGCTCGCGCTGCCACCGGCCACGCGCGCGAATTACAGCGTCGATCATTGGTTGCTCGCCGACGGCGATGAGCGCGATGCGGCGCAGGCGTCCGCCAACAGCCCCTTCACTTGCGACCTTCTTGGCTGCATCGGCAAGGTCAAGGGCAAGACCGTGGCTCTCGTCCGCCATCCCGCCGCGCTCGAGGAGGACTGCCGCACCGCCGACATCGTCATCGCCTCAATCAGCGTCGGCAAGGCCTGCAAGGCGGCACGGGTGGTCATCGACCGGCGCATGCTGCGATCGGCGGGCGCTCACGCGCTCTATATCGAAGGACTCTCGATCCGCAGTGAGAGCGTGGCCGAGACCCGGGGGCGACGGCCCTGGGTGCCGGAGCGGGAGACGGCGAAGCCGTCTTTGCCCTCGGGCCAAGCCTATGCCAGCGACCCGAGCGCATCCGACGAGCGCTTCGACGGCAATCCCGAAGATTGATGCAGCTTCAGCCCTAGTATCGGCGAATGAGGCCGACCAGCCGCCCTTGAACGCGGACCCGGTCGGGGCCAAAAATGCGCGTCTCATAAGCCTGGTTGGCGGCTTCGAGCGCGATTGAATCACCGCGGCGTCGGAGGCGCTTCAAGGTCGCTTCCTCCTCGTCCACCAGCGCCACGACGATGTCGCCATTGCTAGCGTCCTCGCCCTTGCGGATGATGATGGTGTCGCCTTCGAGGATGCCGGCGTCGATCATCGAATCGCCTTTGACCTCGAGCGCGAAGTGCTCCCCCTTGGTCAGCAGTTCGGGGGGAACCTCGATCGTATCCAGGCGCGTCTGGATCGCCTCGGCCGGCACGCCGGCGGCGATGCGGCCCATGACCGGCACGCTCACGGTCTGCGGCATGCTCTCGCCCTCGGCGATCTGCGGCACGCGTCCCAGGCTTCCCTCGATCACGCTGGGCGAAAAGCCCCGGGAGCGGCCTAAGCCGACCGTCTGGACCACGGATTCCGGCAGCCGCACGATTTCCATGGCGCGGGCCCGATGCGGCAGCCGCCGCACGAAGCCGCGCTCCTCGAGCGCGGTGATCAGCCGGTGAATGCCTGATTTCGATTTCAGGTCGAGAGCATCCTTCATCTCGTCGAAGGAGGGGGGCACGCCCGTCTCCTTCAACCGTTCGTGGATGAACATGAGAAGCTCTTTTTGCTTCGAAGTTAGCATCTGGTCCCTTCAGCCGCGTCAGGCCGCGTCCTACCCTTTGTACAAATCATGAACAGTTCTAACTGTTCTAGTTGTGTTCCGCAAGCAGGATCGACCCCACATCTCGTGCCAAGCCCTGCGATCCGGCTATGGTTTCGCTGATTCGTATTGCGGAGGGCTTAATTTTTGGGGTCAGGCGTCGAAGGGAATGATCTTCACCCGATGTCCACTGGCAAGCGCCGGGGCATGCGGCGGCCGTACGATGAGGCAATCGGCGCGGACGAACTCCGCCATCTGTGAGCTGTCCTGGGAGGGCAGCGCCGCGACCAGCCTGTCGCCACTCGGCGACCATGTGGAAACGGCCCGCATGTAATGCTGGCGCGGCCCGTTGACCTCCAGGTCCTGACCGAGCACGGCTTCCAGGGACCCGCGCGCGTCCTCCGTGAGCCCGAGCAGCCGGTGCAGCATGGGCACCAGGAATACGAGGCCGCAAATGAGGGCCGAGACGGGATTGCCAGGCACCCCAAGCACGCGCTGGCGCCCCAGGCGCCCATAGAGCAGGGGCTTTCCCGGCCGCATGGCGATCTTCCAGAAGTCGAGTTCAAGACCCTCCGAGCGGAGGGCTGAGCCCACCAGATCACGGTCGCCGACCGAGGCCCCACCAATGGTCAGAAGAATGTCGGCGGCGCTGCCGGCCCTGATATGGGCGATCAGGCTGTCGGCATTGTCCTTAGCGATGCCAAGGCTGATTGGCTCGCCGCCTTCCGCCTCGACGAGAACGCCAAGGCCATAGGAGACCGAGGCGATGATCTCGTCCGGGCCGGGAGCCGAGCCCGGAGGGACCACCTCATCGCCGGTAGAAAGGATGGCGACCTTCGGCCGGCGCCGCACCGGGAGCTCGGCATGATTCATGGCGGCGGCAAGCATCACCTCGCGCGGCCCGAGCCTCAGCCCCGCGCGCAACAGCACGTCGCCTTCGGTGAAGTCTTGGCCGCGGGGACGAATATGCGCTGGCCCCGTTTCCTTGACCGTGACCATCCCATCCGTCCGGTCAACGTTCTCCTGGATGACGACATTGTCGGCGCCCTCCGGCACCGGGGCGCCGGTGAAGATGCGGACCGCCTCGCCGGCGCCGACCTTGCCGTCGAAGCCGCGGCCGGCCACTGCCTCGCCGATCAGCGTCAGCGTCGCGGGCAAATTCGCCACATCCTTAGCGCGCACCGCGTAGCCGTCCATGGCCGAGGCATTGAAGGGAGGCTGGGTGAGGCGCCCCGCCAAATCCTCGGCTAGCACGCGCCGATGGGCTTTCGCCACGGGAACCCATTCGGCCTCGAGGGGATCGAGGCCTTGCGTGACGCGGGCCAGAGCTTCGGCGACGGGGAGGAGGGCCATACCCAATTAACGGCGAACGGCCGCCGCCTTGAAATTCCCGGAGCGGCCGCCCGACTTCTCGATCAGGCGAATGCCGGAGAAGGTCATGGCCCGGTCGACCGCCTTGCACATGTCGTAGAGGGTGAGGCAGGCGACGGTGACCGCTGTCAGCGCCTCCATCTCCACGCCGGTCTTGGCCTCGACCTTGGCGGTCGCCTCCACGCGGATGCCGGCGGGATCGCGCGATGGCGTAAACTCGACGGTCACTTGTGTCAGGGGGAGGGGGTGGCAGAGGGGGATGAGCTCGTGAGTGCGCTTGGCGCCCATGATGCCGGCAATGCGGGCGGTGGCGAGAACGTCGCCCTTCGGCGCACGACCGCTGAGGATCAAGTCCAGCGTCTCCGGCGCCATGGCGACGAAACCCTCGGCGACCGCGCTGCGTTCGGTCACGGCTTTGCGCGAGACATCGACCATGCGCGCCTCGCCGGCCTCGTTCAGATGGCTCAAACGCCGCTCGGTCATTGCGCCGCCTCGGGCTGAGTTACGGCCGTGCCGGTGAGCAGCGCCCGCGTCGCCCCGGCCACGTCGGCTTGGCGCATCAGGCTCTCGCCGACGAGCAAGGCGCCAACCCCGGCAGCCGCCAGCCGCACCAAATCGGCATGAGTGAAGATCCCGCTCTCGGCGATGACGATGCGGTCCTCAGGCACGCGCGGCGCCAGCGCCTCGGTGGTGGCGAGGTTGGTGGCGAAGGTCTTGAGGTTGCGGTTGTTGATGCCGATCAGCCTCGTGTCCAATGCCAGCGCTCGGTCGAGCTCGGCTTGGTCATGCACCTCGGCGAGCACGTCCATGCCATGCGCATGCGCCGCCTCGCTAAGCTCCCGCGCGGTCGCGTCGTCGACCGCGGCCATGATGATCAGAATGCAGTCCGCGCCCAGAGCGCGCGCTTCCAGCACCTGATAGGGATCGAGCATGAAATCCTTGCGTAGCGCCGGGAGGGTCGTCGCGTCCCGGGCTTGCGCCAAATATTCCGGACGGCCCTGGAAGGACGGTGCGTCGGTCAGCACCGAAAGACAGGTGGCCCCGCCCGCCTGATAGGCCCGCGCCAGCGCCGGCGGATCGAAATCGGCGCGGATCAAGCCCTTCGACGGGCTTGCCTTCTTGATCTCGGCGATCAGGGCAAAGCCCGAGTGCGTCAGGCACGTGGAGATGGCCCCGGCGAACGGCCGCACGGGCGAGGCGGCCTCGGCGCGAGCGCGCATGAGAGCGGGAGGAGTGGCGGCCTTGGCGGCTTCGACCTCGCGCCGCTTATAGGCCAGGATCTTGTCGAGCACGTCGGCCATGGTCAGAGCCTATCATGGCTGAGCTTAACGAGCGCTTCGAGCACGCCGGCCGCTTTGCCGCTGTCGATGGACTGGGCGGCGAGCGCGACACCCTCGCGCAGCGTCTTGGCCTTGCCCGCGACCAGGAGTGCCGCACCGGCGTTCAAGAGCACGATGTCCCGGAACGGCCCCCGTATGCCGTTGAGCACCGCTTTGAGATGGGCCGCATTCTCGACCGCGTCGCCGCCGAGGAGGTCCTGCGGTCGCGCGTCGGGGAGGCCGGCATTCCGGGGCGAGATCCTGAAGGTCGAAACCTCGCCTTGATCGAGCAAAGCCACATCGCTGATGCCCGTCGTGGTCAACTCGTCGAGGCCATCGCTGCCATGCACCACCCAGGCCCGCTTGACGCCCAATAGACCGAGGACCCGTGCCATCGGCTCGACCCATTCCGCCGCGAACACGCCGACGACCTGGAATTTGGTGCCGGCCGGATTGGCGAGCGGCCCAAGCAGATTAAAGATCGTGCGCGTGCCGAGCTCGGTGCGCACCGACGCGACATGGCGCATCGCCGCATGGTGGGCTGGCGCGAACATGAAGCCAAGCCCGCATTCGGCAATGCAGCGCGAGATCGTCTCGGGACTTGCCTCGATGTTCACTCCGAGCGCCGATAGCGCATCCGCCGAGCCGCAGCGCGAGGAGATCGAGCGGTTGCCATGCTTGGCGACCGGCACACCGGCCCCCGCGACCACGAAGGCAGCGCAGGTGGAGATGTTGAACGTGCCCTTGGCATCGCCGCCGGTGCCGCAGGTGTCGATAGCACCCTCAGGCGCCCGCACGGGGAGGGCATGAGCGCGAAGCGCGCGGGCAGCGCCGGCGATCTCGTCCACGGTCTCGCCGCGCAGTCGGAGTCCCATCAGCAGCGCGCCGATCTGGGCCGACGTGGCCGAGCCCGACATCACGAGTTCGAACGCGGCCGCCGCCTCGGCCTGGCTGAGGGTCTGGCCCGATGCAATCTTGGCGATGGCTTGACGCAGATCGGCGATCGTCGCCGTCTCCGCAAGCACGGGATTAGAGGGCACCGATCGCTTCTTTCGGCGAAGCCCGTGAGCGGCGTTCGACCCGCGCGAGATCGAGGAAATTTGCGAGCAGCTGATGACCGTGCTCGGAGGCGATGCTCTCGGGGTGGAACTGAACGCCATGCACGGGATAGCTCTTATGCCGCAGCCCCATGATGACGCCATCGACCGTCTCCGCCGTGATCTCGAGCTGATCCGGCAGGCTCGACCGCTCGACGACGAGAGAATGGTAGCGCGTGGCGGAGAAATCCTGCGGGAGACCTGCGAACACGCCGACGCCGGTGTGATGCACCTTCGACAACTTGCCATGCATCAGCACGGGAGCGCGCACCACCCGGCCGCCATAGACCTGGCCGATGGCCTGATGCCCGAGGCACACGCCAAGCAGCGGGATCTCGGGACCGGCCCGCTCGATCAGCTCAAGACAGATCCCGGCACGGTCCGGATCGCAAGGTCCGGGTGACAACACGATCGCCTCCGGCGCCTCGGCCAGCACCTCGTCCACACTGACCTTGTCATTTCGGTAGACGCGCGTGCTCGCGCCCAATTCTCCAAGGAAATGAACGAGGTTATAGGTGAAGCTGTCGTAATTATCGATGAGCGTAAGCATGGTGAACCTGTTACGCCCCCGGCCGACGCGGCGTCAAGGAGTCCCGCCCGTTCCCTGCGCGACATCCCTCGGCGTGAGGACGAGCTCAAGCTTGCCGCTATTGATCGTGACGCTGCTCCAGCCGCCCCCGGGAAAGCGGATCGCCACGAGGCCCGCGGTCGGCAATTTCGCCGCGAGCCGGTCCCTCAGATGCTTGGCGCCAGACCCGATCAAGTCGAGCGCGAAACGGTGAATCTCCGGATTATGCCCGACCATCAGCAGCTGGGACGTCGCCGCGCCGACTCCGTGCAGCAAGGTGAGCATCTCGGCCGAGGACGCATGATACAGCTCGTCCTCATAGATGACCTTCGGCTCGGCCTTCAGCTCCGGCAGCACGAGGGCCAGCGTGTCCCGCGTCCGCCGCGCCGTGGAGCACAGCACCAAGTCTGGATCGAGCCCGTGCTTGGCCATCGCGCGTCCCATCAGCGGGGCCGCGGCCACGCCTCGGCTATTCAGAGCCCGGTCGTGATCGGAAAGGGACGGATCGTTCCAGCTCGACTTGGCGTGACGCAGCAGGATCAAGGTCAACATGGGACGCCTAGCGAAATCGGTTCACTGGCCGCGTTTAGCCCGAGCGGCAAAGCGCACGGCTTCTTCGGCTGCGCGAAACAAAGCAGAGGCTTTGCTGACACATTCGGCCTGCTCGCGCTCCGGCACCGAATCGGCGACGATTCCAGCGCCTGCCTGCACATACATGACGCCGTCCTTCACCACCGAAGTTCTAAGCACGATGCAGGAGTCCATCTCGCCATTGGCGGAGAAATAACCGACGCAGCCGGCATAGAGCCCGCGCTTCTCCTCCTCCAACTCGTCGATGATCTCCATGGCCCGTACCTTGGGCGCGCCGGA
The DNA here is from genome assembly GCA_038326945.1 of Hyphomicrobiales bacterium. Taxonomy (GTDB): domain Bacteria; phylum Pseudomonadota; class Alphaproteobacteria; order Rhizobiales; family Methyloligellaceae; genus Methyloceanibacter. The sequence goes on from JBBQKN010000001.1 coordinate 51,537, forward strand.
CACGGTGCCCGCCGGAAAGCCGGCCATCAGCGCGTCGATGGCGTCGAATTGGGGCGCGAGCCGGCCTTCAACATTGGAAACGATGTGCATCACCTGGCTGTAATATTCGAGAAAGAAACTGTCGGTGACGCGCACGCTGCCGACATCGGCCACGCGGCCCACATCGTTGCGGCCGAGGTCGAGCAGCATGAGATGTTCGGCGCGCTCCTTGGCGTCGGCGAGAAGTTCCGCAGCGAGCGCCTTGTCGTCCTCGGGTCGAACTCCGCGCGGCCGCGTACCGGCGATGGGACGGATGGTGACGACTCCCTCACGCACGCGCACCAGGATTTCGGGGCTCGAGCCGACGACGGCGAAGCCGTCGAAATTGAGGTAGTAGAGAAACGGCGAGGGATTGACGCGCCTGAGCGCGCGGTAGAGCGAGAAGGACGGCAGCGTGAAGAGCGCCTCGAAGCGCTGGCTGAGCACCACCTGGAAAATGTCGCCGGCGGCGATGTACTCCTTGGCGCGCGCGACCTTGCTCATATAGGCCTCCGGCGCCATGCTTGGCGTCAGCTCCGGATGCGCGGCCTCGGCGCCAAGATCGGTTCCATGCGGCAAGGGCTGATCGAGCCGCTCGACGACGACGTTCAGCCGGTCCGCCGCGCGCGCATAGGCCGCCTTGGCACTGACCCCAGGCGCCGGCCGCACCGGCGTCACCACGGTCATCTCGTCCTTCACCGTGTCGAAGATCACGATCAAGGTGGGCCGCACCAAAATGCTGTCGGGAAGGCCGAGTTTGTCCGGCCTGCTGGTGGGCAAATGCTCGATCAGCCTGACCGTGTCATAGCCCATATAGCCGAAGATGCCGGCGGCCATCGGCGGCAGCTCCGGCGGCAGCTCGATCGCCGACTCGGCGAGCAAGGCGCGGAGCGACTGAAGCGTCGGCAGCGGCGAGGGGACGAAACCGTCGGCGTCGGCCAAAGGCGTCCGGTTCAATTCGGCCCGTGCGCCATTAGCCCTCCAGATCAGGTCGGGCTCGCAACCGATAATCGAGTAGCGGCCGCGCGCGGCGCCCCTCTCGACCGATTCCAGCAGGAAGCTGTTCGGCCGCTCATGCGCGAGCTTGAGCAGGGCCGAGACGGGCGTCTCAAGATCGGCGACGAGCCGCGTCCAGGCGACTTGCGGTGTGCCCCCGTCATAGAGGCGAGAGAAACTCGAGACGTCCGGCTCGATCGTAGCGCCACCCTGTCGCGGCAAGGCCGTAACCGAAATGGCCTCCGCCGAACTCATTGCTGTTCGCTGCTCCCCGCGAGCTTCGCCAGCGCCTGCTGATTGACGGTGACGCCGTAGCGCGACTCCAAGGCGGAGAAATATTCCCCGATGATGTCTTCGCCCATGAACTGCTTGAGCTGGCGTTCCAGCGCCGCGAGCGTGGCCGCATCGAGCGGGGGCGCCGGCGTGATCTTATCCACCTGGAAGACGATGCGAGACTCATTGACGCCAGACGGGGCCGAACCGTAACCGCCTTGGGGCAGGGTAAAGGCCTGCGTCACCGCGGCCGGCAACACATTGACGGTGAGACCGCTACGCTTCAGCGGCTCGGTCGGCAGAACTTCAGTGTTGAGCTCCTTGGCCAGCTCATCGAGGGTCTTGCCCGCGGCAAGCTGCTTCACCAGATCGTCGGTGTATTTCGCCAGCCTGGTGCGCTCCTCGTCGAGCCGCCAATCCTTCCCGACCTCGTCCTTCACTTGCTCGAATGGCTTCAGCTGCTGTGGCGTGACGCCCAACACCTCATACCAGATCAACCCCTCATCCTTGGCGTCGATGGGGTCGTTCTCGACGCCGGAATCGGTGGCGAAGATGGCGTTCAAGAGATCGGTCTTCTGTGGCAGCTCCAGCGCCTTGCCGTCGGGGCCCTGACCCTTGCGGTCGACCTGATCGAAGACTTGATAGTTGAGCTTGAATTTCTCGGCGACCTCGGACAGCTGAGTGCCTGAGGCGCGCTCGTCCTCGATCTTGTCGTGAAGATCGAAGATCGCGCCTTGAGCGCGTTCCTTGAGGAGCTTCTTCTCCAGTTCCGGCTTCGCATCCTCGAGGGTCACGATCTTGCCGGGCTCGATGGCGGTAACGCGCAACAAGACGGTCCGGCCGAGCTGCCCGGTCACAGGCTCGCTCACCTTGTCCTTTTCGAGTTGGAACGCGGCCTCGGCGATCGCGGCGTCGGCCATCTCGGTTCGCTTGAGGAGGCCAAGATCGATGTCGCTCTCGCTCAGGCCTTGCTCCTTGGCGAGGGCGATGAAATCCGTGCCGCCCTGGACCTTCTGATAGGCGGCATTGGCGGCGGCGTTATCCGCGAATGAGATTTGCTGCACGCGACGACGCTCGGGCGTGCCGAGCTTGTCCTTGTCGCGCTCGAAGGTGGCCTTCAGATCATCCTCGGTGATCCGCACCTTGTCCTTGACGGCCTCTGGCGTGACGGCAAGCACGCCCACTTTGCGAAACTGCGGCTGCGTATATTGGGCATGGTGATTATCGTAAAAGCGCTTCAGATCCTCTTCGGTCGGATCGGGCACGGTTCCGGCCGCGCTCTTCGGCACCAGCACGTAACGCAGGCTGCGGGTCTCGTTGTTGTAATTGTTAAGGGCATTGAGGAAGACCTGGGACGCGGCCGGCGACTTACCGACCGTAGCCAGGAGCTGACGCCGCAGATTGCGCTCCCGCTCCCCGGCAAGATAGCCTTGCTCTGTCAAACTCATATTGCGCAAAGCCTGCTGGAAGGCGAGCGCACTGAAATTGCCGGTGGAATCCTGGAACGCAGATTCCTTCATGATCCCTTGGAGGATCGCCTTGTCGCTGACGCCGAGTTTGAGATCCTTGGCGTGGCTGTCGACAGCGGCCCCTCCGATCAGCCTCTCGAGCACGCGGTTCTCAAGACCGGACTCGCGTGCTTCCTGCAAAGACAGGCTTCGGCCCGCATTGGAGCTCATGACCCGCAACACGTCTTGTTGGGCGCGCGTATAGTCCTGGGAATTGATTTCGGTGTCGCCAACCTTGATCAAGGTCTGGCTGCCATATCCGGTGAAAATGTCCGCGATGCCCCACACGGCGAAGCTTAAGACGAGCAGACCCATCAGGATCATGCCGAACAGGCGGCCTGCTCCTTTTCGCAAATTATCAAGTATCACGCCTCGACACCTTCTTGTTGGCTGTTTGCAATCGCCGCGCCGAGGGGCCAATCTTTCGAGAGATTGCTCGCGCGGCGCCGGCATCATAGGTAGCAAGAGGTGAGGCGGCAAGGCGGCGTTCCGGGGCGCGGCTAGTCATTCAGAGCAGGCGGATCGGCCTATTTTCATCACGGCCACGGGCGAGAACGGGGAAACAGGGTGAACGCAGTCAGGCCTCTCGTTGCCGGCAATTGGAAGATGCATGGCCAAGCCGCGGCCCTGGTCGAGATCAGGCGACTGCTCGATCTCCTGGCGAAGGGCCCGCGTCCAGAAGTCGACATCATGATCTGTCCGCCCGCGACTCTGCTCGCCCAAGCCCGCTACGCGCTCTCCAAGAGCGATATTCTGCTCGGCGGCCAGGACTGCCACACCAAAACCGAAGGGGCCCATACCGGCGATATCTCCGCCGAGATGCTGGCGGATGCGGGCGCGCGGGCCATCATCGTCGGCCATTCGGAACGGCGCACCGACCATGGCGAGACCGATTCGCTCGTCGCGGCCAAGGCTGCGGCGGCACATCGGGCTGGGCTGATGGCCATCATTTGCCTTGGCGAGACGGAGGGTGAGAGACGGAAAAGCGCGACGCTCGAAGTCGTCGGCAATCAGCTCGAGGGGTCGCTGGCCTCGTCGGCCAATGCCGCGAACACCGTCATCGCCTATGAGCCGGTCTGGGCCATCGGCACCGGCTTGACGCCGACGCCGGTGGACGTCGCGGAGGTCCATAATTTCATCCGCGACGGTTTGAGCCGGCGGCTCGGCGCCCAGGAGGGCGGCAGCGTCCGCATCCTCTATGGCGGCTCGGTGAAGCCGGACAATGCCGCGGAGCTCCTTGCCATCGCCAACGTCAACGGCGCGCTGGTCGGCGGCGCCAGCCTTAAGGCCGCCGATTTCTATGCTATCTTATCGACTTACGTGGGGCCTGGCCGGCAATGACGACTTGGCGGACGAGTGAGTAGGCGTTGGCAAGCGAAGCAAATAACGCCATTCTACGGCTTGCTGTTTGGTGGGAGAGGGCTCCTCGCGGAGTCCTGATATCGCTGCTGCGCCCTTGCACCATGGCAATCTTGGTTTCGGCCGCGGTTCCAGTCCTGGGCTCCGTCGCTGTGGCGGAGCCGCTTGACAAGCAGAGGTGCGCGAAGCTGCAGGTCGAGCGCAAGCAGCTTCTCACTAACGACATGAAGGCCGCCCTCGAAGAGGGGCCGGATTGGGTCAAGAGCCATCTGACCGAAGAAGCGATCAGCCGGGTCAGGCGCTTTCTCAAGGTCGAGGAGCACATACAGTTCCGTTGCCGCGGGGGCGGGGTGGATAAGCGCGTGACGACGTCCACCGGGGTGCCTTTGCCGGACCGGAAGCCCAAACCGCCACCTGCGGCAAATGATGACGCCAAGCCTAGCCAAGCCCTGGCCGATTCGGATAAGACACCGCCTGGCAAAGCGAAGGCTACACGATGACCACAGTGCTACTTGTAATTCATATCATGGTCGCCGCAGCGTTGATCGGCGTGGTGCTGATGCAGCGTTCGGAGGGCGGCGCCCTCGGAATCGGCGGCGGCGGCGGCGGTTTCATGACCGGGCGCAGCGCAGGGAACGCGCTGACCAAGACCACGGCCGTTCTGGGCGCCACGTTTTTCGCCACCAGCCTGGCTCTGACCATCATCGCGAGCCGCCAGTCCGGTCCAACGTCGATCTTCGATCAAGGCACGAGCGGGCCAGTGCAGGGCGGAGGCTCTCTCCCTGGCCTGGTGCTGCCGTCGGGTCCGGCGCCGTCTGGCGCGCCCGCCTCGAAGGCCCCGCAAGCTCCGCAGCCGCCTCAATCGCAATAAAACAGGATTGGGGGCAGTTGGGGGCAATCACGGTGATTTGCCGGGATTGGCCGCGATTATCCAGGATGAGCGACAGATAATCGCGGAGCGGTGGACGCGCGCACCTTTGGACTACGACTCACGCTCCTTTCAGTATATGTTCGAGGCCCATGGCGCGGTACGTCTTCATTACCGGCGGCGTGGTCTCCTCTCTCGGCAAGGGGTTGGCATCGGCTGCTCTCGGAGCGCTCCTCCAAGCGCGCGGCTATAGCGTCCGCCTGCGCAAGCTCGATCCCTACCTCAATGTCGATCCAGGGACGATGAGCCCCTATCAGCACGGCGAAGTGTTCGTCACTGACGACGGCGCCGAGACCGACCTCGACCTCGGCCATTACGAGCGCTTTACCGGCCGGCCGGCCTGTCAGGCCGACAACATCACCACCGGCCGCATCTACCAGCAGATCATCACCAAGGAGCGGCGTGGCGACTATCTCGGCTCCACAGTCCAGGTCATTCCCCACGTCACCGACGCCATCAAGTCCTTCATCACCCAAGGCAATGAGGGCATCGATTTCGTCCTGTGCGAGATCGGGGGCACCGTCGGCGATATCGAGGGGCTCCCCTTCTTCGAAGCGATTCGCCAGCTCGGAAACGAGTTGCCGGGGGGCCATTCGGTGTTCATTCACCTCACCCTCGTTCCCTTCATCCCGAGCGCCGGCGAGCTGAAGACCAAGCCGACCCAGCACTCGGTCAAGGAATTGCGGTCGATCGGCATTCAGCCGGACGTGCTGCTGTGCCGCTGCGAGCGGCCGCTGCCACGCGACGAGCGGCGCAAGATCGCGCTCTTCTGCAATGTGCGCCCGGAAGCCGTGATCCAGGCCCTCGACGTGGCCAGCATCTATGAGGTTCCGGTCGCCTACCATGCCGAAGGGCTCGACCGCGAAGTGCTCGAAGCCTTCGGCATCAAGAACGCGCCGCCGCCGAATCTGGAGCTGTGGCGGCAGATCGCCGAGACCATCGCCGATCCCGACGGCGAGGTGAATGTGGCCGTGGTCGGAAAATATACCGGGCTGAAGGACGCCTATAAATCGCTGAGCGAAGCGCTGGTCCATGGCGGCATCGCCAACAAGGTCCGGGTGAACCTGCATTGGATCGAATCGCAGACCTTCGAGCAGGAGGACGCCTCCGCCTATCTCGAGGATGTACACGGCATTCTGGTGCCGGGCGGCTTCGGCGAGCGCGGCGCGGAGGGCAAGATTCAGGCGGCAAAATATGCGCGGCTGCGCGGCGTGCCCTATTTCGGCATCTGCTTCGGCATGCAGATGGCCGTGATCGAGGTGGCGCGGGATCTCGCCGGCATGGAAGATGCGGGCTCGACTGAGTTCGGCCCGACGCCGGAGCCGGTCATCGGCCTGATGACAGAATGGATGCGGGGCGAGGAGCTGGAGCGGCGCCAGACCAACGGCAATCTTGGCGGCACCATGCGCCTCGGCGCCTACGACGCGGTGCTCGCCAAGGGCAGCCAGGTCGCTGAGATCTACGGCACCACGCGCATCTCCGAGCGTCACCGTCACCGCTACGAGGTCAACATGCGTTACCGCAATAAGCTCGAGGCCGCGGGTTTGAGCTTCTCCGGCCTATCTCCCGACGGCCTTCTGCCCGAAATCGTGGAGATTCCGGACCACCCCTGGTTCGTCGGCGTGCAGTTCCACCCGGAGCTGAAATCGCGGCCCTTCCAGCCACACCCGCTCTTCGCCTCCTTCATCCACGCCGCCGTGGAGCAGTCGCGGCTGGTTTAGCTCGCCATAGCTGCCGACTTAGGCAAAAGAGAGCAGGATCGATATTGCAGTCCGGGCTTCGTTTGTAAGGGTGCGCGGCGCAAGGCAGAGAGTTTGAAGCTCTGCCAAGTCCACCCAGAGACCATCCTCCCCGTCACGCGTCTCCACATCTTCGTGAATATATTGGAGCGAATAATTCACGATCGTCCTCCAAAAGCGTCCTCCTTCCTCGGATTGGCGGACGGTGAGAAAGGCCGGATGATCCTTGGCCAAAGACATCTCGCTAAGCCAGGCGACGGCAGGAATTCCAGATTGCAACGAGGGACCAAATTCGACTCTCCCACGGAATCCTGGCTCGGCGCGGTAGCTTAAGAACAGCTTCAATCGACCCTCTTTCACCTGCATCACGAGGCGACAGTCCTCTTCCTTCCGCCCCTGCAAGAGTGGTTGCGCCCAGTGCTCTACCTCACGTCCGGGTGCAAAAACGCGATAATTAACCACGTCGCAATCGGCGCAATCATCGACGCACCGGATTGAATCGGTGTCGATCCTCCAGCCTTCCAAATCGCTGAGTGATTTCCGGCCGAGAGACGAATCCTTGTTTCTTTCCGCCTTACGCAGAGCCGCAAGATGCGGCCCGATATCCGCGCTTCCTCCTCCATAAGACGCGCGGAGAGACGAAACGAAATCTGTCGGGATATGGCGTCTTCCCGCCCACATGGTGTTGTGGCCTCTGTCCGATGCAAACGGCTGGTGGTCGCTAGCCAGTAGGCGCCAAGGTGAGCAAACAATGACAGATCTGGCGTCGGTGTTGACCAAGAAGTCTTGGCTCAGCGCCCATCTCAATTCAACGCAGTCAAACCAGCGCCAATTGGCTTCCGGGCATTCAAATTCCGCCTCAACCAGGCGTATGGCGTTGCGATTGAACTTGCTCAAGAAGCACGACCCTTGCTCTGAGTTTCGAATATCGACCAGCGGCGGCGTTTGCTTGTCGTGGAAGAAGTCAAGAAAGGCGGTTGCCTTGCCGCCATGAAGCCTGAGGTAGTTGCTTTCTGTGGCTTGGACCGAAGGGGCTGCCTGAACGAAATGGACGCTGCCGGGCTCCGACTTCGCCTGCAGCAGCCAACGGGGGCCATTGGCACCCTCACACACGATAAAACCGAGCAGCCCGATATCCGGCTGCTCGATCATCGGCCACCGTGACACCTGTCCGTCTCGCCGATATTCCACTCCAACAATCTTGAAGAAGCCGTTGGTCTTATGTCGAAGCGCCCCATCAGCAAACATCCACTCGTGATTTTCCCACCAGGGAATAGGCACTACTTCGGGCCAAAGCTTTTCGCGCCGGTCGACGAGCCAAGCCGCAATCGATTGATACACTAGTCTTCAATCCCTGCCCAACTGACCACGTGCGGCACTCAGAAGATGTTCGAAGTTTGGCCGTTCGGGCATCTCTTCGCCGACGCGGCTGCGCAAAGCTGCCCTCAACCTCCACCCGCGCTCTAAGTTGCAGGCCTCGCAAACAGTGTTTAACGGATCCAACCCAGTTTGAAAAAAGACATCCGAAGCTGCGGGCGTGAGCAATTCTTTCGCGAGCGCTGTGAACTGGTTCGGCCCTGTCGGCTGGGTGAAGTCACGGCCAACGCCGCGCGACGTTGCTTCGGCGATCTGAGGCATTACGAACTCCCTGAGGCCGTTACTGCCATCGTTGCGAATGCGTTCCAGCCACTCGAACATGATGGTGGGATGCTTTGCGTAATGGCTCTTCCCAGTGCCCCCCTTTACGTGTTCTTTAGGACGGTAACCTCGCTCCCTTCGATTTGGTTCAACCCCTTTCGCCACGCGCGGAGCAGCCAATCTTCAAGCGGCGTGCGAAACAAGTCGCCTGCGGGTTTGAAAGGGCCGACACGCGTTGCGGCCTCGCGGGTCACTATCCACGCGCTCATCGGTTCGAACAGATAGTAGGCTGAAGAAAAGGTCGCGCCGAGGGTTCGGTTGCGCGGGGAAATATTTTCAAAGAGAACAAGATCGAGATCACGGCCCTCCTTTACCGCAAAGGCTGCTTGGCCAATAAATAGATCCGCTTGGGTTGCCTCAAGGGCTCGGATTCCGGTCTCAAGATGGTCTGGAAGCCAGACGTCATCGTGGTTGAGGAATGCGATATAGTCGGATTGGGCCAGCGCCATCCCAACGGAATTCGGTATGGATTGCTCACCGCACCGAGCCGAGAGGTTTACATACCGGATCCTCGGATCGTTGAGTTGCTCAAGCTCACGACCGGTTTCGGGCCCGCATGCGTCGCCCACGACCAGAACTTGCCACTGAGCATGGCTCTGAAGGAGCACGCTCTGTAGCGACTGAAGCAGCGCAGCCGGCCAATCGTAAGTGGCTACGACGATGGTGACGGATTCCCTCACGTCCTCGTAGTATTAGGCCTCGCCCAACGAGCCGCTTGAGCGGGGGCATGCACAAGCGGGTACTCTTAAATCATGTAACGGCGGCGAGGTGAAGCGCAGTAGGCCGATTCTCCTAGTGGCTGTTCAGTTTCGGGGGTCCGTAGAATGATCGATTTTCTCGGAATCGGAGCGCAGAAATGCGGGACGACATGGCTCTACGAGCATCTCAAGGGCCATCCTCAGATTCGCTTTCCCGCAGGCAAGGAAATTCACTTCTGGGATAGCAAGCGCGAGCAGGGCATTGCATGGTGGCTTAGTCTCTTTCCCAAAACCACCAATGAGCGGCAAGGAGAGATCACACCGGCCTATGCCCTTCTCGACTTAGAGACGATCGCGGCCGTAAAGGCGGCGGCACCGGCTCTCAGGCTTTTCTACAGCATCCGCAATCCGATCGCCCGCGCTTGGTCCTCCGCGTTGATGGCTCTCGGCAGGGCCGAGCTCACGATCGATGAGGTCTCCGACCAATGGTTCGTCGATCACTTCCAGTCGCGGGGATCGCGCCAACGGGGAAATTATCCGCAGTGCATCAAGAACTGGCTTACCGTCTTCCCCGACGAGAGCTTCCATTTGACGGTTCTCGACGATCAGCGGCAGAATCCCAAGCTCACCCTTGTGAAGCTCGCGGCGCATATCGGCGTGGATACCGCGCCGTTCCTGTCGGCGGATGAGGACATGCTTCGCCTTCCAATTTTTCAAGGGCCAGTTGTCGAGATAAGGCCTCGTTTGCTCGCTTACCTGCGGCGGCTCTACGCAGACGAAATAGAACAACTCGGCAGGCTTCTTGCACGGGACTTCACAGCGTGGAGCGAATGGGACGGACGACACCGATGAAACCAAACGTTCTCTTCATCGTCGCGGACGATCTCAATGCCTGGATCGGCGTCCTTGGGCGTCATCCCGACGTCAAGACCCCAAACATCGACACACTCGCGGGGCGAGGAACGCTTTTCACCCACGCTTACTGCCCAGCGCCATACTGCAACGCGAGCCGCATGAGCGTGTTCACCGGATGCCTTCCGAGCACGACTGGCATCTACCAAAATGAGCCCTTTTGGGAAATGCCGCGGCAGCGCAAGACTTTTATCGAGCGCCTACGCGAGGTCGGCTATTTCACCTTTGGAGCTGGCAAGGTCTTTCACGGAGTCTTTGACTACGACGCCGCCGGCCGCCTGCGCCAACCCAAGCGGAGTGGGTGGAGCGGGAAAATCGATTGGCGCTTTGGGATTCGTTTTGCACCAACGTGGAGGATCCGCTCCCTGACGATCGCCCGCTGAATTCCCTGTTCGACTTCTCTGATTTCGCCGCGGTCCCCCCGATGTACCATCACTTCGACTGGGGACCGCTGCCGGACGACCGCATAGAACAGATGCCCGATGCCATGGTTCGCCGCGAAGTCGTCGATTTTCTCGGTGGCGACCGTCGCCAACCATTCTTTTGCGCAGCGGGACTCTACAAACCTCATTTGCCTTGGCATGTGCCAGCCCGCTTTTTCGATCTCTACGATCCTGAAACGCTCTCCCTGCCGCTTGTCAAAGACGACGACCTTGACGACGTTCCGCCTATTGCGAGGAAATGGGCGCTTTCGCCGCCGGATCACGAATTGGTCACCAGTCATAGCGAATGGCGTCCCGCCGTGCAGGGTTATCTCGCCGCGATCACCTACTGTGACTACGTCGTCGGCGAATTGATGCGGGCGCTCGAGGCGAACGGTCTCGCCGAGAACACCATCGTTATCCTCTGGGGGGACAACGGGTTTCATCTCGGCGAGAAGCTTCACTGGCGGAAATTTGTCCTCTGGGAAGAAGCGACCCGCGTACCGCTAATCATTGTCGATCCTCGTTCGCCGGCTCGGAGGATTAACGAGCCCGTTTCCCTTATCGACATCTATCCAACACTCTTAGACCTTTGCGGCGTATCGCTCGACATCGAGATCGATGGGCGCAGTCTTCACTCTCTGGTTTTGGACGGATCGCCAGTTCGTGATCAGCCGGCAATCATGACGTGGGGGCCAGGCAACCACTCATTGCGAACGCCGGAATGGCGGCTGACGCGCTATTCGGATGGTACTGAGGAACTCTACGACCACCTCACCGATCCTTATGAGTGGACGAATCTCGCCGCCAATTCATCGTTCGACGACGTGAGAGCTGCGCTCCGCCCCTGGTTACCAACCACCGGATGACGAGGGTCTTGACGGATGGTCAACGCGCCCCCGGGCCTTGGCCCGAGGCGCGCTAGTCTGCCGATCTCAGAGGATCGGCTAATGCCGCTTGCTTGGAGCCAATGCGCCATTCGCCACGTCGAATGTCGCCGTGCCGCGCTCAGGGATGACGTCATCCGCGGCGAATTCCGCAATCGCCTTCTTCATGATGATGCGTCCCCCTAGCAAGGCGCTTATCATGCCCAGTCGAGTTTCCGGGCATAGGCGAGCTTAACGGGTCAGGCGAGATCAAGGGCCTGCGTCAAGCCGCTTAAGCGCGGCCTCAATTTCTAGACGATCCTCGCTACTGGGATTCTTGTTCAGGGCCGCGCGGTAGTCGGCAATGGCACGCTCCTTGGCGCCTATATGGTCATGTACCACCGCCCGGTTGGCATAGGCCTCGCCAAAGGCGCCATCGAGCTCGATGGCCTTGCTGTAATCGGCAAGCGCGCGGTCGAGACTGCCCTTCTTCTCATAGGCCACGCCGCGATCATTGTAGGCGACGGCATCCTTGGGGTTCAGCGCGATTGCGTCAGTGCAATCGGCGATGGCCAAGTCGGTTTGACCCTGATCCGTATAGGCGACGCAGCGGTTGACAAAGGCCTCGCCAGATTGCGCGTCGATCTCAATGGCCTCGCTGAAATCGGCTATGGCACGATCGAGGTCGTCCTTGGCGCGATAGACCAGGCCCCGATTCACCAGGACCCTGACTTGACGGGGATCTATCTCAATCGCCTGATCGTAATCGGCGAGGGCGCGGCCAATATCGCCCCTGGCCTGATAGGCGCCGCCGCGAAGGCCATAGGCGAGCGCGACATGGGGGCCGAAAGGGTCTTGCTGCAGGAACGCGGTGCAGCCGTCGATCTGCTGTTCCAAATCAGCGCTTTGATTGCAATCGTCGATCGGGTTCGCCTGTGCACGAGCCAGCGCTACGAGAAGGCCGACGCCAAACAGCGATCCTCTCACGATCCATACCTGCATCGGACCACTCCACCAGAGACAGTAAGGCTAACGCGGGTCATTCTACCATGGCGCCAGACGATTGACGGCTGAGCTTGGCGACCCCATGGTCCCGGCCATGACCGCCGCCATGAAGCCCCCTCCAAACCCTGTCGTCGTCGTGGGACCCGCCAAATTCGGCAATGCCTTACCCTTGGCCTTGATCGCCGGGCCCTGCGCGCTCGAGAGCCGGGCGCACGCGCTGGAGACGGCGGCGGCCCTGAAGGAGATCGCGGCCGGGCTCGGCATTGCGCTCGTCTACAAGAGCTCCTTCGACAAGGCCAACCGCACGAGCCTCGGCAGCGCCCGCGGTCTCGGCCTGGCCGAGGCGTTGCCGATATTCGCCGAGATCAGAGAGCAGCTTGGGCTCCCCATCGTCACCGACGTGCACGAGCCCGGGCAATGCGCGGCCGTGGCCGAGGCCGTGGACATGCTCCAGATCCCGGCATTCCTCTGCCGCCAAACCGATCTGCTGCTGGCGGCGGCCCGGACGGGCAAGGTGGTCAATGTGAAGAAGGGGCAGTTCCTGGCGCCCTGGGATATGCGGCATGTGGTGGCGAAGCTGGTCGGCGCCGGCAACCCGAATGTGCTCGTCACCGAACGCGGCGTCTCCTTCGGCTACAACACGCTCGTCTCCGACATGCGCGCGCTCCCCATCCTGGCCGAGACCGGCGCCCCGGTGATCTTCGATGCCACCCATTCGGTGCAGCAGCCTGGAGGGCAGGGGGCTCAAAGCGGTGGCGAGCGCCGCTTCGTGCCGGTGCTTGCGCGCGCTGCCGTCGCGGTCGGCGTGGCGGGGATATTCATCGAGACGCATCAGGACCCCGACCGGGCCCCTTCCGACGGGCCCAACATGCTGCCGCTAGGAGAGCTTGAGCCTCTGCTCGCCCAGCTGATCGAGATCGACCGCTTGGTAAAACGACGCGGAGACGCGCCTAGCGCCTAGCCCGCGATAGCGCCATGGCGTCGCGGTGGAGCGCCAGCATGAAGCCCACCGTGAGCGCCAGGAGCACGACCGCGAAAGGCAGCGCGGCGGCGATGGCGACGGCTTGCAACGCCCCGAGCCCACCCGCCACCAGCAACGCCGCGGCAACCGCGCCCATTCCGACACCCCATTGGACGCGCTCGAGGATCGGCGGCTCGGTATGACCCCCACACTGCATGGAGGAAATCACGAGCGCGCCGCTGTCGGCGCTGGTGACGAAAAAAATGGCGACGAGCAAGGTCGCGGCCGCGGCGATGGCCGTCGCATATGGCCCCGATTGCAGAAAATCGATCATGGCGTAAAGGGAGAGCGCCGGCGTAGTCTGAGCGACCTCGACGATCTCCGGTCCCGCGCGGGCAGCCGAGATCGCGGCGCCGCCCATGATCGAGAGCCAGACGAAGGTGATCGCCGTGGGCACCAGCAGCACGCCCAGGATGAACTCGCGGACGGTGCGTCCGCGCGAGATGCGGGCGATGAACAATCCGACAAATGGCGTCCAGCTGATCCACCAGCCCCAATAGAACGTGGTCCAACTGGCGGACCAGCCGGTGTCGTCCCTGGCGGTGACATAAGTGAGCCAGGGCAGGTTGAGGAGATAGTCGCCGAGCCTGAAAGAGAAATTGCGCCAGATCGGCTCGATCGGGGCGGAAAGGACGACGACCAGCAGAATGAGCGCCGCCAGCCAGACATTGGTGAGCGACAGCCAGCGGATGCCGCGCTCCAAGCCTGAGCTGACGGAGAGCACGGCGGCGCCGGCGATGGCTGCGACCAGCAACAGCTTGTGCTCGATCGAGACCGACCAGCCGAACAGGCGCGCGAGGCCGGCATTGATCTGCTCCGCGCCGAAGCCGAGCGACGTGGCAAGGCCGAAGACGGTGGCGACGATCGCGACCACATCGACGAGCTTGCCCGGCCAGCGCTGTACGGCATCGCCGATCAGGGGTCGCATGGCCGAACGAATGCTAAGCGGCTCGTCCTTGCGAAAGGAGAAATAGGCGAAGATCAGACCGGCAAGCGCGTAAAGCGCCCAAGGCATGAGTCCCCAATGGAAAAAGGTGATCTCCATGGCAACGCGGGCTCGGACGCGGTCGGAAGGATTGGCGCCCCAATCCGCCAGCAGCGGATTGCCCACATAATGGGCGAGCGGTTCGGCAATGGACCAGAACACGAGGCCGATCCCCATGCCGGCGGCGAACAACATCGCCGTCCAGGAGAGCCAGCCGAACTCCGGCTTCTCCGTATCGGCGCCGAGGCGCACCGAGCCCCAGGGGCCGACGGTCAGAACAATGCAGAGAATGAGCGCCACGGAGACGACGAAGCCGTAGAGCCAGCCGGCTGAGCCGCCAATCGCGTCCCGAACCGAGGCAAAGCTCTCATCGGCCAGGGCCGGCCAGCCGACTGTGAGTACCACGAAGGCGGCGACCACCAGCTTGGCGGCGGCAGGGACGCCGATGGCACTATGAACCGCGGCCGGCGCGGCGCCGGTACCGCGGCTACCCTCCACTACGCCGCCTTGCGGAAATGCAAGATTCCCCAGGCTAGCAAGCCGTCATCCGCGCCGGACACCCAATGGCCGAGGCCGGCGAGCATGCGCTCGACGAAGGCATCGCCCGCATCGAGCTCATCCCGGCGCGCGTCGAGTTCCTCGGCGATGCGGGCATAATGGGTCCGCAATTGGCCGGTCAGCTGCTCCACCGACACCTCCTTGAGGCCGCGCGCAGCCAACGCCCTCCGATAAAAGCCGAAGGAGGCGAGGTCGGGCAGGTGGATGCGGTCGTAGATCGGCTGCAGCGCGCGCGTGTCGCTTAAGTCATCGGCCTGCATCGGATCGGTGAAGATGAAATCGCCTCCCGGCTTCAGCACGCGGGTCACTTCCTCCAGTACCAAGCCGCGATTGGGTGCGTGCAGGATCGCGTCCTGGCTCCAGACGAGGTCGAAGCTTGCGTCTTCGAACGGCAGATCGTCGAACGAGCCGTCGACGACGCCGATCTGGGTCTGCAACGCGGCCTTTTGCGTCAGGGCGCGATTGCGCTCGTTTTCCACGGCCGAGAGATTGAGACAGGTGACGTGGGCACCGTGGTCCCCGGCGAGAACTCGCGCCGCGCCGCCATAGCCCGAGCCGAGGTCGAGCACGCTCTTGCCAGCGAGCGAGCCGGCCTTGCTTGCCATGCGATCGACCGTATGACGGCTCGCCGTCCTGATGTCGGGACCGCAATCGTATAGGCCGATATGAATGTCCTCCCCGCCCCAGATGGTGCGGTAGAAATCGTCCGCGTCGGCACTGTCGTAATAGTCGCGGACAACGGCGATACCGGCGTCAGTTGGCATAGCTCTTCTCCGCCACATGAATGAAGAAATCGGGATTGGTTTCCTCGCCCTCTTCCTGGAAATCGCCATAGCTGTGGATTTGCTGGAACCCGGCCTCGCGCAGGAGGCGGCGAGTGTAGTTCTTGCGTAGCGGGAACATGTTGAGGTTGTGCCGGGAGCCGTCGGGAAACGAATATTCGAAGCGGGCCAGGCCCTCATCGACATGGACCGGCTCGGCTACGACCTGATCTCCGCAATAATAATATTTGTGTTTGCTAGCGAATCCCTCGTCCAGGATGCTGTCATAGTTGCGCTGGTCGAGGATTAAAATACCGTCATGCTTCAGCGCGGCGTAGAACTCGGCCAGGGCACGCCGCCGGTCGTTCTCATCGAATAAATGGGTGAAGCTATTGCCGAGGCAGATGACGGCGTCGAATTTGCCGTGCACGTCGCGATTGAGTCCACGCCAATCGGCATGAATGGTCTTGAGGACAACGCCGCGCTGACAGCCATTTTCGAAGGCCTTGGCCAGCATCTCGGCCGAGCCGTCGGCGGAGAAAACGTCAAATCCGGCTTTCACGAGCTGGACTGAATGGAAGCCGGTGCCGGTGGCGACGTCGAGCACGCTTTGCTTGCCGCGTGCCTTCAAGACGTCGATGAAGAAGCGGCCTTCGCTTTTGGCGCGCTGACTCCAATCAATCAGTTCGTCCCATTTTTCGACGAACCCGCGCACATACTCGGCTACGTAGCTATCGGATTCCCGGACTGCCGTGGGGTCTTCCCCGTAGCAGACTTGTTTGGTTCCCGGAGCGAATAAAGGTCTCGTTGCGTCCGAGATCGGTCTTCTCCCTTTCTAGGAAAGCGCCCCACGGGGACGTCTCTTGGCGATGGATGGAACAAGGGGGCTATAACACCGGAGGATCGTCTTGGCCACCCGGAGGCAAAACGCGAACAGAAATGCGCCGCTAGCCGCGGCCGCGATAAGGCGCGACGCCCTGGTCTGGCAGCCACAGCCCCTCAGGCAGCGTGCCCTGCTGCCAGAACACATCGATGGGAATTCCGCCGCGGGGGTACCAATAGCCGCCGATGCGCAAATAGGCTGGCGCGATCAGCTCGACGATCCGCTTGCCGATGCCAACCGTGACGTCCTCGTGGAAGGCGCCCGTGTTACGGAAGCTGGCGAGGTAGAGCTTGAAAGACTTCGACTCGATCAGCCAACGCTTCGGCGCGTAGTCGATGACGAAATGAGCAAAGTCCGGCTGCCCGGTGATCGGACAGAGGCAGGTAAACTCGGGCGCGGAAAAGCGCGCGGCGTAGAGCGTGTCCGGATGAGGATTGGCTACGCGCTCGAGCAACGCGTCCTCGGGCGAGCGGGGAAGGGGAATCGGCTTGCCGAGCTGCTTCGGTTTGCTGGTCTTTGCCGCCATGGGCTAGCCTATTCCGCCGCGCGCAATTGCGCCCGTGGTCCGCTATAGATGCAGCCCTCATGGCAGCTGTCGCGCAAGATTTGAATCTCGGCGAGCCCGGGCAAGCGGTTGTGCAGCCGGTCCCACAGCCACATCGCGATCCGCTCCAAGGTCGGCACCGAAAGCCCCTCGACATCGTTGAGGAAGCGATGGTCGAGCGCCTCGCGCGCTTGCGCGATCGCCGCGTCGAGATCGTCGAAATGCAGGAGGATGCCGGTCTCCGGATCGGGCTCGCCGTCGACGGTGACGCGGGCGCGGAACGAATGCCCATGCACCCGCGCATTTGGATGATCGGCAGGGGCGAAGGGAAGCCGGTGGGCCGCCTCGAAGGTGAATTCCTTATAGACACGCATGGCAGTCGTTTAGGAGATTTTATCGCGCTGAGCCAGGGCCTGGAGCGCGAGACTTAAGGCAAGCCCAAGAGCTTATGGGTCTGGAGGCTCAAGCGCCATTTCGGGTGGGCGAGGCAATAGTCGACAGCCGCGCGGATATTGGCGGGCGTGCAC
Organism: Hyphomicrobiales bacterium; assembly: GCA_038326945.1. GTDB lineage: Bacteria > Pseudomonadota > Alphaproteobacteria > Rhizobiales > Methyloligellaceae > Methyloceanibacter. The sequence goes on from JBBQKN010000001.1 coordinate 69,238, forward strand.
GCGCCTTCGTCCATCGGCTGGAGCAGGAAGTGCTGGAAATCTAGGGCCTCCAACCCTTCGGGCGTGCGTTCCCTTTGCGGATAGACGAGCTTCAGCTCGTCGCCAGACCGCTGCACCAGATCAGCGCCGCCCTTGGGACTGACGCAGATCCAGTCGATGCTCCGCGGCACCGGAAGCGTGCCGTTGGTCTCGATGGCGATCTCGAAGCCGGCATCATGCAGCGCGGCGATCAACGCCTCATCCACCTGCAGCATGGGCTCGCCGCCGGTGAGCACGATAAAGGGGGGCATGCCGCTGTTTCCCCGCCAGGCCCGGCGACAGGCCTGAGCGAGCATACCGGCCTCGGCGAATTTGCCGCCGCCAAGTCCGTCAGTGCCGACGAAGTCCGTATCGCAGAAATTGCAGATCGCCGCTTCCCGGTCGGCTTCGCGCCCGGACCAGAGATTGCAACCGGCAAAGCGGCAGAACACCGCCGGCCGCCCTGCCTGCGCGCCTTCGCCCTGCAGCGTGTAGTAGATTTCCTTGACCGCATACATGGGCTCTAGCTGGCCCTTCCCCGGAGCCAAGACAAGAGCAAATCAGGTCCTGCGGTAGAGGTGATGCGGCTTGAAATCTGTCCGAGCCGCTACTGCGGTTTGCTGCCCTCGGGAGCAGCGTACCTTCCGGCGATGACCTTCTCGGGCGGATTGGTTCCAGGCGGATTGATCGACCGGATGAAGGCGATGATCTTCCACAGATGGTCCGAGGTTTTGATGGTGAAGCCCATCGGCGGCATTGGCGCGCGCACGCTCCCATATTGGTAGCGGGTGAAGCCCTGCTTCTCGAGCTCCGCCGAGCCCAGGGTAATGAGCCTGAACAGCACGTCGTCGGTGTTGCCCCAGAACCAGACGCCCTGACTCAAGGCTGGGCACATGCCGCCGCCGCCACCGCCACCGTGACACTCATTGCACCCCGGCAGCCGAAACTGCTTCACCAGATCGGGGTCGTCCTTCGCCATCTTGGCGTAATCCTGGTAGGGACTATGCAGCTCTCCCGGGGGAACCTGCTTCACCAATTCCGTCGGCGGAGTCATGTCGCCTGCCTTGCAGCAGGCGCTCCCGGCAGGATCGTTTGCCGCATGGGAGGGCAAAGGAACTGCGCCGATACCCAAAAGGCTGAAAGCAATGAGGGCTAATAGTCCAACTTTGCGTCGCTGCATCAATGGCCTCCCTTGACCGATGTCCCCGCTGACCGGGGTGCTTATAGACGATAGAACCTTAATCAGGGGAAACTCGTAAACCGCTGGGAGGCTTCAAAATGCGGCTGCGCGGCTTTGTCGCGGGGGGATGACCGTTAGCCGCGTAGCCGTGCGCTAGCGCTGGTGCAGCACTTCCGCGCGGGCGCCTTGCCACTGTTCGAAGCCCTTGGCGCGGAGGCCGCAGGCCGGGCAGGCGCCACAGCCATAGCCCCAGGCATGGCGCTGGTTCCGCTCGCCCCGATAGCAGCTATGGGTGTGCTCGACGATCAGATCGACAAAGGCGTCGCCGCCAAGCTCCTGCGCCAGCGCCCAGGTCTCGGCCTTTGTCAGCCACATCAACGGCGTTGCCAGCGTGAATTCGAACTCCGTGCCGAGCCTGATCGCTTGCTCGAGCGCCTTTAGGGTCGCCTCGCGGCAATCGGGATAGCCGGAATAATCCGTCTCGCACATGCCGCCCATCAGCACGCGCAGGCCACGGCGATAGCCGAGCGCCGCGGCGTAGGTGAAGAAAAGGAGGTTCCGCCCGGGGACGAAGGTGCTCGGGAGCCCCGATCCCAGCACCTCGATCTCGGCCTCGGAGGTGAGCGCCGTGTCGCCGATGGCGCCGAAGCTGGAAATGTCGAGCACATGGTCGGGGCCGAGGCGGGTGCCCCATTCAGGGAAGCGGTCGCCGATTTCCCGTCGCACCCTTTCGCGGCATTGCATCTCTACCTTGTGGCGCTGGCCATAGTCGAAGCCGATAGTTTCCACCCGCTCGTAGCCGTCAAGCGCAAACCCCAGACAAACCGTGGAATCCTGACCGCCGGAGAACAGCACCAGCGCCCCGGTTTCAGCGCTCGAGCGTGGCGGTTGCATGATCGAAGAAGACTCGCCTTTTAGTTGTGTCATGTGTAATCTACTACTCTAACGAGAGGCCAAAGCTTTGGGGGGCTGGCCCATGAGACGCGCGATCGTCGCTGTTTGCGGCCTCATAGCCATCCTTCTGACGGGTTGCTCGACCATCGTCAAAGGCACCAAGCAGCAGGTTTCCGTGTCGACACCGGGCGTGCAGGGCGCCATGTGCACTTTGAGCTCGCCGGTGGTTGGCACACGCACGGTTCAGACCCCCGCCAATATTGTCCTGCCCAAAAGCAAGCACAACGTCTCCGTCGCTTGCGTCAAACAATGCTACAGCGACGGAATCGGGGTCCTGGCGTCCGAGACGGAAATCATGACCGCCGGCAATGTTCTGTTTGGCGGCCTGATCGGTCTCGGCGTCGACGCCGCTTCGGGCGCCATGAATAAATACGAGCCCGGGGTCGAAATCGCCATGTCGCCAATTGCCAATTGCGGCGTCCCCAGAAAAGGCCACGGCGTACCGATGGCGGGCGCGACGCCGTCTCCAGCCCCGCCGGGCTAGCCCTCACCAACCCACATACGGCTTCCGATTCCAGACCTGCTGGGCTAAGAGGGCGCGACCTTCGCCTTTGCCTCCAATCCAAGTCGGAATCGGAACCATGACCGCTATTGCTACCGTCGTCGGCCGGGAAATTATCGACAGCCGCGGCAACCCCACCGTCGAGGTTGACGTCGTGTTGTCGAATGGCGCCTTTGGCCGCGCCGCTGTGCCCTCCGGCGCTTCAACCGGAGCGCATGAGGCGCACGAGCTCCGCGACGGCGGCACGCGCTATGGCGGCAAGGGCGTGCGCAAGGCAGTCGAGGCGGTGAATGGCGAGATCCGAAAGTCGCTGACCGGCCTCGACGCCGGCGATCAGCGCGGCATCGACGCGCGTCTTTGTGAGCTCGACGGCACCGAGAACAAGAAGCGGCTCGGCGCCAACGCCATTCTAGGAGTGTCGCTCGCCACCGCCAAGGCCGCGGCGCGAGACAAGAGCGAGCCGCTCTATCGCTATCTCGGCGGGGCCGAGGCGACGCTGTTGCCGGTGCCGATGATGAACATCCTGAATGGCGGCATGCATGCCGACAATCCGATCGACTTCCAGGAGTTCATGATCGCACCAATCGGCGCGCCCAACTTCGCCGAGGCCCTGCGCACGGGCGTTGAGATCTTTCATGCGCTGAAGGCCGCACTGAAGGCCGCCGGTCACAACACAAATGTCGGCGACGAGGGTGGCTTCGCGCCCAACCTCGCCTCGACCCGGGACGCGCTCGACTTCGTCATGGCCGCGATCAAGGCCGCTGGCTACGCGCCTGGCGAAGATGTGTTTATCGCCCTCGACGTGGCCGCCACCGAGCTTTACGCCGGCGGCATATATGAGCTGAAAGGCGAGGGTCGCACGCTCAAGCCCGAAGAGATGGTCGCCACCTATGCCGAGCTTGTCGCCAACTATCCTATTTATTCGATCGAGGACGGCATGTCCGAGGACGATTGGGACGGCTGGCGCGCTCTGACCGCGGCCCTCGGCGGCACATGCCAGCTCGTCGGCGACGATCTGTTCGTCACCAATGTGACGCGGCTCAAGCAGGGCATCGATCAGGGCATCGCCAACGCCATTCTGGTCAAGGTCAACCAGATTGGCACCTTGAGCGAAACGCTTGCCGCGGTGCAGATGGCCCAGGATGCGGGCTATGCTGCGGTGATGTCGCACCGATCCGGCGAAACGGAGGATTCAACCATCGCCGACCTCGCCGTCGCCACCAGTTGCGGGCAGATCAAGACGGGGTCGCTGGCAAGATCCGACCGCGTTGCCAAATACAATCAGCTCCTCCGCATCGAGGAAGAGCTCGGAAAAGCCGCCCGCTATGCCGGCCGCTCGGTGTTAAATCGCGGCCGCTAACCGGCGATTAACCCTCGGCGCGCGATTCTACGCGCCCCTGTCATTGCCAGCTTGACCGGGCAATCCAGCAAGCACGCGCCCACGGGACCAATCAGAATGCGTCTGCAGTCTCTTCTCTTTCCGCTGCTCGCCTGCGCGGTCGGTGGCTATTTCGTCTACCACCTCCAGACCGGCGACCACGGCCTGGAGTCCCGCGCCGTGCTCGAGAAGCGGAAAGCCGTGCTTGGAGGCGAACTCGCGGGCCTTGCGGAAGTGCGCCAACGCCTGGAGCGCGACGTGGCCCTGCTCAGGCCCGAAAGCCTCGATCCGGATATGCTCGACGAGCGCGCCCGCGCCATTCTGAACCTCGCCCATCCCGACGACCTCATCCTGCTGAAGCGCCGTCCGGCGGCGCAAGCGCCGGCTGGTTCCGCGTCCAAGCACTGAACCGCCCCCGAGCCTCGACCTGACGCCATCTTTCGGCCGAATCCAAACTCGTGTTAGCGTCCGACGTGGGGCTAACGAGGAGCGAGGATTTGATCACGCCTGTCGACGAGGCCAAGCCAAGCGAAGCTCCCAACTCCGCGCCGTCGATCGCCCCGTCCGAGGCGCTGCCTTCGGCCCTAGTCATGGGACATGGCAGCGCCCCGAGCCTCACGCCCGAGCAGGAGCTCGAAGCCTATCGCCAGATGCTGCTTATCCGCCGCTTCGAGGAGAAGGCGGGCCAGCTCTACGGCATGGGACTGATCGGCGGCTTCTGCCATCTCTATATCGGCCAGGAGGCCGTGGTCACCGGCATGCAGATGGCGCGCGAGGAGGGGGATCAGATCATCACCGCCTATCGCGACCACGGCCATATGCTCGCCTCAGGCATGGACCCCAAAGGCGTGATGGCCGAGCTGACCGGACGCCGGCACGGCTATTCCAAGGGCAAGGGCGGGTCGATGCACATGTTCTCGGTCGCCAAGAACTTCTATGGCGGCCATGGCATCGTCGGTGCGCCGGCGCCGCTCGGCACCGGCCTCGCTTTCGCCAACAAATATCGCGGCAATGACCGCGTCTGCATTACCTATTTCGGCGAGGGCGCGGCCAATCAGGGCCAGGTCTATGAAAGCTTCAACATCGCCTCGTTGTGGAAGCTCCCGATCATCTATGTGATCGAGAACAATCAATACGCTATGGGCACGCCGGTCGAGCGTGGCAGCGCCTTGGCCGAGGAGCTCTATCATCGGGGTTCGGTGTTCGGCATCCCGGGCATGAAAGTGGACGGCATGGACGTGCGCTCGGTCAAGGCCGCCGGACAATCGGCGATCGCACAAGTGAGAAGAGGCCTGGGGCCCTTAATTCTGGAAATGCGCACCTATCGCTACCGTGGCCATTCCATGTCCGATCCTGCCAAATATCGCAGCCGCGAGGAAGTGCAGGAGATCCGCGCCAGCCGCGACCCCATCGAACTCGTCGCCAAGCGCCTGTTGGAGACCGGGGTGGTCGACGAAGACCAGCTCAAGCAGATCGACAAGGACGTCCGGGCCATCGTCAACGAAGCCGCTGAATTCGCCACCGACGATCCAGAGCCCGATGCGAGCGAGCTCCATAGCGACGTCGTGGCCCGCGCCCATTGAGTCGAGAACACATGCCGACTGAAATTCTAATGCCCGCGCTCTCTCCCACCATGGAGGAAGGCACGCTCGTCAAATGGCACGTGCGGGAGGGGGACGAGGTGCGCGCGGGCGACGTCATTGCCGAGATCGAGACCGACAAGGCGACGATGGAGGTCGAGGCCGCCGACGACGGCCAGCTCGACAAGATCTTGGTGGCCGAAGGCACCGAGCACGTTCCGGTCAACAAGCCCATCGCGCTCCTCCTGACCGACGGCGAAACTGCTGACGCTGCTCCGGCCTCTCCCCAGCGGGGGGAGGGAGGGGCCGTGGCCAGCGCGCGAGCTTCCGTTGCCACTCCCCGCCGGGAAGCAATGAACGACCTCGGCGAGGTGCCACCTGACGTGGAGGAGGCCCCTGCGGGGCCACAAACCGCGCCGGCCGAGCCGCGCCGCGAAGTCGAGGTTCCTCCTGGCACGGAAATGACCACTTTGACCGTGCGCGAGGCGCTCCGCGACGCCATGGCCGAGGAGATGCGAGCCGACGATCGCGTCTTCGTCATGGGCGAGGAGGTCGGGCAATATCAGGGGGCCTACAAGGTAACCCAAGGCCTGCTGGAGGAATTCGGGCAGAGGCGCGTGGTCGATACGCCCATCACCGAATATGGCTTCGCCGGGGTCGGCGTCGGGGCCGCCTTCGCCGGGCTGAAACCGATCGTCGAGTTCATGACCTGGAACTTCGCCCTCCAGGGGATCGATCACATCGTCAATTCCGCTGCCAAGACGCTGTACATGTCCGGCGGCCAGATGCATTGCCCCATCGTGTTCAGGGGCCCGAATGGGCCCGCGGCGCGCGTCGCCGCCCAGCACAGCCAGGACTTCTCCGCCTGGTATGCGAGCGTACCCGGGCTGAAGGTGATCGCGCCCTATACCGCCGCCGACGCCAAGGGCCTGCTCAAAGCCGCGATCCGCGACCCGAGCCCGGTTATCTTTCTCGAGAACGAGATCCTCTACGGCCAGAGCTTCGAGGTGCCCAAGCTCGAGGATTTCGTACTACAGATTGGAAAAGCTCGTATTGCCCGGGAAGGCGGGGACGTGACCATCGTGTCCTATTCGCGGGGCGTGGCTTACGCGCTCGACGCCGCCGGGCGGCTGGCTGAAGACGGGATCGAGGCCGAGATCGTCGATCTCCGCACGCTTCGGCCGCTCGACCTTGAGACCGTGATCGCCTCGGTGAAGAAGACCAACCGCTTGGTCACGGTGGAGGAGGGCTGGCCGATCTGCTCGATCGGCTCCGAGATTTGCGCGTCCGTTGCAACGGACGCCTTCGACTATCTCGACGCGCCGCCTACGAAGATCACGGGCGCGGACGTGCCGATGCCTTACGCCGCCAATCTAGAGAAGCTGGCGCTGCCGTCGGTCGAGCAGGTGGTCGCGGCAGCGAAAGCCGTCTGCTACCGGGAGTAGAGAGCGTGTCCGAAGTCCCGATGAGTTGGAAGCAAGGCGGCTGTCATTGCGGTGCGGTACGCTTCGAGGTGCTTTCGCCGGAAGAGATCGAGGCCATCGAGTGCAATTGCTCGATCTGCCGCAAGTCGGGCTATCTGCATCTCATCGTGGGGGCCGAGCGCTTCCACCTGCTCGCGGGCGAGGACAAGATCGCCACCTACAATTTCAACACCGGCTCTGCCAAGCATCATTTCTGTTCCATCTGCGGCATCAAGAGCTTCTACGTGCCGCGTTCCAAGCCCGACGGCTTCAGCGTCAATGTGCGCTGCCTCGATGACGGCGTTGTGAGCGTGACGCGCATCACCCTCTTCGACGGGGCGCATTGGGAAGAGGCGATGACCACCCGCATCCTGGACGTCTGAACCATGCCGATCCAAATCCTCATGCCGGCTTTGTCGCCCACCATGGAGGAGGGCACGCTCGTCAAATGGCATGTGGGGGAGGGCGACGAGGTGCGCTCCGGCGACGTCGTCGCCGAGATCGAGACCGACAAAGCGACCATGGAGGTCGAGGCGGTGGATGAGGGAACCATCGGCAAGATCCTGGTCGCCGAGGGCACCGAGCACGTGCCGGTCAACCAGCCCATCGCGCTGCTTCTGACCGATGACGACGACGCCCATGCGCCCAACCTCTCATCCCGGCCCTTTCCCCCGCAGGGGAAGGGGGCCGCTGCGGCTAGTGCGCAACCCCAATCGACCACTCCAGATGGGGCCGAGGCCGAGCATGTCATGAGTCAGATCGCCGAGCAGATCCGGCGAAACGGCAAGGATCGGATCTTTGCTTCACCGCTGGCGCGGCGGCTTGCGCACGAGCGCGGGATCGACCTGCTGGCCCTCAACGGCTCGGGCCCGCACGGACGCATCGTCAAGCGCGATCTCGATCGGGTCTTGGTCGACGTTGCTGAGGCGGAGGAAGCGGCCGGGACGGCCGAGGCCGTCGAAGCCATGCCCGAGCCCGAGCCGCGCGAGCTGGTTCGCTTGGCCCAAGCCGCGCCCTCGGCCGTTATGTCGGACGACCAGATCGTCGCCCTGTATGAGCCTGGCACCTACCGGGTCGTGCCGCACGACACCATGCGCCGGGTCATCGCCGAGCGCCTCACCCTCGCCAAGCAGACTATTCCGCATTTCTATCTCTCCATCGACTGCGAGCTCGACGCCGTGTTCGGCGCGCGGCAGCGGCTGAATGCCATGGCGCCCGCCGACGGCCCGCACGCTTTCAAGCTCTCGGTCAACGACTTCCTCATCAAGGCTCTGGCCATGGCGCTGCTGAAGGTACCGCGCGCCAATGCGAGCTGGACGGAAGCCGGCTTGCTGCTCCATCGCGATTCCGACATCGCCGTCGCCGTGGCGCTGGAGGGCGGCGGGCTGTTCACGCCGGTGATCCGCAACGCCGAACTCAAGAGCCTGTCCGAGATTTCCAACGAGATGAAGGATCTGGCCGCGCGGGCGCGGACGAAGCGCCTCGCACCGCACGAATATCAGGGCGGCAGCACGACGCTCTCCAATCTGGGCATGTACGGTATTGCCCGCTTCGACGCCGTGATCAATCCGCCGCAAGCGAGCATCCTCGCCGTCGGCCGGGCGGAGAAGCGCCCCGTGATCAAGGACGACGCGGTCAAGATCGCGACTATGATCAGCGCGACGCTGTCGGTCGATCACCGGGTGATCGATGGCGCGCTCGGCGCGGAGCTGCTCGCGGCCTTCAAGGCCTTCATCGAAGACCCTGTGACCATGCTGGTGTGATGCGAGCAGAGGCCACCCTCCGTCCAGCGACCAAAGCCGACGCCGCCGCGCTCGCGGTGTTGGTCGACATCGCCGGTGAGGGGCTCCCTGCCTACCTATGGAGCACGCTTAAAGCCCCCGGACAATCGATGTTCGAAATCGGCCGCGAGCGCGCCGCGCGCGAGGAGGGCGGCTTCTCCTATCGCAACACCGTCCTGGCCGAGATCGACGGAGAGATCGCCGCGTGCCTCGTCGGCTACCGCCTCGATGACCCCTACGATCTTGGCGATGTGGACGCGCTGCCCGAACTGGTGCGGCCGCTGGTCAAGCTCGAGGCGCGGGTCCCGGGCTCTTGGTACGTCAATGTGCTCGCCACCTTCCCCGAGTTCCGCCGCCGCGGCCTCGCCCACCAACTGCTCGACCTGGGCGAGACGAACGCGCGGCAAAGCGGCGCGGCTGCGCTCAGCGTCATCGTCGCCGGGGAGAATGAAAGGGCGGCGCGCCTTTACGCAAGCTGCGGCTATGGCCCCGTTGCCAGCGAGCCGGTGGTCCTATTTCCAGGATGCCCCCATGGTGGAGATTGGCTGTTGATGGCGAAAGCATTGCCGATGGCGGGCGGATAAAGCGGTGCGGCTGCTTCTGGGACTCTTCCTCGCCGCCGCGCTTTCGCTCCCGATCGGACTAGGCGTGAGCGAGATCGCCTCGCTGATGCCCTGCCAGGGCGAAGGGCTCGCCTGCAATCTGGACGAGGCCATCGGCGGTTACGCCGTCATCATCTGGAGCCTGCTTGGGCCCGTCATCTTTGGCGTGATCCTCTTCGTCGCCAGCAATCGGGTCACGCTTCTGGCCGGGATGCTCCTGCTGCTCCCGCCTCTGCTGGCGTTCCTCGGCATCGCCCTGGTGGAATCATGGCAAGCGTTCGGGCTTGAGCCCTATCCAAACGTGCGCACCACGCTCACGCTATTCGTCCCGGGCGCGCTCGCGGTCCTCGCGCAGTGGAAAATCCTGAGCGTCGTCTTGGCCCGCGCTCAAGCCCGAAGCGTCAAGCCCCTCACAACGGAGTAAGATCACCGCCGATGGCAGAAACCAGCTTCGACCTTGCCGTGATCGGCGCCGGACCCGGCGGCTATGTCGCCGCCATCCGCGCGGCCCAACTCGGGCTCGAGACGGTCATCATCGAGCGCGAGCATCTCGGCGGCATCTGCCTCAACTGGGGCTGCATTCCGACCAAGGCGCTGCTTCGCACCTCGGAGCTTTATCGATCGATGCAGCACGCGCCGGAGTTCGGCCTTGCCGCCGATAATGTTCGCTTCGACCTCGCCCGCGTGGTCGAGCGGAGCCGCAAAGTCGCGGCGCGCCTGTCGAACGGCGTCGCCTATCTGATGCGGAAACACAAGATCGTGGTGATCGACGGCACCGCGCGGCTGCTGGGACAGGGGCGCATCGCCATCACGGGCAAGGACGGCCAAGAGCTTCCCCAGATCGAAGCCAAGCATATCATCATCGCGACCGGCGCCCGCGCGCGGGAGCTGCCGGGGCTCGAAGCCGATGGCAGGCTGATCTGGACCTACAAGGAAGCCATGGTGCCGGAGAGCTTTCCCAAGTCGCTGTTGATCGTGGGCTCCGGCGCCATCGGCATTGAATTTGCGAGCTTCTATCGCGGGCTCGGCGCCGATGTCACCGTGGTGGAGATGCTCGATCGCATCCTTCCAAGCGAAGATGCGGAAATTTCCTCGCTTGCACACAAAGCTTTCGCCAAGCAAGGCATCACCATCCACACCGCCACAACAATGGAGGCGATTGCGCCCGAAAACGACCGCGTTACCGCGCGCCTGAAACAAGCGAATGGCGCCAGCGAGGAACTGACGGTGGATCGCGTCATTCTCGCCATCGGGATCGCCGGCAATGTCGAGGGGCTCGGGCTCGAGCAGGAGGGTGTTCGTGTCGAGAAGGGGCATATCGTCATCGACCAATGGTGCCGCACCGGCGTCCCCGGCCTTTACGCCATCGGCGACGTCGTCGGGCCGCCATGGCTTGCCCACAAGGCGAGTCATGAAGGCGTCCTCTGCGTCGAGAAGATCGCCGGCGTCGAGGGCGTACACCCGTTGGACAAAACGGGGGTTCCGGCTTGCACCTATAGCTCGCCGCAGATCGCGAGCCTCGGCCTCACCGAGGAGGCCGCGCGGAGCGAGGGCCGCGCGCTCCGGGTCGGTCGCTTTCCCTATCAGGCGAACGGTAAGGCGATCGTGCTGGGCGAGACCGAGGGGCTGATTAAGACCATCTTCGACGCCAAGACCGGGGAGCTTCTCGGCGCGCATCTGATCGGGGCGGAGGTCACCGAGCTGATCCAGGGCTTTGCCATCGCCAAGCGCCTGGAGACGACCGAAGCCGAGCTGATCTCCACCATCTTTCCCCATCCGACGCTGTCGGAGATGATGCACGAATCCGTGCTCGACGCTTATGGCCGCGCGCTGCATATCTAGATGCGGCAAGCCGCCCCCGGGGGTCCCAGCGCAGGCAAGGAAGGAGAGCACCGAATATGCAGCTGATCTTGGGCTTGGTCGTCTTTCTCGCCGCAGGTCTCGCCGCCGGCGCCATCGCCTCGTTTTACATGGGGCGCGAGCAGGACCTCTGGATGAATCTGCTGATCGGCGTTGTCGGCGCCATGGTGGGCGGATTCATCGCCACGCTGCTCGGGCTCACGGCGCACAATGTCATCGGCGAGGTCGTAGTCGCCACCGCAGGCGCCATCGTCTGCCTCTATGTCTGGCAGCAGATCCGGGGCAGGTGAGCCCTGCGCTGTTGTGCCGGCCGAGATAGCCTATATTAGGCGCGAGGCCCAACGAGTCGCGGGGCCCCTGTTGAAGCGTTGCAGCTGGTTCAATCCTGGGAGACTCGAATGGAACCTGAGGCTCATGGACTTCTGTCGATGCCGGGCGTGGGCTTTTTCGGCATGCTCGTCATCGGCATTCTCGCCGGCTATATCGCGGAAAAGGTAACCGCGAGCGATCATGGCCTGCTGACCAATCTGCTCGTCGGCATCGCCGGCTCCTTCGTTGGCGGCTCGCTCGCCGGGCTCTTGAAAATCGAGTTCTACGGCTGGCTCGGCAATCTCCTGGTCGCCACCATCGGCGCCATACTCCTGCTCTGGGTCTGGCGGAGGTTCAGGGGAACGACATAACGGCCAGAACAGCGGAACGTCATGGTCACTTTGTTCGATAGCGTAAATGCGGGCCGCCTGCGCCATCCCGAGAAGGCGCGGCTGCCCGATACGCCCATGCTCCCCAAGCCCGCCTGGATCCGTGTTCGGGCGCCGGGTGCGCATGCCTTCGACCAGACCCGCGCGGTCCTGCGCCGGCACGGGCTCCATACCGTGTGCGAGGAGGCGGCCTGTCCGAATATCGGCGAGTGCTGGGGCAAGCGGCACGCCACGGTCATGATCTTGGGCGACACCTGCACTCGGGCCTGTGCCTTCTGCAATGTGCGGACGGGTCGGCCGATGCCGCCCGATCCGTCCGAGCCCGAACGCGTGGCCCGAGCAATAGCCGAGCTTCGACTTGAGCATGTGGTGGTGACCTCGGTCGACCGCGACGATCTGGCAGATGGTGGGGCGGCCCATTTCGCCGAGACGATCGTGGCGATCAGACGGGAAGCGCCCGCGACCAGCATCGAGGTCCTGACCCCCGATTTCATACGCAAAGAGGGTGCGCTGGAAACGGTGATGGCGGCACGGCCGGATGTGTTCAACCACAATCTCGAAACGGTGCCATCGCTTTACCGGCGCATCCGTCCGGGGGCTGAATACAGGCAATCCTTGAGCCTGCTCCGCCGGGCCAAGACATTGGACGACAGCGTCTTCACCAAGTCCGGCATCATGCTGGGCTTGGGCGAGACGGCGGCGGAAGTGATTGAATTGATGGACGATTTGCGGAACGCCGCAGTCGACTTTCTCACCATCGGCCAGTATTTGCAGCCGACGCGGAAACATGCCGCCATTGACCGCTTCGTCACGCCTGAGGAATTCGATGCGCTCCGCGACGAAGGCAAGGCCAAGGGCTTCCTGCTGGTGGCGGCGAGCCCGCTCACCCGGTCCTCCTACCATGCAGCCGAGGACTTCGCGCGGCTCAAAGCGGCCCGCGAGGCCGCCGCGATCCGCTAGCGAATCCTGGACCCCGCGACCTAGCCCTCGATGCATATTTACGAGACCAAGCACCCCATCGCCCATGCGGCGGACAAGATGTTCGCGCTCGTGGCCGACGTGGAGAGCTATCCGAAATTCCTGCCGCTATGCGAGGAATTGAAGCTTAGACGCCGCGAGTGGCGCGACGGCAAGGAGGTGCTCTCCACCACCATGGTGATCGGCTACAAGCTGATCCGAGAGAGCTTCACCACCGAAGTCATGCTCGACCCCGAGACCCGCAGCATCGTCGTGCATTACCTCGACGGGCCGTTCTCATTTCTCGAGAACCGATGGCGATTCGAGCCCTTGACCCCGGGGAGCTGTGAGGTCGATTTTTACATAGCCTACAGCTTTCGCTCGCGCCTGCTCGAGCGCTTGATGGGGGGGCTCTTCGACAAAGTCGTGCGGCGCTACACCGCCGCCTTTGAGGCGCGGGCCGACGCGATCTATGGCGTGCGGCCGCCATCCTTCGCCTCACAACAATGAGGCAAGCAAATCGAGGGCGCGCGCAACGCTTTCGCACCTGACCTCACCTCGGCCGATATCGCCGAACAGAACCCGCTCGTGCCTGACGGGCTCGTCGCGCCTGGCGGCGGCGAAATGCACAAGGCCGACCGGCTTATCGACCGCCCCGCCGCCCGGGCCGGCGATGCCGGTCACGGCGACCGCGATGGTGGCGCGCGAATGAGTCAGCGCCCCTCCAACCATGGCGCGGGCGACGTCCTCGCTGACCGCGCCGTGCCGCTCGATCAGCCACACCGGGACGCCGAGCATTTCGCTCTTGGCGGCGTTCGAATAGGACACAAAGCCTCGCTCGAACACGTCGGAGGAGCCGGGGATGGCGGTGAGGGTGGCCGCGACCAGCCCGCCGGTGCAGGACTCCGCCGTGGCGACCAGCTCTCCGCACTCGCGGCACGCATCGAGCAGCGCCGCGGCGCGCGCGATCACCCGCTGATCTATCTTGAGGTCATCGCTCATGCGAGGCCGATCATGGCAGACGAACCGTTGCCGTGGCCATGGCGGCGATACCCTCGCCACGGCCGATGAAGCCAAGCCCCTCATTGGTGGTGGCCTTGATGCTGATCTGGCTGAGGTCGAGTCCGAGAGCCTCGGCCAGATTCGCCCGCATTGCATCCCGGTAAGGCCCGATGCGCGGGGCTTCGCACAGGAAGGTGAGATCGACATGGAGGATGGTGCCGCCGCGCGCCCTGAGCCTGTCGCCCGCGTCTTTGAGGAAGAGCTCGGAAGCGGCTCCCCGCCAGCGCGCGTCCGCTGGCGGGAAATGAACGCCGATATCGCCATCGGCGATGGTGCCGAGCAGGGCGTCGGTCAGGGCGTGCATGCCGACATCGGCGTCGCTATGGCCGACGAGCTTCTTGCTGTGCGGGATGCGAACCCCGCACAGGATGACGGCATCGCCCGGCCCGAAGGCGTGCACGTCATAGCCTGAGCCGACGCGGGGCGTGCCCTGGCCATGCGCCGCGCGAAGCCGGAGCAATTCATCAGCGCTCTCGATATCCTCCGCCGTTGTCAGCTTGCGATTTTCCTCCGAGCCTTCGACCAAAGCCACGTCGAGACCAAACCATTCGGCGATGCCGGCATCGTCGGTGAAACTCGCATTAACCTCCGAAGCGGCGGCGCGATGGGCGGCGAGGATAACCTCGAAGCGGAATCCTTGCGGCGTTTGCGCCCGCCACAGCCCGTCGCGCTCAAGCGAGCCGATCACCCGGCCCCCGCTTTCACGCTTCAGGGAATCGGCGACGGGCAGGCCGGGGAGGGCGCCCGCATGTGATTTGAGACTGCCAAGGACCCGGTCGATCAGCCCGGCATCGACGAAAGGCCGCGCCGCGTCGTGGATCAGAACCTCATCGGGTGGCCGGGCGGCAAGGGCTTCGAGCCCGGCATGAACCGACTCCTGGCGGCGCGCGCCCCCTGAAACCGGTGGAAGCAGCCGCTCGGCAAAGCCCTCGGACGCCGCTGCATAGCGCATTGCATCCTCGGGGTGGATGGCCACGATCACCTCATCCACATGTGGATGACGGACAAACGCACCGATGCTGCGAGCCAGCATCGGCACCCCGCCGATCAACGAATATTGCTTTGGGATCGAAGCGTTCTGCGGTGCGGCTCTGGCGCCACGTCCAGCCGCCACGATGAGGGCCGCGACGCTCATGCGGGCGCTCCACAGAGTTTTTTTGCACTGCGGCAATTGTCGTGTTGCTCCCGCATCAATTCCTCAATATTCTGCCCAATAATAGATCAAGGGAAATCACTGCATATTCCTTGTGCAAATCGCGCTCTCCTAGCCGAAGGATACACTGCTTGGGTGCCTCTACCAAAAAGCTAGGTCCACGTCGCCCTGCGCCTCAAATTCCGACAGAAGCGCTTCTCGGCGCGCTGCCACACCCCCTTCTCGTAATCGGAAGCGAACTCCGCATTGAATATGTCAACGCCGCCGCGGAGGACTTCTTTCAGACGAGCGCCGTGGTTCTCTGCCGCCGCACGCTCGCCGATGTCGTCGCCTTTGGCAGTCCGCTCATCGCCCTGGTCGAGCAGGTGCAGCGGAATGGCAGCACGGTCAATGAATATGGCGTTGATCTGGGTTCCTACCGCTTCGACGCGCCCAAGCTCGTCGATCTTTACGCGGGGCCGCTGCCGGAGGTGCCCGGCCGCGTGCTGATGATGCTGCAACAGCGAAGCATGGCGCAAATGATCGAACGCCAGCTGACCCATCGCGGCGCCGCGCGCTCCGTCTCCGGGCTCGCGGCCGTGCTCGCACATGAGATCAAGAACCCGCTCTCCGGCATCAGGGGCGCGGCCCAGCTTCTCGAAAGCGAAAGGACCGATTCCGACCGCACCCTAACGCAGCTCATTTGCGCCGAGTCCGACCGTATCTGCAAGCTGGTGGACCGGATGGAGATCTTTGGCGACGAGCGGCCGCTACAGCGCGAGCCCGTCAACATCCACGACGTTCTCGACCATGTGAAACAAATCGCCCGCACCGGCTTCGCCCGCCAGATCAAGATCGTCGAGCATTACGATCCCTCGCTGCCGCCGGTCCCGGGCAGCCGCGACAAGCTGATCCAGGCCTTTCTCAATCTGATCAAGAACGCGGCCGAAGCTATCGGCGAGCGGCCCGACGGGCAGATCACGCTCACGACCTCGTTCCGTCCAGGCGTCCGCCTCTCGGTCCCGGGCAGCCAGGCGCGCGTGAGCCTGCCGCTCGAAATCGCCGTTGAAGATAACGGCGCCGGCGTGCCGACCGACCTCATGCCGCATCTGTTCGATCCATTCATCACCACCAAGCCCTCAGGCACCGGCCTCGGGCTGGCCTTGGTCGCGAAGATCATCGGCGACCACGGCGGCATCATCGAATGCGACTCGCGGGCCCGGCAGACGGTCTTTCGCGCGCTGATGCCGATGTCCGAGACGGAAACGGCGCAAGGGGGGCACGCTTAAGCATGGCCAAGGGCAACATCCTCATCGCCGATGACGACGCCGCTATCCGCACGGTGTTGAACCAGGCCCTGGCGCGTGCTGGCTACGCGCCGCGCGCCACCGGCAATGCCGCGACCCTGTGGCGCTGGGTCAGCCAAGGCGAGGGCGACCTCGTCATCACCGACGTGCTGATGCCGGACGAGAACGCCTTCGACCTCATCCCGCGCGTCAAGAAGCTCCGGCCTGACCTGCCCATTATCGTGATGAGCGCGCAGAACACGTTCATGACCGCGATCACCGCGACGGAGCGGGGGGCCTACGAATATCTGCCGAAACCATTCGACCTGAACGAGCTGATCGCCGTGGTCGGACGCGCGCTCGCCGAACCGAGGCGAAAGGTGCCGCGAGCCACCGTCGAGCCGAGCGATGGCCTGCCCCTGATCGGCCGCTGCGCCGCCATGCAGGACATCTATCGCGTCCTGGCGCGACTGACTCAGACCGATTTGACGGTGATGATCACGGGCGAGTCGGGAACGGGCAAGGAGATCGTTGCCCGCGCGTTGCACGAATACGGCAAGCGCCGCAACGGCCCGTTCGTCGCCATCAACATGGCGGCGATCCCTCGCGAGCTAATCGAGTCGGAACTGTTCGGACACGAGAAGGGCGCGTTCACCGGCGCTCAGAACCGTCACATCGGCCGCTTCGAGCAGGCCGAGGGGGGCACCCTCTTCCTCGACGAGATCGGCGATATGCCGATGGAGGCGCAGACTCGCCTGCTCCGCGTGCTGCAGCAAGGCGAATACACGACGGTCGGCGGGCGCACGCCCATCCGCACCAATGTCAGAATCATCGCCGCCACCAATCGGGAATTGCAGCAGCAGATCGATCAGGGCCTGTTCCGCGAGGATCTGTTCTACCGCGTGAACGTGGTGCCGCTCAGGCTTCCGCCTCTGCGCGAACGGCTGGAGGACATCCCCGATCTGGTAAGGCACTTTCTCGGCATCGCCGAGAAGGAGGGGCTGCCGCCCAAGACCTTCGAACAGGTCGCGATCGAAAGGCTCAAGCGCTATCACTGGCCGGGAAACATCCGCGAGCTCGAGAACCTCGTGCGGCGTCTGTCGGCGATCTACGCGCAAGACACCATCACCGGCGAAATGGTCGAAAGCGAGCTTGCGAGCGCCGGCCGCACCCCCTTCGCCGAGGCGGCCGAGCGGACCGGCGATCTCTCCGAGTTGGTCGAGCGCTTTCTCTCGGACTATTTCATGAGTTTCGACCAGAATCTCCCGCCGGCGGGGCTTTACACCCGCGTGCTGCGCAAAATCGAGCTTCCTCTGATCACGGCGGCGCTGACCGCGACGCGAGGCAACCAGATCCGC
Source organism: Hyphomicrobiales bacterium (assembly GCA_038326945.1). GTDB lineage: Bacteria > Pseudomonadota > Alphaproteobacteria > Rhizobiales > Methyloligellaceae > Methyloceanibacter. The sequence goes on from JBBQKN010000001.1 coordinate 87,049, forward strand.
GCCGCCAACCTCCTCGGCCTCAATCGCAACACTCTGCGCAAGAAAATCCGCGACCTCGGCGTCAAGGTCATTCGAACGCCAGGCCTCTAGCGCCCAGATTCAGCGAAAAACGGCTTAGAAGCCGCTGTGATGCCGAAGCACCACAAGTTGAAAATGTCGCCATAGCGCCACATTGTGATCTTATTGCATCAGCGCTTAGACTAGGCTGACTTCCTCATTGTCACGGCTGGGCGAGCGAGGGAGAGGGGGTCGAGTAGTTGAATTCGTGGCGAACAGGATTGGAAAGCTTGGCGTTCTGGCGGCTGCGCCGAAGCGAGGGCCTTCCCCGCAACGGTAGCTCCCACGAGCAGTCGGACCCGGCCTTGCTTGCGGGCTCGGCCCGGGACCCGGCTCGACCCGGACGCCGGTTGCCCTTCACGCTCGGCCTGATCACCATGATGCTGTCGCTTGGCTCGGGCCTTGCGACCTACGTCATCCTGACCGGCCTAACCCCGATCGTGCCGACCCACCTCGTCGTGGTGAGCATGCTGCTCATCAACCTGGTGCTGGTGCTCGCCATGGTGATGATCATCGCCTGGCAGGTGACCGGCCTTTGGCTTGCACGGCGGCGGCAGGCGGCGGGCGCGCAACTCCATGTTCGCATCGTCAGCCTGTTCAGCGTGATCGCGGTGGTGCCGGCCATTCTGCTCGCCGTGTTTGCCAGCGTCTCGCTCGACCGCGGCCTCGACCATTGGTTCTCCGTCCGGACCAAGTCGATCATCCAGAACTCGACCGAGGTGGCCACGGCCTATGTCCAAGAGCATGGCCAAGTGATCCGCGCCGACACCCTCGGCATGGCCAAGGACATCGACGAAGCCGTCAATCTGGTGAAGTCGCGGCCCCAAGCCTTCGGCAATTTCCTTGCCGCGCAGGCCTCGATCCGGGCTCTTCCCATCGCCTATCTTATCGACGGTGAGGGGAAGATCCTCGCGACCGCGGCCACGTTGAAGGACGTTCCCTATCAGGCGCCGCCAAAGCCGGCCATGGACCTGGCCAAGGACGGCCAGGCGATCGTGATCGCACCCGGGCAGACGGCGCTGGTCGGCGCCATCAAGGCGCTCGAAAACTTCAGCGACACCTATCTCTATGTCATCCGGCCGGTGAATGCGCGCGTGCTGCAACAATTGCGCGAGACCCGCGCCAACGCCGCCGAATACCAGATGCTCGAGCAGCGGCGCACCGGCGTGCAGGTAGCTTTCGGGCTCATGTATGTGGCCATCGCCTTGACCTTGCTTCTGTCCGCCATCTGGATCGGCATGTGGTTCGCCAATCGCCTCGTGGCGCCGATCCGGCAGCTGATGGGCGCGGCGCAGCGGATCTCGGGAGGCGATCTCGGGGTCGAGGTCCACACCCGCCCGGCGGACGGCGATCTCGCCGTGCTTGGCGACACATTCAACACCATGACCTCGGAGCTCAAGACCCAACGCGACGCGCTGGTCGGCGCCAATAGCACCCTGGATGAGCGGCGACGCTTCATGGAGGCGGTGCTCTCCGGCGTCACCGCCGGGGTAGTTGGTCTGGAGGCCGACGGGACGATCACGCTCGTCAACCGCTCGGCCGAGAAACTCTTGGGCGTGAAGGAGAAGGCTCTCACCGGCAAGCTTTTCGCCACCGCCGTCCCCGGCTTCGCGCCCGTGATGAAGCGGGCGCTTAACCAGGGCAAGCACCTCGTCACCGACCAGATCTCGCTCCACCGCGGGGGTTCGGAGCACAATTTCGCCGTTCGCGTCACCACGGAAGGAAGCGAGCAGGAGGCGCAAGGTTATGTCGTGACGTTCGACGACATTACCGAGCTCGTCAGCGCCCAGCGCAGCACCGCCTGGGCCGACGTGGCACGCCGCATTGCCCATGAGATCAAGAACCCGCTGACGCCGATCCAGCTTTCGGCCGAGCGCATCCGCCGCAAATACGGCGATTCCATCACCAAGGACCGCGAGGTGTTCGATCAATGCACCGACACCATCATTCGCCAGGTGTCGGATATCGGCCGCATGGTTGACGAGTTCTCGTCCTTCGCGCGCATGCCGAAGCCGGTGATGGAGCCCCACGATTTGCGGGACATCGTGCGTGAGGCGGTCTTCCTGTTCCAAGTGAGCCGGCCCGAGATCACCTTCGACCTCGACCTTCCCGACAAGCCGGCCATCACGCTGTCCGATCACCGCCTTTTGACCCAAGCCGTCACCAATCTGGTCAAGAATGCGAGCGAGGCCATCGACACCGCGCTCGAAGCCGAGCCCGATCGCGCCGACAAGGGGCATATCACCGCCAAGGTGCGGGCCAAGGGGGAGAGGCTGCAAATCACCATCATAGACAATGGCTGCGGACTGCCGAAGGAGAACCGGCAAAGGCTGGTCGAGCCCTATATGACGACGCGAACCAAGGGGACGGGGCTAGGATTGGCCATCGTGCAGCGCATCACCGAGCAGCATGCCGGCTCATTGCATCTCGCCGATGCGCCGAAACGGGAGGGTAAGATTCAAGGCGCTTCGGTGCGGATGGACATCCCCATTCGGGATTCGGAAGAGGTTCGCGCCGGCACCGAGGCGAGCGAAAGCGAAGGCGCCCAAGAGGTGAAGGCGCCCGAGGCGGCGGAGTGAGAGGAGAAAGCAACCGATGGCGTCAGACATCCTCGTCGTAGACGACGAAGCCGATATTAGAGAGTTGATCTCTGGCATTCTTGAGGACGAAGGCCATGGCACGCGACTCGCGAAGGACAGCGACGAGACGCTTGCCGCGATCGAGGAGCGGCGGCCGTCTTTGGTGATCCTGGACATCTGGCTGCAGGGCTCGAAGCTCGACGGGCTCGAACTACTCGACCGAATCAAGCGCGGTCACCCCGATTTGCCGGTCGTGATCATCAGCGGCCACGGCAATATCGAGACCGCCGTCGCTGCGATCAGGCGCGGCGCCTATGACTATATCGAGAAGCCCTTCAAGGTTGATCGCCTCGTGCTCATCACGACACGCGCCCTCGAAGCATCCAAGCTGAAACGCGAGAACCGGGAACTGCGCGAGCGGAGCGCTTACAGCTTTGACATGATCGGCCATTCGACCTCGATGAATCAGCTTCGGCAATCCATCGACAAGGTTGCTCCGACCAACAGCCGCGTGCTGATCTCAGGCCCGTCGGGCTGCGGCAAGGAGCTCGCCGCTCGGGTCATGCACATGAAGTCGGCCCGCGCCGATGGACCATTCGTCCCTCTGAATGCCGCCGCCATGGTGCCCGACCGCGTGGAACTTGAACTGTTCGGCACCGAGGAGGGGCTGGGATCGGGCCCCCGCAAGGTCGGGGCGCTGGAAGAGGCTCATAACGGTTCCCTCTACATCGACGAGATCAGCGACATGCCGCTCGAGACGCAAGGCAAGATCCTGCGCGTCCTGGTGGAGCAGCGGTTCCAAAGGTTGGGGGGCGGGCCCAAGGTGCATGTGGATGTGCGCGTCATCTCTTCGACCAGCCGCGAACTGCAGAAGGAGATGTCGTCGGGCCGTCTGCGCGAGGATCTTTTCCACCGCCTGAACGTGGTGCCGATCAGGGTTCCAGGCCTCACCGACCGCCGCGAGGACATTCCCGAGCTCGTTCGCTATTTCGTGCAAACCATATCCATCGCTTCCGGCCTTGCGCCACGCCGCATCGGCGAGGACGCCATGGCCGTGCTTCAGTCCCACGATTGGCCCGGCAATGTGAGGCAGCTTCGCAACAACATCGAGCGGCTGATGATTCTCGTTGGCGGCGAGGCCGACAGCATCATCACCGCCGACATGCTGCCCGACGAGATCATCTCTCCAGTTCCGCTATCGCCCAATGGGGCAGGGGGCGAGCACCTGATGTCGCTTCCCTTGCGTGATGCCAGAGAGATCTTCGAGCGCGAATATCTCCTCGCCCAGGTCAACCGATTCGGCGGCAATATCTCGCGAACGGCCGAATTCGTGGGCATGGAGCGGTCGGCGCTGCACCGCAAATTGCGCGCCCTCGGCGTCAATTCCAACGAAAGAGGCGTGGCGCTTCGCTAGATTTACGGCCTTCCAGTGCCACTTCTACGCGGCCAATCTCATAACGGCTCTTGCGGTAACGCCTCTCAATCGCGTCTAATGCAACCGACCGCGAGCTTTTACACCGGCTCGGGGCCTTCATCAGCGTAAGCGTGGACCTAAGGGACGGGGAAGCCCATGGCGACAGAACGCACGCAAAGTCTGCAGGACACGTTTCTCAATCACGTTCGCAAGCAAAAGACGCCGCTGACCATATTTCTGGTGAACGGCGTGAAGCTGCAGGGCGTCGTGACGTGGTTCGACAATTTCTGCGTCCTCCTGCGCAGGGATGGGCATTCGCAGCTCGTCTACAAACATGCGATTTCGACCATCATGCCCGGTCAACCGATTCAGCTTACAGAGTTCGGCGACGCGGAAGGTGCCGTGGATTAGTTGCGCCCCACTGATCCCAGAGCTTTGAAGCGCAAGAAGCGGTCGACAGCCGAGCGCGGGCCGCGCAGCGCGTCCTCCGGCCATCCCACCAGGGCCGTCGTGGTCGAGCCGGTCTTCAGCCGTCAAGCGCGAGGGACGGCCGGCGCGGCAGAGAAAAAGCCCATCACCACGCGAGTGCCGGAGGCGCGGCTCGCGGAGGCGTTGGGACTGGCGCGCGCGATCGACCTCAATGTGCGCGCGCACAGCCTGGTACCACTGCCCAAGCCGCGGCCCGCCACCCTGTTCGGCTCCGGCAAGGTCGCGGAGCTCGAGGGACTGATCCGCGCCGAGGACGCCGAACTGGTGATCGTCGATCATCCGCTCACCCCCGTGCAGCAGCGCAATCTCGAGACCGCCTGGAACGCCAAGGTCCTCGACCGCACCGGCCTCATCCTGGAGATCTTCGGCGAGCGGGCGCGGACGCGGGAAGGGCGCCTGCAAGTAGAGCTCGCGCATCTCGTCTATCAGAAGAGCCGGCTCGTCCGCTCATGGACCCATCTGGAGCGGCAGCGCGGCGGCTTCGGCTTCCTCGGCGGCCCGGGCGAAACCCAGATCGAAACCGACCGGCGCATCATCGGCGATCGCATCGAGATGATCCGCAGCGAGCTCGAGCAGGTCCGGCGCACCCGCGCCCTGCATCGAAAATCGCGGGCGCGGGTGCCTTATCCCGCCGTCGCTCTCGTCGGCTATACCAATGCCGGGAAGTCCACTTTGTTCAACGCGCTGACCGGCGCCAAGGTGCTGGCCGAGGACACCCTGTTTGCCACCCTCGATCCTACCCATCGCGCGATTAGTCTGCCGCGCGGATCGAAGGCGGTGCTGTCCGACACCGTCGGCTTCATCTCCGATCTGCCGACAACGCTGATCGCAGCTTTCCGCGCGACACTGGAGGAAGTGCAGAAAGCCGACTTGATCCTGCATATCCGCGACATTGCCGACGAGACGAGCGCCAGCCAGCGGGCCGACGTCAATGCCGTGTTGGCCGAGCTTGGTATCGATGCCGACGCCGAGCCCGAGCGCCTGCTCGAGGTCTGGAACAAGGCCGAACTTCTCGATCCGGCCGGCGTCACCCGGATCGAGAATGAGAGCGCGCGCAAACCGCAGCGGCCTTGCCTCGTCTCCGCCGTCTCAGGCTTGGGGCTCGAGGCGCTTCTCGGCGAGATCGAAACGCGGCTCAATCGCCGCCGCGAAAGCGTCGACCTGACACTTGGACCCGGCGAGGGCGCTCTGTCGAATTGGATCCACGAGAATTGCGAGGTGCTGGAGCGCTCCGCTCTCGGCGACGGCGTCACCCATTTTCGCCTCCGCGTGGCGCCGGAAAAGCGCCACCGCCTACAACTCATGGCCGGCAGCGAGCGCCTACGGCTCCCGGCGGAATAGTCATTCTTTCGAGGCCTCTTGCGCCTTGGCGTCATCCCAGAGCTGATCCATCTCTTCGAGCGTCGCGTCCTCCGGCGATCGGCCCTCGGCGCGAAGCGCCGCCTCGATCCTTGCGAAACGCGCCATGAACTTCGCATTCGCGCCGCGCAACGCTGCCTCCGGATCGATCCTGAGATGTCGCGCGAGATTGGCCATGACGAAGAGCAGATCGCCGAATTCCTCCGCCACCTTCCGCGACGAGGCAGTCCCAGCCTCCTCGGCGATCGCCGTCTTCAGCTCGCCGATTTCCTCTTCGGCCTTGGCCAGAACCGGCGCAAGCGAAGGCCAATCGAAACCGACGCGCGCGGCGCGTTCTTGCAGCTTCACCGCGCGGCTGAGCCCGGGGAGGGCGACCGCGACATCGTCAAGGATCGATCCCTGACCCGTTACGCCGCGCGCAGCCTTCTCCTCCGCCTTGATCCGCTCCCACGCATCGCTTTCCATAAAGCCGTCACGCAAGCTCGCATCCTCGAACACGTGAGGATGCCGGCAAACCATCTTCCGCGTGATCGCGTCAACCACGCCGCCGAAGTCGAAGTGTCCGCGCTCCTCGGCCATGCGCGCGTGATAGACGACCTGGAGCAGCAGATCGCCGAGCTCGTCTTTCAGATGGTCGAGATCGCCGCGCGCAATGGCGTCGGCAACCTCATAGGCTTCCTCGATGGTGTATGGCGCGATCGTTTCAAAGCTTTGCGCGACATCCCAAGGGCATCCGCTCTCCGGATCGCGCAACCGCGCCATGACGCGAAGCAAATCCTCGATGCGATAGGGACGATGCTCGTCGGCGGCCATCTCGTGTCACCCGGCAGAGCGCAACGTCGACACGGCTAATTCCAACGCACATTCAAGTGGATAGCTCGATTCCAGCGAACTTCCCAGACATGCTCGATTCGCATAAGGTATATTATGGAAAATTTATGGCTGGATGAGAGCGGCGGCCGACATTGTGCGTGGGTCCGCGTCACGGCCTCACGCCCGCTCGTAATAATCTCGGATCAGCTGATCGAGCAGACGCACGCCGAAGCCAGAGCCCCAGCTCCGATTGACTTCGCTGTCGACCGACGCCATCGCCGTGCCGGCAATGTCGAGATGCGCCCACGGAGTCTCCTCCTTGACGAAGCGCTGGAGGAACTGCGCAGCGGAGATCGAGCCGCCCCACTTGCCGCCGGTGTTTTTGATGTCGGCAACCTTGGAGTCGATCATCTTGTCGTATTTGGGTCCGAGCGGCAGGCGCCACAGCTTCTCACCTGTCTCCTTGCCGGCGGTGATCAGCCGGTCGGAGAGCTCGTCATTGTTGCTAAAGAGCCCGGCATGCTCCTTGCCGAGTGCTACCATCACCGCGCCGGTTAACGTCGCGAGATTGACGAGTGCCTTCGGCTTGAACCTGTCTTGCGCATACCAAAGGCAGTCCGCGAGAACCATGCGCCCCTCGGCGTCGGTGTTGAGCACCTCGATGGTGACGCCCGACATCGCCGTGACGACGTCGCCCGGACGCTGGGCGTTGCCGCCCGGCATATTCTCGGTGAGCCCGATAATGCCGACGGCGTTGACCTTCGCCTTCCGCTGGGCAAGTTCATGCATGAGACCGACGACGCAAGCAGCACCTGCCATGTCGCCTTTCATGTCCTCCATGCCGGCGGCAGGCTTGAGCGAGATGCCGCCGGTATCGAAGGTTACGCCCTTGCCGACAAACACAACCGGGTCGCCGCCCTTTGGCCCCCCGCCCTTCCACTGCATCACCACCACATGGCTTGGCCGCACACTCCCCTGCCCCACGGCCAGCAAGGCATTCATGCCGAGCCGCTTCAGCGCGGCCGGGGTCAGCACCTCAACCTGGACGCCGAGTTTGGTGAGTTCCTTGGTGCGGGCGGCAAATTCAGCCGGGCCCAGCACATTCGCGGGCTCGTTGACGAGATCGCGGGCGAGCATCACGCCTTCGGCCATGGCCCGCGCCGACACGAACATCTTGTTAGCCGCCTTTGGGTCGGCACAATGGATGACGATTTTTTTGAGGGTCTTCTCGTTAGTCTCAGCGGCGGCGCCATTCTTCTTGCGCGGCTTGGACTTGTACTTTTTGAACTTGTAGCCGCGCAGCATGGCGCCAAGCGCGACATTCGCGACATCGGCCGGCGTGACGTCGCGTCCGATGCCTTCGACTACGATGTGGGCGGCGGGCCCCTCTCGTCCGGTCAGCAATCCGCGGAGGGTGCCCCCAAGGTTTAGCCAGTCCTCGCTGCCATAGTCGCCGGTCTTGCCAAGCCCGACCAGCACGAGGCGCGAAAATTTGAAATCGGATGGGGCCAGGAGGTCGACCGTGGTTTCCTTCTTGCCCTTGAACCCGCTGATATTGACGGCCCGCGAGAGCAGCCCCTTCGAGGTCTTGTCGAGGCCTTTTGCCGCCGGCGCAAGCTTTGGCCCCTCCTCGGCCAGAACCGCGACGACGCCCTCTTCGGGCACATCGAGACCAGCAAAGGAAATCGCAGTTTGGTCTGTCACCCCTCACTCCATCAGGATCATCCCCGCTTGCCCCAAGCAAACACCCAGAAAAGCGCCACAAACGCGCGTGATTGGCGCGCTCAACTGATGCAGCTTTGCAACAGCGGGGGGGAATTCAAGACGATCTTCCTAGTTCCTGGCGAACCGGAATGCAAGGCGCCGAAAAAGCCGAAATTCGGCCCTCTTTCCCTGATGAGAATCGACTTTGGCACCAAGCGGTCGGCGCAACTTGACCGCGCTCGCCGAATGGGGTCGATCGGGGACCCAAGAGAAGCGGCATGACCCTCTTCAGCCGATATGTTCTTCGGCAGGTGACCAATGCGTTCGTCATCATCCTGGTGACGTTGACCACGATCGTCTGGCTCGCAACAGCGCTGAAACAGCTCGATTTAATCGTTTCCCAGGGACAGGGCTTCGTCCTGTTTCTCAAGATGACCGCCCTCACCCTCCCCGGCCTGATGGCGTTGATCGCCCCCAACGCGATCCTGATGGCCTCCCTCTACACGCTCGACCGCATGAACGGAGACAGCGAGTTGATCGTGATGACGGCTGCGGGCGCCCCTATCTGGCGGATCGGCATGCCCTTCGTGATTGTCGGCTCGGTGGTCTGCGTGGCGATCCTGATCAGCAATCTCTACGTGATGCCGGCGAGCATGCGGGCGCTACGCACCCTGATCACCCAGGTCCGTGCCGATGTGATCTCCCAAGTGCTTCAGCCGGGCCGATTTTCCAGCACCGAGCCGGGTCTGACCTTCCATATCCGCGACCGGTCACAGACCGGCGATCTGCTCGGTCTGCTGGTGCAGGACGAGCGCGACGACAAGCAGACGATGAGCTATCTCGCTGAGCGCGGCCGAATCGTCAGCAATGACGATGGCTCCTATCTGGTGATGTTCGATGGCCACGTTCATCGCTATGAAACCAAATCCCCTGAAAAGGGCGTTCAGATCGTGGCTTTTGATCAATATATGCTGAATATTTCCGATGTGAGCCCCAAGGACAGCTCAAGTAAGGAGCTAAGACCAAGGGAGCGTTATCTCAGTGAACTGCTCAATCCTGATCCCAAACTTCTAAAGGGAAAAGGCAATGCCGGCCAAATTCGCACTGAGATACACGACCGCTTCACCACGCCCTTCTATCCCCTCCTCTTCGCCTTCCTCGCGGTTGCAATTCTGGGCCATGCTCGCACGACCCGCGAGAGCCGCTGGGCGCAGATCCTCATGGCCGCCGGAATCGCGATCGGTCTGAGGGTCTCGGGGCTTACGGCGTCCAACCTCGTAACGCTCAATGCGGCAGCCGTGCCGCTGGTCTATGCTATTCCAATTGGGGCGATTCTCGTTGCGGCTATGGCGGCACACGTTAGAATGTCGCCAGAACTGCGGTCCAAACTGAGTCTCCAGCCTAACTTCATGCTGGGGAACATAAAATTGTGGGCCGGTCGGGGGATGACAACGAAGTGAAAGCGCAGATGCCAGGCATCAGTGCAGCGGGGACGCTTGCGCGATATTTTTCATTGCGCTTCCTCATCGCGATGCTCGCGATGTTCACTGTCTGTTGCGTTCTCATCTTCTTCGTCGATTTCATCGAGATGCTGCGCCGCGCGGGCAACTACGACGGTGAGGTTTCCGGCTTCCTGCTCGCCTGGATGACGCTGCTTCGCCTCCCCTCCTTTTCCGAGCTGACGCTGCCCTTTGCCGTGCTGATCGGAACGGTCGGCATCTTCCTGATGTTGAGCCGCTCTTCCGAGCTGATCATCGTGCGCGCCGCCGGCGTCTCCGTCTGGCAGTTCATGCTACCTGCCCTGGTCGTGGCCTTCCTGCTCGGGATCGCCTTCGTGCTGATCTACAATCCCGTCGCCGCGGCCGCGCGCGCCGAGGCCGAGCGGCTTTATGCCGGTGCCTTCGACAAGGAGGAATCTCTCCTCAAGACCAAGAATGCCGGAGCCTGGCTGCGCGAGGACGGAGCCGACGGTCCCTCTGTCGTCCACGCGCTTCGCGTGTCCAATCAAGGCCTCGAGCTGACCGGCGTGACCGTGTTTCAATACGCCCCCGATCAGACCCCGACCGAGCGGATCGAGGCACGCAGAGCGTTGCTCAAGGACGGCCGCTGGGAGCTCGAGGATGCCTGGGTGAGCGCGGTCGGCAACGAGCCCATCCTGTACAAGCACTATTTGCTCAGCACCTACCTCACCCCGACCCAGGTGCGCGACAGTCTCGGCACGGAGTTCTCGATCTCCTTCTGGGACCTGCCCAACTTCATCGAGATTGCTGAAAGGGCCGGGCTTCCGGCTACGCAATACCGGGTGCAGTACCAGCTCCTGCTGTCGCGGCCGTTCCTGCTCATGACCATGGTTCTGATCGCAGCCACCTGCTCGCTGCGAGCGTTTCGCTTCGGCAATGTTCAGCTCAACGCTCTTGGCGGAATCGCCGCCGGCTTCGCCTTCTTCGTTCTGGCCGAAGTCTCGCGGAACTTCGCCATGGCGGGACTGACCTCGGCCATGGCTGCTGCTTGGGTACCCGTCATCGTAGCGGCGAGCATCGCGCTCACCGTGCTCTTATACAAAGAGGACGGGTGATGTCGCGCCACACCACATCGCTCACACGCCGGGCCGAGTCCGGCTTCGCCGCGCTAACAGGTGCGTGCTTCGGCGTCTGGACCTTGCGCCTCTCGGCGTGCCTGCTGGTCTGTTGCATCGGCTTCGGCGCGACCGCCCCTGCCTTGGCGAAGAAGCAGGAAAAGAGTGATCTCGGCACGATCCTGAAGCCGCCGAAAATAGACTCGACCGAGCCCATGCTGCTGCAGGCCGACGAGATGATCTACGACAATGAGAACAATCGCGTCACGGCCAAGGGCAATGTCGAAATCTATTACGGCAATTACACGCTGCTTGCGGATGAGGTGATCTACGATCGCAACGCCAACACGCTTGCGGCCAAGGGCAATGTTCGCATCAAGGATCCGGAAGGCGCGATCATCACCTCAAACCAGATGACGCTGACCGACGACTTCCGCGATGGGTTCATCGATGCGCTGCGGGTCGTGACCAAGGAGGACACGCGAATCGTCGCCGCCACGGCCTCGCGCGAGGCTGGCAACGTTACCGTGTTCCAGAACGGCTGGTTCACGCCTTGCAAACCTTGCGAGGACAATCCCGACAAGGCTCCCACATGGCGCATTCGCGCGCAGAAGATCATCCACCGGAAGGACGCAGCGACGATCACCTATCGCAACGCCTTCTTCGATCTCTTCGGCGTGCCGGTGATCTGGCTTCCCTATTTCCAGAGCGCCGATCCGACCGTGAAGCGCAAGTCCGGCTTTTTGATGCCGCAAGCCAGCCAATCTGACACCCTCGGCACCACGGTAACCGTGCCGTATTATTTCGCGCTGGCCGACAATTACGATTTTACCTTCGCGCCGATGTACACCTCGCAGGCGGGCATCCTTTGGCAGGGCTCGTGGCGCCACCGCCTGGCGAGCGGCGGCTATCGCGTCGATCTCGCCGGCGTGTTCAATGACGGCACCTTCGCTTCCCCGGCCCAACAGGACTTCCGCGGCAGCATCGTCACGAAGGGCAAGTTCGCGCTCAATCCCTATTGGTCCTGGGGATGGGATGCCATTGCCGAATCTGACGACACGTTCCGGCGCTATTACAATCTCGACAGCAAGCTCAAGACCGACCGCATTTCGCAGGCCTATATCGAAGGGCTGCACGATCGCAACTACGCCAGCATGCGTTTCTACGAGACCGGCACCCTGCTCCGCACCCAAGACCCCCTTGCGGACGCAACCGTGCATCCGATCATCGACTACAACTACATCCTCAACCAACCGATCGTCGGCGGCGAACTGAGCTTCGACTCGAATATCATGAGCCTCGCGAATGCGGACGGAACCGACTCGAATCGCTTCATCGCTCAGGCAAAATGGCGGCGCCAGATGATCGATCGCATCGGGCAGGTTTACACGCCATTCGCTCAGTTAAGAGGGGATGTCTACGGCGTGAACGAGTTCGTCGATCCCCAGACCGATCTGGAATCGAGCGGCGCTCTGTTCCGCGGCAATGCCGTTCTAGGCGCCGAATACCGTTATCCATTCATCGCCACCACCGGCAGTCTCGCCCATGTCTTCGAGCCCATCGCTCAAATCATCGGCAGGCCTGATTCCGTTGGCGTCGACCAATCCGAGATCCCCAACGAGGATGCCAAGAGCCTTGTCTTCGACGACACCATTCTGTTCGACATCGACAAGTTCTCCGGTTACGACCGCATCGAAACCGGCACGCGCGCCAATGTCGGCATGCGCTACACGGCCCAATTCAATTCTGGCGCCTATGCGCGAGCCGTCGTCGGCGAGAGCTACCAAATCGCCGGACAAAACAGCTTCGACTTCAATAGCGGCCTTGGCACGCGCTATTCGGATTACGTGACCGGCCTGTATGTGCAGGCGGCCCGGTATCTGGCGGTCGCCGGACAAGCGCGCTTCAACAAGGATACTCTTGAGGTCATGCGAACCGATCTCAGCACGACGGCGAATCTGGGTCCCGTCGACATGCGGGTCAACTATGCCGAAATTGCACCTGACGCAGTGTCACCCGACACCACCACGGTGGTTAGCACCGACAATAACGAGCGGCGTCAGGAGATCGTGGGCCGAGGTGCCCTTTCGCTCACGGACACCTGGGCGCTGCTCGGCAGCCTCCGTTACGACCTTCAAAACCAACAGACCATCAGCGACGGTGTGGGCCTCCGGTACCAGGACGATTGCTTGACCCTCGGGGTGACCTATGAGCAGAGCAACATCACGGATCGCGACATCGCCCCAGAGCAGCGCGTGATGGTGAACTTGTCTCTGAAATATCTCGGCTCGTACCAGTTCCAGACGGACGCCTTTGGCGCATTCGGTCCAGACGCGTCGAACACGATCGATTAGGGAGACGGGCGCCGGCGGCTTCCCCCGGACCGTGGCGCACGTTGGAACAGTGGCGTATTTGAGCAGACTTCAGTGCTCGACCTTTGGCGTGATTGCGGCGCTTTCGCTGCTCGCCATGCTTGTTGGCCTGAGCTCGCCGGCGCGAGCCCAGGCCGAACAGTCGATCGTCGTGCTGGTCAACGACGACCCCATCACTCTCTACGACATCGAGCAGCGCCAGCGCTTCCTCGCCGTCACCACCCAGGAGCAACCCTCCCCGGCGCTGAAGAAGAAGGCTATCGACATGCTGATCGAAGAGCGCCTGCAGCTCCAGGAGGGCAAGAAGCTCGGCATTACCCCCGACGACGCCAATGTGTCCAAGGTCATCGCTGGCATGGCGGAATCGAACCGCATGGATGTCCAGGGCCTGACCAACGCGCTCGGTCAGATGGGCGTCAACATCAAGACGCTCAGGGACCGCATCAAGGCCCAGGTCGTGTGGCAGGAAATCGTGCGCAAGAAGTTTCGCCGCGACGTGATTATCGGCGACGCGGACGTGGACAAGGTGCTTACCGGCGGGGATGCGGATGCGGAGGAGAAGACCACGTTGCAGCTCCGCCAGGTGAAATACCAGCTTCCGGGCAGCGCCGATCAGGCCGCCATCGCCAAGCAACTCGCCGAGTTCGAGGCGGTGCGGGCGAAGGTGCAATCTTGCGCCAAGGTCGGCACGTTGACCCAGGGCATCAAGGGAATGACCGTCAAGACGCTGCAAGATCAACTGCCTTCGTCGCTTTCCCAGCCCACGCGCGTTCTGGTGATGAATGCGAAGGTCGGCCAGATGACGCCCCCCACCATCTCAGGCTCCGCCATCGAGGCTTATGCGGTCTGCGGCAAACGCGCGGCCAAGGGCGACCCGGAGCAGCGGCAGCAGGCCGAGAGCAAATTGATGGAGCAGGAGCTCGGGATCAGGGCCGAGGGTCTGTTGCGCGACATGCGCCAAGATGCGTTCATCGAATATCGTTAGTCACGGTTTCGGGTGACCTGGGCCCCGGATCGGCCTAGACAGCCAACCCAAGAACCTGGAGCGTGCTTGCCGTTTCCGTTGTGGCGGAGGCCGCTCCCGGGCCCGCTGACAGCCAGGCTGCAATGGACCGTGCCGATAAACCGCTCGCCCTCACGCTCGGCGATCCCGCCGGGATCGGCCCCGATATCACTCTTCTGGCGCATCAGGCGCGCTTGCGGGAGCCGATCCCGCCATTTGTTCTGCTGGGCGATCCAGAATTGCTTGCGGCCAGGGCCCGCGCGCTAGGTCTCGCCACCGCGGTCGAAATCATCGAGACGCCCGGCGCGGCATCGGAGGTCTTCGCCAAGGCGCTGCCGGTGTTGCCGATCGCCGTCACCGGGACGGTGGTTCCGGGGCATGCGGACCCCGCAGCCGCATCGGCCATCCAGCAATCGATCGAGCGTGCCGTAGCCCTTGTGCTCGCCGGCGATGCGGGCGCCGTCGTCACCAACCCGATCAGCAAGGCCGCGCTCTACCGCACGGGCTTCGCCTTTCCCGGCCATACCGAGTTTCTGGGACAGCTCGCCGGTCTGAAGCCATCCGACGCCGTGATGATGCTCGTCGCCGGCGATATGAAAGTGGTGCCGGTCACCATCCATATCCCGCTAAAGCAGGTGATGACCGCCCTCACCCCAGCCCTCATCCTGCAGACGCTGGTGACCACGGCGCGCGACCTCAAGCGCTATTTCGGCATCGGCAAGCCTCGCATCGCCGTCACCGGGCTCAATCCGCATGCGGGCGAGGACGGAACCCTGGGGCGCGAAGAGATCGACATCATCGCCCCGGCCATCGAAGCGGCGCGCGGCAAAGGCCTCCACGTCACCGGTCCGCACTCCGCCGACGCCCTGTTCCATGCCGAGGCGCGCAAGACTTATGACGTGGCCGTCGCCATGTATCACGACCAGGCGCTGATCCCGTTCAAGACCCTCGCCTTCGACACCGGCGTCAATGTCACCCTCGGGCTCCCCTTCGTGCGCACCTCTCCCGACCACGGCACAGCTTTCGCCCTCGCGGGCACCGGCAAAGCGAGCCCCCGCAGCCTGATCGAGGCTCTGCGCCTGGCGGACGTCATGCGCGCTTGTGCCGAGGGCGTGCCTTGAGCACACCGGACGGGCTGCCGCCGCTGCGCAACGTGATCCGCGCTTCGGGCCTCGTCGCCCGCCGCAGCCTCGGCCAGAATTTTCTGCTGGACTTCAATCTCACCCGCCGCATCGCCCGCGCCGCCGGACCGCTTGAGGGCACCACCGTCGTCGAAATTGGGCCGGGCCCGGGCGGCCTCACTCGGGCGCTTTTGCTCGAGGGCGCATCGCGCGTCATCGCCATCGAGAAGGACGAGCGCTGCCTGCCCGCGCTGCGCGAGATCGCCGAAGCCTATCCGGGCAAGCTCGAAATCCACGCCGCCGACGCCAAGAAGATCGATTATGGCCGCCTCGGCATCGAAGCGCCGGCGCGCGTCGTCGCCAACCTTCCCTATAGCGTCGCCACGCCGCTCCTGATCGGCTGGCTCAAGACGGCGCCCTGGCCGCCATGGTTCGATCGGCTCGTGCTCATGTTTCAGCGCGAGGTCGCGCTCCGCATCGTCGCCAAGCCGGGCGGCGGCGATTATGGTCGCCTCGCCGTGCTGTGCCGCTGGCGGACCGACCCCCGCATCTTGATCACGCTTCCGGCCGCGGCCTTCACCCCGCGGCCGAATGTCGACTCCTGCGTGGTCGAACTCGTGCCGAAACAGGCTCCAACTCCCGCTTGTGACGTTTCGATGCTGGAGCGCGTGACCGCAGCGACCTTCGGCCAGCGGCGCAAGATGCTCCGCTCCTCCTTGCGTCAGCTCACGCCAGACGCGGAGGCGCTGCTAACCGGGCTCGATATCGACCCGACGGCCCGGGCCGAGGAGCTACCGATCGGCGATTTCTGTCGCATTGCCAACGCCCTCCCCGCCAAAACCAGCGGACGCTAAAGCTCGGCGAGAAGGCCCTGCACGAAGTTTTTGAGGCCGATGAGGCGCGACCGGCGGAGCCGTTCGGCCGCGAGGATGGCACGAACCGCCACCAGCGAGGCGTCGACGTCACGATTGACCACCACATAGTCGTAGTCGTCGAAGTGCTGGATCTCGTTGCTGGCGCCGCGCATCCGCGCTTGCACCACTTCTGGCGCATCCTGAGCACGCTCATTCAGACGTTGCTCCAGCACCTTCCCCGATGGCGGCAGGATGAAAACGGTCACCACATCGCCTTCGGCCTCTTCGCGCAGTTTTTCCGCCCCCTGCCAATCGACGTCGAACAGAACGTCGCGGCCGCTGCGAAGCGCCCGCTCGACCGGCTCGCGCTTGGTGCCGTAGTAATTGTCGAAGACGACAGCCCATTCGAGAAACTCGCCGCGATCCCGCAGGGTCGCGAAACTCTCCCGATCGACAAAATAATAGTCCCTCCCCTCGACCTCACCTTTCCGCTTCTTGCGCGTCGTGCAGGAGATGGACATCGCCACGTCAGGTTCCGTCTCGACCAGTCTGCGGGCAAGCGTCGTCTTGCCCGCGCCAGACGGCGAGGACAAGACCAGCATGACGCCTCTGCGTGCGGGCTGCATCAATCGCCTCACTCGATGTTCTGGACCTGCTCTCGCAACTGGTCGATGACCGTCTTGAGCTCAAGCCCGGCGCGGCTGATCTCGATGTCGGCCGCCTTGGAGCAGATCGTATTGGCCTCGCGGTTGAACTCCTGCGCTAGAAATTCAAGCTGACGCCCCACCGACTGATCGTTCCGCACCAGCTCATTCGCCGCCGCGATATGGGCGCGGAGACGGTCGAGCTCTTCCTGGATATCAGCCTTGTTGGCAAGCAGCAGCGCTTCCTGGTGCAGCCGCTCAGGATCGAGCCCAGCGCCTGACTCGGTGATGCGGGCTAATTGCTCGGCCAGACGCTGTGCGATCGCTTGCGGCTGGCGCGCCGGAGCGTTGGCGGCGCGGTCCACGAGGCCCGCGATCTGGGCGAGCTGATTGTCAATCACCCCGGCAAGTCGCGCGCCTTCGGCCGCTCGCGCCTCGATCAGCTGGCCGAGAGCCGCGGCCAAACCGGCGAGAAGCGCCTCTTCAAGTTTGGCTTGCGCCTCCTCGCTCACCTCCCCTTCGGTCACTTCAACGACGCCACGCATGGCGAGCAGCGTGTCGAGGCTGGGCGGCGCCATGCGGGACAGAGCCTGCGCGCGCTCCGCCACCGCGAGGGTCTGGGCAAGAGCCGCTTCATTGAGACGAATGGCAAGCTCGCCGCCCTCCCGCCGCAGCGTGAGGTTGAGAGTGCAATTGCCCCTGGCCAGCTTCTCTTGGGCGAGGGATCTCGACTTGACCTCAAGCCGCTCGAGGCCGGACGGCATGCGGAAGCGCAATTCGAGATTGCGGCCATTGACGCTCCGCACCTCCCAATGCCAGCTCGTCTCGTGATGGACGCCGGAGCTGCGGCCGAAGCCGGTCATGCTGTTGAGGGTCATTCGTTCAGCCTTGCATCTGGTCAGGTCCCGCGGCGCCGGAGACGACCGTTTATAAGCCGAGTCGGCTCGGATCGGGCGAGGAGAACCCTCTTCTCCATCGGCACTCTGGCGGCAACCTTAATAAGAAGGACAGGGTCGTGGCACGGCCACCCCTCCGGTCCCGCTAGCGCTGCGGATTCCGAAGCGGTAACGGCACCTCACCACCGGCTTCGCCCGACGATGCGGGCGCGGCCGCAACCCCACCCTCAGGCGCCGTCGCGGGCGCGACCGCCGACGACTGGAGATTGAGCAGCGCATCCGGCGCGGTGATCTCGCCGGAAGCAGCCCCTGCCGGAGCGGCGGTATCGGCATCAGGACCGCCGGCGGCAGCCGCGGCAGCGGCAGCTTCGGCGCGGACCTTCTCGCGCATTGCCCGCTCAAGCCTTCGCCACTGCGCGACATTTCTATTGTGATCGTCGAGGCTCGGCGCAAAGGCGTGACCCCCGCTCCCGTCCGCCACGAAATAAAGATCCTTGGTCTTCGCCGGTTTCAGCACCGCCTCGATTGCCGCGCGGCCCGGATTGGCGATCGGCGTGGGGGGCAAACCGTTGATCTTATAGGTGTTATACGCCGTCTCTCGCTCGAGCTCTTCCTGCTGAAGGGGATGATCGAGAACACCTTTGCCGCCCACCAGCCCGTAGATGATGGTGGGGTCGGATTGCAGCCGCATGTTCTTCCTGAGCCGGTTCTGGAACACGCTGGCGATGTGCGGCCGCTCGTCGGCCCGGCCGGTTTCCTTCTCGACGATGGAGGCAAGGATCACCGCCTCTTCCGGCGTCTGCACCACAATGTCAGGATCGCGATCCTCCCACATCTTGGCCAGGAACTTTCGATGTCCCACCTGCATGCGCTCGATAATGTCGATCCGGGAATCCCCGATCTGGAATCGATAGGTGTCCGGGAGCAGGGTTCCCTCCGCCGGGATCTCGGTGATCACGCCCTTGAGGTCGGGATTGGCTTGTATCCGCGAGACGATCTGCTCGCTGGTGAGCCCTTCGGGGAGCGTGATCTTATGGTCGATTGACCTGCCTTCGACCAGCGTGTCGAGCACTTGGCGCATGCTCGCATGCTTGCGGAACTCATACTCGCCCGCTTTGAGCGTGCCGGTGCCCTTCAAATAGATAAAGTAGATGATGCTGGTCATGAACATGCCGCGGTCGGTGATGACCTCGTCATGCTCCAGCCGCTCGGCGATGCCGCTCACCCCCTCGCCTTTCGGAATTACCACCACGGTCGATGTGGCCAAGGGTCCCGGACGGTCGAACTGATAGCGGACGAAATACAGCAACGCCACGGACGTGAGCGCGGTGAAGAACACCAATAGGAACATGGCGTTAAAGAAAGCGAGAACCGGGTGCAGTCGCCCATCGCGCGGATCGCGCTCAGGCGGCTCTAGCGGCCGCACGGGCTCGAGCGCCTCTGTGGGGCTGCGCGGCAGACCTGCAAAATCTCGACCGGTACGGTCCGTGGGCTCTAGCCCATCGTTGTCGTTAGCCGTCGACGAGAAGTCGCTGGTCACGGACATAGCCTGATGCCCCGCACGGATCGTTCATCCACTTGGAGTCGAAATATGGCGAAAGGGAGGTTCGGCTGGCAAGCGCAACTGCGTGCCGGATCACACGTTGCAGCGTCGCAGAATCAGCGACGCATTGGTTCCCCCGAAACCGAAGGAATTGGACAGCACCGTATCGATCGTCCTCTCCCGCGCCTTATGTGGCACGAGGTCGATGGCGGTCGTCACCGACGGGTTGTCAAGATTGAGCGTGGGCGGGGCCAGATTGTCGCGAATAGCGAGAACCGAGAAGATCGCCTCGACCGCGCCCGCGGCCCCGAGCAAATGGCCGGTCGCGGATTTCGTCGATGACATCGAGACCTTGCCGGCGGCGTTGCCGAACAGCCTCTCTACCGCGGACAGCTCGATCTCGTCGCCCATCGGCGTCGAAGTGCCATGGGCATTGATATAGTCGATATCCGCTGGCTCGATGCCCGCGCGCTTCACCGCGGCCACCATGCAGCGATAGGCGCCGTCGCCATCCTCCGCCGGAGCCGTGATGTGGAAAGCGTCGCCGGAGAGGCCATAGCCAATGACTTCGGCATAGATGGTGGCGCCGCGCGCCTTGGCGTGTTCCAGCTCCTCGAGCACGACCACGCCGGCGCCCTCGCCCATGACGAAGCCGTCCCGGTCGCGGTCGTAAGGCCTTGAGGCTCGCTGCGGCTCATCGTTGAAATTGGTCGAAAGCGCCCTGCACGCGGCAAATCCGGCGATGGCGAGGCGGCAGATCGGCGACTCGGCCCCGCCCGCCAACATCACATCCGCATCGCCGAGAGCCACCAGGCGCGAGGCATCGCCAATGGCATGCGACCCGGTCGAGCAGGCCGTGACCACGGAATGATTCGGGCCCCTGAGCCCATGCTCGATCGAGACATAACCGGCCGCGAGATTGATCAGCCGACCGGGGATGAAGAACGGGCTCACCCGCCGCGGCCCCTTCTCAGCCAGCAACAGCGACGTCTTCTCGATGCCTTGCAGCCCGCCGATGCCCGAGCCGATCAACACGCCGGTGCGGGTCTGATCCTCGTAGGACGTCGGCTTCCACCCGGCGTCGGTGAGCGCCTGGGTCGCGGCCGCCATGGAGTAGACGATGAACTCGTCGACCTTGCGCTGTTCCTTCGGCGCCATCCAATCGGTTGGATTATAGGTACCGTCGCTGCCATCGCCGTGCGGAACCTGGCACGCGATCTGGCAGGTGAGATCGGAGACGTCGAAATTCTCGACCCGCTTCGTGGCGCTCTGGCCCGCGGTCAGCCGCTGCCAAGAGACCTCCACCCCGCACCCGAGCGGCGAGACGAGACCCAAACCTGTGATGACGACACGTCGCATGTGGCGCTTTCGCGTGATCCTCGTGGGAACAGGTGATCGGGGCCCGCTTGCCTTGCGCTTCCGGCGACGCAGACGGTCCCAAGCGCACGACGGGCAAGAAACGTCAGGCTGCCGTGTTCTTCTCCAGGAACTTGACGGCGTCGCCAACGGTCAGAATCGTCTCCGCGGCGTCGTCCGGAATTTCGCAGCCGAACTCTTCCTCGAACGCCATCACGAGCTCGACGGTGTCGAGGCTGTCGGCCCCGAGGTCGTCGATGAAGCTCGCACTTTCAGTTACCTTGTCGGCCTCTACGCCGAGATGCTCAACCACAATCTTTTTTACGCGCTCTGAGATATCGCTCATGTCCGCCTCACCGTCTTTCGCTTATACATCGTTAGGCCCTCGCACATCCCCCAGGCCTCGGCTTACGGCCTAACGCACCCCAGAACGGCAAGTCACAGGGTTTGAACGCGAGGAGGATTATCTTTGTCAAGCCCTCATCGAGCTCCACAGAGCGGTCGTTTGGGTATCACAGTTTGCTAGCCTTTGCCAGAAGCCCCGAAACCCTGATCGGGCGAGTGCAAAGACTGCTGCAGCCGCGCTGTCAAGCCTTTGGAATGCAACGGCTTACACCATCACCATGCCCCCATTCACATGCACCGTCTCGCCGGTGACGTATCCAGCCTCGTCACTGGCGAGAAACACCACGACCGCGGCGACGTCTTCGGGCTGGCCAAATTTCGCCGCCGGAATCGCGGCGGCAATGGCCTCTGTCTGCTTCGGCGTCAAGGCGTCGGTCATGGGCGTGGAGATGAAACCTGGAGCAATGCAATTAGCGGTGATGCCCCGGCCGGAGACCTCGCGCGCCAGCGACTTGGTCATGCCCACGAGCCCGGCCTTCGATGCCGCATAGTTGCATTGTCCCGGATTGCCGAGCACACCCGAGATCGAGGCGATGTTGACGATTCGACCCGCCCGGCGCCGCATCATGCCACGCAGAATTCCGCGCGTCAGCACGAACACAGAGCTAAGATTGACGGCAATGACGTCATCCCATTCCTCATCCTTCATGCGCATGAACAGATTGTCGTGGGTGATGCCGGCATTGTTGACCAGGATGTCGACTTGGCCGAGCGCCTTCTCCGCATCATCGGCGAGCTTGACCACTGCGGCGCGGTCACGCAGATCGCAAGGGAGCACGTGAACGCGCGAGCCGAGCTTCGCCGCGAGCTCGTCGAGACGTTCCGCCCTCGTCCCCGAAATCGCGACCTGCGCGCCTTGAGCGTGCAGAGCCTCGGCGATCGCCCAGCCAATGCCGCCGGACGCCCCGGTGACAAGCGCGCCCTTCCCGGTGAAGTCGAACATGCCGCTCTCCCTTTATCCAGGCTCACGAGGCTTGGAGCGCCGCGGACGCGGCGTCCAGCTCTTCCGGCGTGCCGATCGAATGCGCCTCGAAGCCATCGAACCGCCGGGCAAGCCCGGTCAGAACCCGGCCGGCGCCCACTTCATAGAGGCTGTCGACGCCCTGGTCCCGCAAATACAGCATCGACTCCCGCCACCTGACCATCCCCGTGACCTGTTCGATCAGGCGCTGGCGGATGGCCTCGGGGTCGGTGACGGCTGCGGCAAGCACATTGGCGACGAGCGGAACCGACGGCGCCTTGATCTCGACCTGGCTCAGCGCGTCCCGCATGACATCCGCGGCGGGCTGCATCAAGACACAATGGAACGGCGCACTCACCGGCAGGAGCACCGCCCGGCGGGCACCGAATTTGGGACCAAGCGCCACTGCCCGCTCGATCGCCGCGCGCGCGCCGCTGATCACGACCTGCCCCGGGGCATTGTCGTTGGCAGCCTCGCACACCTCGCCTTCGCTCGCGGCGTCCGCCAGCGCCTGCGCCTGTGCCAGGTCCGCACCAAGCAGCGCCGCCATGGCGCCTTGCCCCACTGGCACCGCCTGCTGCATGGCGCGGCCCCTCGTCTTGAGCAGCCTTGCCGTGTCGGCGAGGCTCAAGCTTCCCGCCGCGGCAAGAGCCGAATATTCGCCGAGCGAATGACCGGCGACGTAGGCGACTTGGCTTTCGAGCACGAAGCCCTTCTCCTCGCGCAGCGCCCGAAGCGCCGCGAATGAAACCGCCATCAATGCCGGCTGGGCGTTTTCGGTGAGGATGAGCTGATCCTCAGGCCCCTCCCACATCAGGGTCGACAAGCTCTGGCCCAACGCATCGTCAATCTCGGCGAAGACGGCGCGGGCCGGGGCATAGGCCTTGGCCAGCTCGGCGCCCATGCCGACGGCTTGGCTTCCTTGGCCCGGAAAAATGAATGCGATGCTCATCTGGTGAAGACGTCTCGCGCTAGAGTGCGGCCAAAGACACTGTTTGCGTCCGGACTGTCAAGCAAGACGGGCAGCGCGCCGGCACCGGGACCAGATCCTTCATGGCGCCTCAAGGGCGTCGGCTAAAAAAGATGAATCGGACACGCAACCCCACACGATAGCGCTTTGTTTATAAGCTAGAGTTTTTAGCCACAGTTTAGGGAGAATCCTGATGAAACGCCTATTTGCAGCAATGACCTTGGCCGCGCTCCTGACCGCTCCAGGCCTTGCAGCCGAACCGCAGGCTTGGCCGTGGACGTCCACGATGCCGCCGGATCCAGCGCTGGCCACCTTGTCCAAGATCAGCGAGGTGACGGCGAGCGTCGACGGCTCCGAGGTGAAGATCAGCGTGAAGGCCATGGCGCCCGTCCCCGGATTTAGCGAGCTGCAGCTCACGCCCCGCATGGGGGACCCCGAGGATCGAATTTTCGCCTTCGACGCCCGTGGCCGGGCGCCGCAAGACGTCAGCACCCAGGTTGAGACGCCCGTGAGCATCGAGGCGGCCTATACCGGCGCGCCATTGGGCAAATTCGACGTGATCGAGGTCCATGCCAACGACAATTGCATGGGCTATTCGGTGGCAGAGAAAAAACCGGTGGAGTGCAGTGGGAAGTCCATCCCGCAATAATGGCTGGTTCCATTGGCCTCAGCCAGCCGATGGCCCTTGCAAAGCGGCGGCAAAACCTTATAAAGCGGCCTCTTGAACTGCTCCGGTCGGAGGCTGAACGGAGAGCCGCTTGAAATATGCGGTAGGCTTTAAACGCCGATCTCCCGTGTCTCCGCTCCCAAGGGTCATCTTCTTGGGCCTTTCCTTCAGGGCCCATGAGAGGCTTTGCGCCGGAGCTTATAGAGAAGGAAAAGGCAATCCATGCCGCATTACGAGCATGTGTTCCTGGCACGCCAGGATATTTCCACCCAGCAGGTCGAAAGCCTGACGCAGGAATTCCGCACAATCATCGAAGGTCTCGGCGGATCGATCGGCAAGTCCGAATATTGGGGCCTCAAGTCGCTGGCCTTCCGCATCAAGAAAAACCGCAAGGCGCATTTCTCGCTCATGAACATCGACGCGGCGCCCGATGCAGTGGCGGAGCTCGAGCGCCAGATGCGCCTGTCCACCGACATCATCCGCTTCCTGACCGTCAAAGTCGACGAGCATGACCAGACCCCATCGCCGATGATGCGCCGCGCCGATCGTGACGAGCGCGACGGCCGGGGTGACCGCGGAGATCGGGGTGACCGTGGCGACCGCGGCGACCGCGGCGATCGTGGTGACCGCCGGGGGCCGCGAAGAGAGCGGGACCGCGATTCTGGCGCGAGCGAGCCGCAAACGGCGTCTGACGCACCCGCGGTTGAAGCTGCCTCCGACAGCGGAGAGGACAACTGATGAGCATGACCCAAAGCGCGGCCAGGCGGCCATTTTATCGCCGGCGCAAGACCTGCCCCTTCTCGGGCGATAAGGCACCCAAGATCGACTACAAGGACATCCGGCTCCTGCAGCGCTACATCTCAGAGCGTGGCAAGATCGTGCCGAGCCGGATCACGGCCGTTTCGGCCAAGAAGCAGCGCGAGCTTGCCCGTGCAATCAAGCGCGCGCGATTCCTCGGCCTTCTGCCGTATTTGATTCAATAAAGGCTTGAGACCCGAGCGGCCTAACTGCCGCTCGCTCAAGCTGACGCCAAAGGTTGGGACGGCTCGCCGTCCCTAACCGCTCTTGCAAAGAGTCGGGACAGCACAAACGATGGCAACACCTCTCCTGATCGGCGCTGGCGCGGGCCTCGTTTCCGCGGCTCTATTCGCCTCCGCCGCGACGGCGACGGCGCTAGCGGGCCTCCTCTTCTATTTGGCCCCCTTGCCGATCTGCTTGGCCGGGCTTGGCTGGGGTTCCACCTCGGCCGCGGTTGCCGCGCTTGCGGGCACGCTCCTGGTCGCAACCGTGCTTGGACCCGCAACTGGCGGCATCTTCGCCATCGCCATCGGCGCACCGCTCGCCTGTCTCTGTTATCTCGCTTTGCTGGCGCGGCCGGCGGACGGCCCGCAGGGAGAAGGCTCCGGCGCTGTCGAATGGTATCCCATCGGGCGTCTGGTCGGCTGGGCCGCGGTCATGGCCGGCGTGCTCGCCGGCATCCTGGTGCTGACACTCGGTTACGACGCCGAGACCTATCGCGACTCGATAAAGAACCTGCTCGAGCATAGCGTCCTGAAGGATCTCGACCGCGACGGCTCCCTGATCAACGAGAGCACCATCGGCAATTTGAGCGCCGTGCTGGCGCGAACGCTGCCCGCGGCCTTCGCCGTTGTCTGGCAGAGTATCGCGCTGTTCAATCTCTGGTTGGCGGGCGTGGTCGTCAACGCCTCCGGCCGCGCCTTGCGGCCGTGGCCCCGGCTTGACGCCATCGAGCTTCCGAACGCGTTCTTTCTCGCCTTCACCGGAAGCCTGCTTGGGTCCTTCCTGCCGGGCCTCGCCGGCCTCCTGGCCACGGGGCTCGCCGGGGCATTGCTGTTCGCCTATGTGCTACAAGGATTGGCCGTGGTGCACGCCTTCAGCCAGGGCATGGCCTTTCGCGGGCTCATGCTTGCCACCCTTTATCTCGCCATTTTAATTTTGGGTTGGGTCGCTATTGCCGTGGCCATCCTCGGTCTCAGCGAGCCGATGCTGCATCTGCGCGCACGCGCGGCTGCGCGCGGCCAACCACCCCGCCAGGATTAACGATCGGACAAAGCACAGGAGTTTTGAAATGCAAGTCATTCTTCTAGAGCGCATCGGCCGCCTCGGACAAATGGGCGACGTGGTCACCGTCAAGGACGGCTATGCCCGCAATTTTCTCCTGCCTAAGGGCAAGGCGCTCCGGGCGACCAAGGTCAATCGCGAGCGCTTTGAGCAGGACCGGTCACAGCTCGAGGCTCGAAATCTCGAGCAGAAATCCGAAGCCGAGGCCGTCGCCGTTAAGTTGGATGGGCAGAGCTTCATCATCATCCGGCAGGCGGGCGAGTCGGGCCAGCTCTATGGCTCGGTCAGCACCCGGGATATCGCCGGCGTCGTGACCGAAGGCGGCTTCTCCATCGAGCGGCCCCAAGTCATGCTCGACCGACCGATTAAGACGCTTGGCCTCCACGACGTGCGCATCGCCCTTCACGCCGAAGTTGGCCCGCGCGTGACCATCAACGTCGCCCGTTCGGAGGATGAGGCAGCGCGCCAGGCCAGAGGCGAGGAAGTGACCGGCAGGGCCATGGAGGAGGCTGAGCTGGAAGCCCAAGCCGCAAGGCGTGCCGCGGAGAAGCTATTCGAGGAGGGCTCGGAAGCTTCTGAGGCCGCTGAGAAAATCGAGGAGACCACGGAGACAGGCGAGGACGAGGAAAGCGCCTAGCCGTCGCGCGCTTTCGTCACGGACGCTTAAGGAACCTTTGCGACGCCGGTTGTCTTGTTTCGGTGTCAGATTTAGACTGACGACAGGAAATTATTGAAGGCTCCTCCCCTGGGAGGGGTTGGCGCGTGGTTTGATGTTTCGCCCGCTCCGACAGGTCCTGGACCAAACCATCACAACAGGCTATCTGCGCCTGGTCGATGCCGACGGGCTCGCTCATGGTTTTGGCGACCGCGACGATCCGGCAGTCGTGGCCCGCATCACTGATCGACGTACCGAGCGTCGCCTCTTCTTCAACCCCGCGCTTGCGCTGGGCGAGGCCTATATGGACGGGCGCCTCGTGTTTGAGCAGGGCACAGTCTACGACTTCCTGGAACTTCTCCTCTCCAATCTCGACTATGGCTCCTGGCCTCGACTGGCCAGGCTGCATGTCGCCTTGAGGTTCATCCAGCGAAGCTTACGGCAGTACAATCCCGTGCCCCGGGCGAAGCGAAACGTCGCACACCATTACGACCTCGACAGCCGACTGTACGACCTGTTTCTCGACCGCGACCGCCAATATTCCTGCGCCTATTTCGAGCACGACGCGATGTCACTCGAGGAAGCCCAGATGGCCAAGAAGCGCCACCTCGCGGCCAAGCTCAATCTCCACGACGGGCTAAAGGTGCTCGACATTGGTTCTGGCTGGGGTGGCCTCGGCCTCTATCTGGCCAAGACCGCCCATGTCGAGGTCACCGGCGTGACCTTGAGCGAGGAGCAGCACAAATCGTCTCAGGAGCGGGCCCGCGCCGAGGGGCTCGCCAAGGCCGTCCATTTCGAGCTTCGCGACTACCGCGCGGTGGAGGGTCAATTCGACCGCATCGTCTCGGTCGGCATGTTCGAGCATGTGGGCGTTGTCCACTACCGCAGCTTCTTCGACAAGATCCGCTCTCTACTGACCAGCGATGGTGTGGCTCTGATCCATTCGATTGGCCGCTTCGACGGTCCGGCGCCGACCAATCCCTTCATCGCCAAATACATCTTCCCCGGCGGCGCCGTTCCGGCCTTGAGCGAGGTGTTGCCCGCGGTCGAGCGCGCGGGATTGCTCGTCACCGACCTTGAGATCCTCCGGCTCCATTACGCCATGACGCTCCGTCACTGGCGCCAGCGCTTCCGGGCCGCCTGGCACACCGCCGCCGAACGCTATGGCGAGCGCTTCTGCCGGATGTGGGAGTTTTATTTCGCCGCGGCCGAGATCGGATTTCGCTACGAGAATTTGATGGTCTTCCAGCTCCAGTTGACCAAAGACCAGAAATCGCTCCCCCTCACCCGCGATTATATTGGCGAGGCGGAGCAGCAGCTCCGTCTGCGCGATGTCGCCCGTCAACCAGCCCGCCGCGCCAAGCGCTAAGCATCTTTCCGCTCCCCCTGTTGGCGAATATGCTCTCTCCCCGTTGTTCACAGGCTCGGCATCTAGCTTCCGCTGACCCGGACTGATTAGCTGATCCTATGACCAACGCACTGATTCGGTCGCGGCCGGCACCTGCCGAGACGCCAACCTTCCGCGCCCCGCCCCACAATCTGGAGGCGGAGCAGGCCCTGCTCGGCGCCATCTTGGTGAATAACGAGGCTTGCGACCGTGTCTCCAGCTTTCTCAAGGCCGACCACTTCTTCGATCCCTTGCATGGGCGCATCTACGACCACGCCGCCAAGCTGATCTGGGCCGGCAAACGCGCCACGCCGATTACGCTCAAGACCTTCTTCCAGGCCGAAGAGCCAGTCGGCGAGCTCACCGTCCCCCAATATCTCGGGCGCCTCGCGGCCAACGCCACGACCATCATCAATGCCGAGGATTACGGCCGCACCATCTACGATCTCGCCATTCGCCGGCAGCTCATTCATATCGGCGAGGACATGGTCAATGTGGCCTTCGACGCGCCGATCGACGCGCCGCCCGCGGTGCAGATCGAGGATACCGAGCAGAAGCTGTACGAGCTGGCCGAGACCGGCAAATACGGCTCCGGCTTCGAGCCCTTCACCACCGCGCTCACCGACGCTATCGACATGGCGGCGAATGCCTACCGGCGCGATGGTGGACTGTCCGGTCTCGCCACCGGCTTCAACGATCTCGACCAGCGCATGGGCGGCTTGCAGCCATCGGATCTGATCATCGTCGCCGGCCGCCCATCCATGGGCAAAACGGCGCTCGCCACCAACATCGCCTATCACGTGGCCCGCGCCTATGCGCGCGACCCCGACTCGGAGAAAGCCCTCGACGGCGCCGTCGTCGGGTTTTTCTCGCTCGAGATGTCGGCCGAACAGCTCGCCACCCGAATCATCGCCGAACAGTCCTACATTCCGTCGGAGCGCATTCGCCGCGGCCGCATCGAGGCCGATGAGTTCGACCGCATCGTCGAGACCTCGCAGGAGTTGCAGAACCTGCCCCTTTATATCGACCAGACGGGCGGCATCACCGTGGCCCAGCTGGCGGCGCGCGCAAGACGCCTGAAGCGCCAACGCGACGTGGGCCTGATCGTCGTCGACTATCTTCAGCTCCTCTCCGGCTCGAGCCGCCGCGCCTCGGAAGGCCGCGTGCAGGAGGTGTCGGAGATCACCACCGGCCTCAAGGCGCTCGCCAAGGAGCTGCACGTTCCCGTGCTGGCGTTGTCCCAATTGTCGCGCCAAGTCGAGAACCGCGAGGATAAACGCCCGCAACTCTCGGATTTGCGCGAATCCGGCTCGATCGAGCAAGATGCCGATGTGGTGTTGTTCGTCTTCCGCGAGGAATATTATGTGGAGCGGAGACAGCCGCGCGAGAACACCGAAGAGCACAAGCAGTGGCAGGCAGAGATGGAACTGGTCACCGGCAAGGCCGACGTGATCATCGGCAAGCAGCGTCACGGACCCACGGGGACGGTGAGGCTCCAATTCGCGCCCGAATTCACGCGGTTCAGCAATCTCGCGGCGCAGGATCGCCTGCCGGAGCGGATCGAGTGACGCAAAGCCGCCCGGCCGTTGTCGCAAGCGAGCCGGGCGAGGTCGAGGCCGACCAGGCGACAGCCACCGCGATCCTCACCATCGACCTTTCGGCCCTGACCGCCAATTACCGGCGCCTCGCAAAGCTCAGCGCCCCCGCCGAATGCGCCGCCGTGGTCAAGGCCGATGCCTATGGGTTGGGCATGGCCGCCTGCGCCCCGGCTCTGGCGCGCGCCGGCTGCAGGACCTTCTTTGTCGCCACCCTCGCCGAAGCCAGAGATCTGCGCGGCCTTCTGCCGGAAGCGACGATCTACGTCTTTGACGGCCTGCTCGCCGGCACCGCGCCAGTCCTGCACGCTCATGCGTTGCGCCCGGTGCTGAATAGCGTCGATGAGATCAAGGAGTGGGCCGCATTCTGCGTGGCCGCTGGCGCCCGCATCCCAGCCGCGATCCATATCGACACCGGCATGAATCGGCTGGGCCTCTCCGGCGCCGAGGTCGAAGCCCTGAGCGACGCAGAGGACGTCTGGCACGCATTCGAGCTTACGCTGGTGATCAGCCATCTCGCCTGCGCCGATGAGCCGGAGCATCCGAAGAGCGAGGCGCAGCGGCAGAGTTTCGAGGCGCTTCGCCGCAAACTGCCGCAGTCGCTTGCGCCGAAAGCGCTTGCGAGTCTCGCCAATTCCGGCGGCATTCTGCTCGGCCCCGCCTATCATTTCGATCTGGTCCGGCCCGGCATCGCGCTTTATGGCGGCAAACCGAGCCAGGCGGACATCACGCCATTCGCGCCCGTGGTTCAGCTCACTGGCCGCATCCTGCAAGTGCGCGATGTCGGCGCCGGCGAAAGCGTGGGCTATGGCGCCACGCGGACGCTGAATCGCGCCTCCCGCATCGCGGTGCTGGCGGTCGGTTATGCCGACGGCCTGTTCCGTTCGCTCTCGGCCGACGACGACCGGGAGGGTATGAGCGTCTATCTCGGGTCCCACCCCGCGCCAATCCTGGGGCGCGTGTCGATGGATTTGATCACGGTGGACGTGACCGGAGTTCCTGCACACCTCGCCGCTCGCGGGGCCTTCGTCGAGCTGATCGGCGAGAATATCACCACCCATCAGCTTGCCGCACATGCGGGCACCATCGACTACGAGGTCCTGACCAGCCTCGGCCCTCGCGCCTCGCGGCGCTATATTGGCGGGTAGCAACACGCGACATGGCCAAAGCCTCGAAAGCCTTCGTCTGCCAAGCCTGTGGCGCGGTGACCCCGCGCTGGTCCGGTAAATGCGCCGCTTGCGGCGAGTGGAACAGCATTGTCGAAGAGGCAGCACCCGCATCCGGTCCGCCCGCGCTGGTCGCCATCAGAGGCGGCAAGGGCCGGGCCGCGACGTTCGAGAGCCTTCAGTCCGGCACGGGCGACCCGCCGCGGTTCCCGACCGGCATGGCCGAGTTCGACCGCGTCCTCGGCGGCGGCCTGGTGCCTGGCTCCGCCGTTCTCGTTGGCGGTGATCCTGGCATCGGCAAATCGACGCTCCTGCTCCAGGCCGCGGCAGCCTTGGCGCAGTCTGGCGCGAGCGTCGTTTATCTTTCCGGCGAGGAAGCGCCCGCCCAGGTGCGGATGCGGGCCGCGCGTCTTGGGCTCGCGCAAGCACCGGTGGCGCTCGGCACCGAGACCAACCTCGCCAACATCATCGCCACGCTGGGGAAAGGGAAGGCGCCGGCGCTGATCGTCATCGATTCGGTGCAGACGCTGTGGTCTGAGGCGCTCGAGGCCGCGCCCGGGACCATCTCACAGCTTCGCGGCTGCGCCTCGGCCCTGGTGGCTTACGCCAAGCGAAGCGGATCGACCCTCGTCCTCGTCGGCCATGTGACCAAGGACGGCCAAATCGCCGGTCCCAAGGTCATCGAGCACGTGGTCGATACGGTGCTCTATTTCGAGGGGCAGAGCGGTCATCAATTCCGCATTCTGCGCGCGGTGAAGAACCGCTTTGGGCCAACCGATGAGATCGGCGTGTTCGAGATGCGCTACGAGGGGCTGCAACAGGTCGAAAACCCCTCGTCCCTGTTCCTAAGCGACCGCGACCGCGGCGCGCCTGGCACCGCGGTGTTCGCTGGCATGGAAGGGACGCGGCCAATCCTTGTGGAAATGCAGGCGCTTGTAGCTCCGTCTTCGCTCAGCCTGCCGAGACGCGCGGTGGTCGGATGGGACCCCAATCGCCTCGCCATGCTAATCGCCGTACTCGAGGCGCGTTGCGGCGTCCGGCTCGGCAACCATGACGTCTATCTCAACGTCGCTGGCGGATTGAAGCTTGGCGACCCGGCCGCCGACCTCGCCGCGGCCGCGGCGCTGCTGTCGTCCTTCTCCGGCCGTGCCGTCCCCGACGATGCGGTCTATTTCGGCGAGGTCAGCCTGACCGGGGCCATTCGTGCCGTGGGCCACAGGGATCAGCGCCTCAAGGAGGCGGCCAAGCTCGGTTTCACGCGTGCAATGGTGCCAGCGGCGGGCGCTCCCGACCGCGAGCTCAGGGATTTGCGGCTGATCCCCTTCTCTCAACTGAGTGAACTTGTGACCTCATTCGGCGCGCCGGACGGAGACTGAGAGAGGACGCGGCCCCCGCGACAATGCGTCGAATTTCGCATCCTCCGTTGCCGCCTCGGGCCATTTGTGCTTCATCGCGGGGAATCGTGATACGGTCCGCCGTGCCTCTCCAAGGAGCCTCGTGCCATGCCCTTTTCCTGGCTCGATGTCATTCTCGTGGTCATCATGCTGATATCGGGATTCCTCGCCATGGTGCGGGGGTTCACCCGAGAGGTGTTATCTATTTTTTCCTGGGCCGTAGCCGCCGTCGCCGCCCTCTATCTAACCCCTAAATATTGGCAGACGGTCGAGACCTATTTTCCCTCGCCCGGCTTCGCCCAGATCGGCTTCGCCGTCGGCGTCTTTCTCATCACCCTGATCGTCGTCAGCCTCATCACCTTCCGGATTTCCGACCGCGTGCTCGACAGCCGGGTGGGGGCGCTGGATCGGACCTTGGGCTTTCTCTTCGGCCTGGCGCGCGGATTTCTCCTCGTTGCCATCGTCTTCATTCTGTTCAGCGCGCTGGCCCGCGACCAGCCAACCTGGATCACCGA
Source organism: Hyphomicrobiales bacterium (assembly GCA_038326945.1). Lineage (GTDB taxonomy): Bacteria > Pseudomonadota > Alphaproteobacteria > Rhizobiales > Methyloligellaceae > Methyloceanibacter. Next base: position 119,625 of record JBBQKN010000001.1, read on the forward strand.
AGCCCGCTCCTATCCGATTCTCAAACAGACCCAGCTCGCGATCGAATCGCTGATGCCGCTCAACCCCGAGCAGTACCTCCCCAAAAAGGAAGATGCGGTGCCCGAAACTCAGCCCGACACGCCAGGGGCACAACCCGGATCGCCCTCGGATGCGCCGCCGGCGGCGACGCCGCCCGACCAGCGCTCAGAAGGCGCTAAACCCACGGATTTTGCTGCGACAACGACGACACGCGTTGGGATTGAAGCGCCCTCACGGGCACCTATCTAAAGGAGGCGAGGACGCGTGACCGCACCCGATGATGACGTCAAGGATCAGTCTTTGAGCTGGCTCGAGGAGGACCGGCTGCACGAGGAGTGCGGGGTCTTCGGCATCTTCAACCATCCGGACGCCGCCGCGCTCACCGCACTTGGTCTCCACGCGCTCCAACATCGGGGTCAGGAAGCCGCGGGCATCGTCAGTTTCGACGGCGCGCATTTCCATACCGAACGCCGCCTCGGCCTCGTCGGCGACCACTTCACCTCGAACCAGGTCATCGACCGCCTGAAGGGCGACATGGCCATCGGTCATGTGCGCTATTCCACCTGCGGCGACGGCGTGATGCGCAATGTGCAGCCGCTCTTCGTCGATCTCGATTGCGGCGGCTTTGCCCTTGCCCATAACGGCAATCTCACCAACGCGCTCACCATGCGCGACTGGCTGATCAAGAAGGGCGCCATCTGCCAGTCCACCACCGACACCGAAGTCATCCTCCATCTCGTTGCGCGCAGCGAGAAGCGCCTGTTCGTGGAGAAATTCATCGAGGCGCTGCTCCAGGTCGAGGGCGCCTATGCGCTGGTTGGGATGACTAACAAGAAGCTCGTCGGCGCGCGCGATCCTTACGGCATCAGGCCGCTCGTTCTCGGCAAACTCGGGGACGCCTGGGTACTTGCCTCGGAGACCTGCGCCCTCGACATCATCGGCGCCGATTTCGTGCGCGAAGTCGAGAATGGCGAGGTGGTGGTGATCACCAAGAACGGGCTCGAAAGCCACCGCTTCGTGCCGAAATTTCCGCCGCGCCTCTGCATCTTCGAATACATCTATTTCTCCAGGCCGGACTCCATCGTCGGCGGCCGCTCCGTCTACGAGGTGCGGAAAGCTATGGGCCGCCAGCTGGCGTTAGAGGCGCCGGCCGACGCCGACGTGGTCGTCCCCATTCCCGATTCCGGCGTGCCAGCCGCGATCGGCTATTCGCAAGGCTCCGGCATCCCCTTCGAATTTGGCATCATCCGCAACCATTATGTCGGCCGCACCTTCATCGAGCCCGAGCAGCGCATTCGCCAGCTCGGCGTCAAGCTCAAGCATAGCGTCAATGAAAACGAGGTCCGGGGCAAACGCATCGTCCTGATTGACGACAGCGTCGTGCGCGGCACGACCTCGGTCAAGATCGTGCAGATGATGCGGGAGGCCGGCGCCAAGGAAGTGCATATGCGCATCTCCAGCCCGCCGATCACCCACCCCGACTTTTACGGCATCGACACGCCCGACCAGGAAAAGCTACTCGCCGCGACCCGAAACCTCGAGGAGATGAGGGCCTTCATGGGCGCCGACTCGCTCCAGTTCATTTCGGTCGACGGGATATACAAGGCCATGGGCTATGACGGCCGCGATTCGGCCCACCCGCAATTCACCGACCATTGCTTCACCGGCGAATACCCGACGCGGCTCCGCGACCGCGAGGGCCCGCCTCAGCAGAAGCAGCTCTCCTTCCTCGCCGAAGTCGGTTGATCGCATCGCGTCTCAAGGATCGTATCGCGCTTGTCACCGGAGCCTCGCGTGGGCTTGGCAAGGCGTTGGCGCTTACCTTCGCCCGCGAGGGCGCGCATGTGCTTCTGCTCTCGCGCAGCCTGACATTTCTCGGTCAAGTGGATGATGAGATCAGGGCCGCCAGCGGCACCGCGAGCCTCGTGCCGCTCGATCTTGCCGACGGGCCGGCGATCGACGCGCTAGGGCCTTCGCTTTATGAGCGCTTCGGCAAGCTGGATGTGTTCGTCGGCAACGCCGCGATCTTGGGCGCGCTGTCGCCGCTGCCCCATATTGCTTCGTCCCATTGGGAACGGCTGCTCGCCGTCAACGTCACCGCCAATTGGCGGCTGATCCGCACGCTCGACCCGCTGCTCCGCCGCTCGGACGCTGGCCGCGTGATCTTCGTCACCTCCAGCGTGGCGCGCTCGGCGCGGGCCTACTGGGCGCCCTACTCCGTCTCCAAGGCGGCCCTGGAGGCTCTGGCCAAGACTTATGCCAACGAGACCGCGGCAACATCGATTAGGGTGAATTTGGTCGATCCCGGGGCCATGGCCACGCGCATGCGGGCCGAGGCCTATCCGGGGGAAGACCAGGCGACGCTTCCCTCACCCGAAGCGGTCACGGAGATCTTCGTCAAGCTGGCGATGGCCGAGAACGACGCCACAGGCGAGATCTTCACGCCGGCGTCCTGAACGGGCGACTGCTGGTCAGGCCACCCGCTTGCGCGAGCGGGCCATCGATTTAATGCGTGCGCGTGCACTGCCCGACATCTCGCCGATCTTGCGGTCTTGCATTTCGATGAAGGTACGCGCCGGCTCATCGCCGTCGAGGCCGCCGAGATCGGCCGCGGGGACCTTGCGATTGGAGGTCTGCGTGCCATCCTCATAGATAACATCGAACAGCACGAAGCCGTTGGCGACCTGTTGCTTCTTGCGTGCCATGTTCGTTACTCCACTCTCGATCCTTAACTGTCCTGCGCCGGCTCGTCGGCCCCCGGCGCGGCGTCATCCGGGGCATCATCGCCGCGACCGGCTTTGCGCTTGGCGGCCTCTTCCTCGCGGCGTTGCAGCTTCTCCTGCTTCTTCTGGGCCTTGCTGCGATTGCGATCGGCGCGCTGCTGATTGTAATTGGGTTTGAAGGCCATGACGGTCCCTAGCTCTCTTTCCGCCGCGCCGCCCGCGGCTTGGGACGAGGCGGTGGTGCCGACGCTGCGGCCTCCCGCTCAGCTTCTTCCTTGGCGAGCCTCAGCGCGCGCAAACGCGCCGTCTTCTCGACCATTGCGTCGTGCTCGCGCTCTTGTTCCACCTTCAACGTCGATTCCTGCTTCTTGCTCCGGCTCAACAATGCTTCCGCATTGCGTCTGGCGGCGCTGATGCGCGTGGGAAACTTGTTCATCTAGTGCTCTCCTGTGAGGGACACACGTGCCGATCTCGGGCGCGCCAGAGCTCCCCTGGCACCGGGCAGGCTGTCGGTGCGGCGGCCGCGCGCGCGCCACTGGCCCTGCTTGGGCGCAGGCGTGGCAGCGGCCGTTTCCGGGCGCCATCCCTCCCGGCGCTGCTTGGCGACGGGCGATGGCTCGTGGGTCCGCTCATTCTGACGCCGTCCATTCCGGCGCGGCTTGGAGGCGGGCGAAAATTCCTGGCGATGCCCGCTCGATGCCGGTTCGGCGTGGGAGTGACGATGGGCGACGATGGCAAGGGGAGACTTTGTCAGCCCCTCGATCGACCTGAGCAGCGACCGCTCGCTCGAATCGCAGAATGAGAAGGCGATGCCTTCGGCGCCGGCTCTGGCCGTCCGCCCGATGCGATGCACATAGCTTTCGGGTTCATGCGGCAGCTCGAAATTGATGACATGCGAGATGGCGGGAACGTCGATCCCCCGCGCGGCAATATCGGTGGCGACAAGAATCCGGGCCTTCCCGCTACGGAAGGCGTCAAGCGCCCGCACGCGCGCGTTTTGCGCCTTGTTCCCGTGCAGGGCCTCCGCCGCGAGACCAGCCTGCCCCAGAAACTTGCAGACCTTGTCGGCACCATGCTTGGTGCGGGTGAAAACCAGAACGCGATCCATGGCCGGATCTTCGAGCAGTTCCATCAGCAGCGCGCGTTTGGCCTGCGCCGGTACGAAGTAAACGCGCTGGTCAATGCGGTCGACGGCGACACTCGCCGGCGACACGTCAATTCGGACCGGGTTGCGCAAGATCTCCGCCGAAAGCTTGGCGATGTCCGGCGGCATAGTCGCCGAGAACAGAAGCGTCTGCCGCTCCTTGCGGCAGGCGGCGACGATCTTCCGCACGTCGCGGATGAAGCCCATGTCCAGCATGCGATCCGCCTCGTCGAGAACCAGAATCGAAACGTCCTCGAAGCTGACATGGCGCTGTGAAAAGAGATCCAGCAGCCGCCCCGGCGTGGCGATCAGAATGTCGACGCCTCGGGTCAGGGCCTTCACCTGTTGCCCCTGGCCCACGCCACCGAAGATAACGGCCGAGCGCAAGGAGAGGCCGCGGCCATAGGCGCGGAAACGCTCGTCGATCTGACCTGCGAGCTCCCGGGTCGGAGCCAGGATGAGAGCATGCGGACGCCGCGGCGAGCACCGCGAGCGCTGCACCGAAAGACGGTGCAAAATGGGAAGGGCGAAGGCCGCGGTCTTGCCGGTGCCCGTCTGGGCGATTCCGAGCAAATCCCTGCCCTCGATGAGAAGTGGTATGGCCTGCGCCTGAATTGGCGTCGGCTCTAAATAATCCTCTTTCTTGAGCGCAAGCTGTAAAGGCTCGGCGAGGCCGAGGCCGTCAAATGAAGTCACTTTCACTTAAAAATATCCTTATGCCAAAACGCGCCGCGAAATGCGGGCGTGGAGGCTTTCTGCGCCGTTTCCCACGCGCTACCTGGGTTCGGACGATGTTGGAAAATTGCTTCGGGATGAAATGCCGCAAAAGGGGGCGGCAGCTTCGCGCGATCGCGAGCAATCAGATATGGGGAACATGGAGGGGACGCTGCGACATGTCAAGTCTGGATCGCAAAGACAGCGTTGGCGGACCGGACGTCACTCTTCCGTCTTCAGCACCATTCCGTCATAGGCGGCCTCGACACCTTCGGGCAGCTCGCGGGCCAGCGTCTCATAGTCGAGATCAACATGCATATGGGTGAGCACGGCGAGCTTTGGCTTGACCCGCGCAATCCAGCCGAGCGCCTGATCGACGCTGAAATGGCTCGGATGCTCGGTGTAACGGAGCGCGTCGATGATCCAGACATCGAGTTTCTCCAGCAGCATCAGTGATTCTTCGGGTAAGTCGCTGACATCGGGTGAATAGGCAATGCCGCCGAAGCGGAAGCCGAGCGTCTCCCCCGACCCATGGCGTTGGCAGAAGGGCAAGGCCTCGACCACGCCTCCGGGCCCGTGAATCCTGACCGGCTCGCCCGGCCTGATGGTGTGGCTCTGAAGGATGGGCGGGTATTCGCTTTCGCGGGGGCTATGGAAGCAATAGGTGAAGCGCTGCTCGAGCGAGTTGCCGGTGGCCTCGTCGTGATAGACCGCGACGCGCCGGTGCCCATTATAGGACACCATGCGCAGATCATCGATGCCGTGGGTGTGGTCGGCATGATCATGGGTGAATAGCACGCCGTCGACCCAGCCGATCTTCGCCTCGAGCAATTGCTCGCGAAGGTCGGGCGACGTGTCGACGAGCACGGTCGTGGTCCCCTCGGCCCCCTCGCGCTGAACCAGGACCGAGCAACGCCGTCGCCGGTTCTTTGGGTTCGACGGGTCGCACGCGCCCCAATGGTTGCCCACGCGCGGCACTCCGCCAGACGTGCCGCAGCCGAGTATGGTGAGGGTCAGCGTCATGAAGCGGCGGACGAAGCCTTGCGCGCCGAGGCCGGCACCTTCTGGAACAGGCGGAAGAAATTCGCGCTGGTTATTTTGGCCATGTCATCCTCGCCCAAGCCCCGGATGGCCGCAAGCCGCGCCGCCGTATGCACCACATTGGCCGGCTCGTTGGACCGCCCCCGCACGGGCTCGGGCGCGAGATAGGGCGCGTCGGTCTCGACCAGCAGCCGGTCGAGCGGCACCTCCTTGGCGATATCGCGCAAGGGCCCAGAGTTTTTGAAGGTCACCACCCCAGAAAACGAGACATAACCGCCAAGCGCCAGACCACGCCGCGCGAGCCCCGGCCCGCTGGTGTAGCAATGGAGCACGAAGGGGAAGACCCCCCTCGCCGTTTCCTCCTCCAGAATGCGCGCCACGTCATCGTCGGCCTCGCGCGCATGAATGACGAGCGGGAGCCCTGTCTCTCTTGCCGCTGCGATATGAGTGCGGAAGCCCCTCTCCTGATCCGCGCGTGGAGAGTGGTCGTAATGATAATCGAGCCCGGCCTCGCCGATGGCGACGACTTTGGGATGCCTCGCGAGGCCGATAAGATCCTCGGCGGTGACGTCCGGCTCCTCCGCCGCATGATGCGGGTGAGTGCCGACCGAGCAATAGACTTGGTCATGCGCCTCGGCGATGCCGAGTACCTCATTGAAGCGCCGCACCCTGGTGGAGATGGTGACCATCAGGCCGATGCCGGCTGCCTGCGCCCGCGCCAGCACCGCCTCCCGCTCACCGGCGAGATCGGGAAAATCGAGATGGCAGTGGCTATCGATCAGCATCACGGAAAGATGAAACACCCATGTTCTTCAAGCTGCTAGGCTGCTAAGTGCCCCGTCTGGCAGCCCTATGTGGAGCATATTGGCCAAGGAGACAATAAGGGGCTCCAGCGGATTGCCGCGTGGCATCGCGCCCGTCGAAGGTAACGAAAGAAGATGCGGACAAGAACGTCCTTTGTTCGCCGCTCGCATCTGATCGCGGCCGCGGCGGCGGCGGCGCTCTGCCTCGCGGCGGTCCCGGCCGAGGCCGGTTGCAGAAAGAGCGTCATCATGTACAACGCTTCTTGGTGCCCCTACTGCCGGCAAGTCAGGGCGATCCTCGCGCGGAACCACATCAAATACAGCATTCAGGACGCGACAACCCCAAGAGTCCAGGCGGCGATGCAGAGACGGTTTGGCGACACCGCCGTCCCGCGCACAGTCATTGGCGGCGTCGTGGTCGAGGGTGTGGACGAGGCGCGCATCAAGCAGCTCTGCCGCCGCTAGCAAACAACCGCGCGGTTCATCACACCGCCGGCGTCTGCGGCGCAAGCGTCTCTTCCTCGATATGGCGGGGAAACACCCCTTGCGGCGCCGGCAATTCGGTCCCCGGCTTGAGCCGGCCGCCTGGTCCTAGGTCCGAAAAATTCCGCGCATCCTGGGGCACCCCGAGCTGATCGAGCAGCGTTTCCGCGCCCAAAGGCACCACCGGCTGCACTAGGATCGCGATCTGGCGCAGGACCTCCGCCGTCACATACAGGATCGCCTCCATGCGCTTGGGATTGGTCTTCTTGTAGGCCCAGGGCTCCTCGCCGGCGAAATAGCGATTGGCGTCGGCGACCACCGCCCAGATCAGCTCAAGCGCGCGATGAATGGCAAAGTCGTCGATGGCCTCGATAACGCGCGCCAAGCACCTGTCGGCCGCGGCGAGGATGGTGGCGTCGGCCTCGGTCAGCTCTCCCGGCGCTGGCAGCCTGCCCCCGCAATTCTTGGCGATCATCGACAGCGAGCGCTGCGCCAGATTGCCGAGATCGTTGGCAAGGTCGGCGTTGACGCGCTGCATGATGGCGTCGCGGCTGTAATTGCCGTCCTGGCCGAACGGCACCTCGCGCAACAGGAAATAGCGGAGCTGATCGACGCCGAAATCGTTCGCGAGCACGAAGGGGTCGACCACATTGCCGACCGACTTCGACATCTTCTCCCCGCGATTGTAAAGAAACCCGTGCCCGAACACGCGCGCCGGGAGCTCAATCCCCGCCGACATCAGGAAGGCCGGCCAATAGACCGCGTGAAAGCGGATGATGTCCTTGCCGATGATATGCACGTCCGCCGGCCAGTAGCGCTTGAATTTGGGCGAGTCCGTATCGGGGAAGCCGACACCGGTGAGGTAATTGGTGAGCGCGTCCACCCACACATACATGATGTGCCTCGGATCGCCCGGAACGGGGATGCCCCAATCGAAAGTGGTGCGCGAGACCGAGAGGTCCTGCAAACCGCCGCGAACGAAGCTCGTGACCTCATTGGCGCGCGTCTCCGGCCCGATGAAGTCCGGATGCGCCTCATAATGGCCGAGCAGCTTGTCCTGATAGGCCGAGAGCCGGAAGAAATAGCTCTCTTCCTCGACCCATTCGACCGGGGTGCCTTGCGGCGAAAGCTTCTGCCCGTCGGCCCCCTCGGTCAGCTCGCTCGCGTCGTAATAGGCTTCGTCCCGCACCGAGTACCAACCGGCATATTTGTCGAGATAGATGTCGCCGCGTTCCTGCATGCGGCGCCAAATCTCGGTGCAGGCGCGCTTGTGCCGCTCCTCCCGCGTTGTGACGAAATCGTCATTGGAGCAGTGCAGCGCCGCCACCATGTCGCGGAAGCGCGGCGTGTTTCGGTCGGCAAGCTCGGCCGGGGCGATGCCCTGCTTCCGCGCCGTCTGCAGCATCTTGATGCCGTGCTCGTCGGTGCCGGTGAGAAAGAGCACGTCCATGCCCTGGAGCCGCCGGAAGCGCGCGAGCGCGTCGGTGGCGACCGCCTCATAGGCGTGGCCGATATGGGGCACGTCATTCGGGTAGGAAATCGCCGTGGTGATGTAATAGGGCCGCTTCTCTGCCATGGCGGAGGAATAGCCTTGGTCCCCCTGCCCCGGCAAGCACACAAGCGCAATTGCCTAAACCGGATTGGCCCGCGCCACGCGCTGCAACCTCAAAAACGTCTCCAGCACGAGCACGGAGCGGTCGAGGTTCAGACTGGTCACGTCGGCCTTGGCGAGACCGATCGCCTCCCGGGCCTCGACCCATGACGACAGATTTGAGCGGTCGAGCAAGCGGCGGGCGAGCTTGGCTTCCGCGCCAATCCCATCCTCTCCGGTGGCGCCGATCCGGATCAGCCGCTCCAGCAGGCCGAGCAGAAGCGAAAAGAACAGCTCGAAACGCTCGCTGTCGGCAGCCCCACCGAGCCGCTCGGCGAGCTTATGCAGGGTGGGGCCGTCGAGCTCAGGCAATTTGCCGAACGCCGCCACGAGATCGCGGTAGAGCGCGATGCCGTCACCCGTCGCCAGCTCGAGCGCGCGCCGGACGCTGCCCTGGCTGAGCTCGAGCGCGGTCAGAAGCGTCTCCGCCTCGATATCATAGTCATCACGCGCCAGCGCTGCCCGCACGGCGCGTTCCAGGTCCTCAGCCGGCAACGCGGTCACACGCAGCGTCCGGCAACGGGAACGAACAGTGACGGGAATTTGGCCCTCGGCCGCCGCCACCAAGAGAAACAGCGTCCGCTGCGGGGGCTCTTCCAGCGCCTTCAACAGGGCGTTGGCGGCATTCTGGTTGAGCTCGTCGGCCCGATCGACGATGACCACGCGCCACCCCCCCTCGCCCGCGCTATGGCCGAGAAAGGCGCGCAAGCGCCGCACCTCGTCGACGCCGATCGATTGCGAATAGCGTTTGGTTTTCTCGACCCAGGAGCGCCGGAGCAGGAGGAGGTTGGGATGGGACCGCGCCGCCACCTTGCGGAACACGGGATTCTCGGTGGCCATGGTCGAGACCGGCCGGAGCTGCCCTGTCGAATCCTCGCCGAGGGCGAGCACGTCGCGGGCCAAATGATAGGCGAACGTCGCTTTGCCGACGCCTTCGGGGCCGACTAGCAGCCAGGCGTGATGCAGCCTGCCGCTATTCAACGCCTCCTTGAATTCGGCGCGTGCCGCGTCATGGCCGATGAGGCCATCGACCTCGCGCGGCGCCGAAAAGCCTTCGAGGCGATCGGGCTCCTCGACCTCGGTGCGGGACTTCCGAGACGTCGCCCTGCTCATGGACGCAAGCGTGCCGCCACGGCCTCCCACACATCCTCGGCGACCAGAGCCTCGGGCTTACTCGCATCGATCACGACGCAGCGGTTGGGCTCCTCCTCGGCAATGTCGAGAAAGGCTTTGCGGACGCTTTGATGCTGAGCCCGCTGCTGACCTTCGAACCGGTCTGGCGTTCCGCCTCTGGATCGTCGTCGCGCGGCGCGCGCGAGACCCTCCTCCACCGGGATGTCGAGCACGATGGTCAGGTTCGGCATCAGCCCCTTAAGCGTCAGCCGCTCGAGCGCGCTGATGAGCGGCGGCGCCACGCCGCCGGTAACGCCCTGATAAGCGCGCGTGGAATCGAGAAAGCGGTCGCAGATCACCCATTTGCCTTGGGCCAGCGCGTCGCCGATGACGCTATCGACATGATCCTGCCGCGCGACGGAGAACAGCAGCGCCTCGGCGAAGGGACCAAACGCCCGGGCAGTGCCGGAGAGCAGGACATCGCGGATTTCTTCAGCCACCGGAGATCCGCCCGGCTCGCGCGTGGCGATAACCTGACGGCCAGCCTGGGCCAGCCGGCCGGCGAGGATCGACACTTGCGTGGACTTGCCGGCCCCCTCTCCGCCCTCGAAGGTGATCAGCTCGCCGCTCTCGACCGTCTCGTGCCGCATCGTGGCTCTCGCAATGTCCGTGGTCGCCGCGGGGTTCAGAGTATCCAGCCGAAGGCCAGGGCCATCAGCGAGTCGAGCCCGCGCATGGCGAAGTTGCTCTGGCCGACGTCTTCGCCGGCGTAAAGCGGGATGTCGTTGGTGGCGCCGGTATCGGCGGCCGTGATCCGGAGCGATCCCAGTTGATCGCCCTTCCGGATCGGCGCCTTGACCGGTCCATCATAGACGATCTGCGCGGTCACCTGGCCGCTGGTATTGGTCGGCAGAATGATGTCGATGTCGCTGGCGCCGACGAGCGGGACATAATGGCGCGTCCCGCCCCACACCAGGGCGTCGCTGACCTGCTCGCCTTGGTCGAACAGCCGGAACGGCTTGAAGCTCTTGAACCCCCATTCGAGCAGCTTGCGCGGTTCTTCCTCGCGCTCCTTCTTGGACTCGAGACCGTTGACGACGAGGATGACACGCTGGCCGTCGCGCTTGGCGCTCGCCACCAATCCGTATCCCGCCTCCTTGATGTAGCCGGTCTTCAAGCCGTCGACGCCAAGATCCTCGAACACGAGCGGATTGCGATTAGTGAATCGCCACTTACCGAAATTGAACTCTTTTTCACCGAAATAATGATAATATTCAGGATAATTTTTAATCAAATAATTGGCGAGAATGGCGAGCTCGCGCGCGGTCATGACATGGCCGTCAGCCGGCAATCCGGTCGAATTGACGAAGTGCGATTTGGTGAGGCCAATCTCCTTGGCATATTTGTTCATCTCCTTGGCGAAGGCCTCTTCGGAGCCGCTGATGCCCTCCGCCAGGATGATGCAGGCGTCGTTGCCCGACTGAACCGTGATCCCCTGGATGAGATCCTCGACCTTGATCATCGCGTTCAGCGGCGCGAACATGGCCGAGCTGCCCGAGGGCGCGCCCCCGGTGCGCCACGCATGCTCGCTCACCTTGATTTCATCCTCGAGCTTGAGCCGGCCCGCTTTCAGCTCTCGGAACACCACGGCAAGCGTCATGAGCTTGCTCATGCTTGCCGGCGGCATCAGCTCGTCCGGTTCCTTTTCGTAGAAGACGAGATTCGCGTCGGCATCCATCAGGATGGCGTGCTTGGCCTTGGTCTCGAAATTCCCAGGGGCTTTGGTCGCGGCGTGCGCGAACGCGGGCAAACCTGCGGCCCCCGCGGCGAGCACAATCAATGCCACAGCGGTCTTGATCAAACTATCAAGGCGCAAAAGGTCCACGGTTTTTGACGCTTCGGATCGAGTTGGCCATATGCCGGCCATCCCACCGGCCCGGCCCCAACTATCGAACCCCAGACCCCAAAAATCAACCCGAGGAGGGACAAAGTGGCTAGTTCGTAATGATCTTTGCACCGCTATAACCGGCCTCGGTGACCTGTGGCAGCACCGCCGCCGCCTCGCTCCGGTCGGCGAAGGGGCCCAAGCGGACGCGAAAGAGGGTGCCATCTCCAACCTCGATCGGAGCCACCTCGACCCCTGCGATATCACCGAGGAGCAATAGCGCTCTCTCCGCATTGTCCCGGCTCCTGAAGGACCCGGCCTGGATCATGATTCCGCTCGAAGCTTGGTCAGGCGCCCGGGCCCGCTGACGCCGCTCACGATTGGCCTGCACGACCGCGGGAGCTTGAGCGCTGGCCTGCCAGCGCAGACCCGAAGGTGCTCCGCCGGCGATGCTTCCCACCGCGACCGGCTCGGCGGATCGCACCGGTGGCCTTTGGTTCGATGCGATTTGGGCCCAGGCCTGGCTCGCCAGATAGCGGCGCTCATAGCTGTCGTCGCCGTTCAGCGGCGCCTTGCCCAGATATTGCACGCGAACCCGGGTGGTTCCCCTCTGCCTGAAGCCGAGCAACTCGGCCGACCGCCGCGACAAATCCATGATGCGATCACTGGCGTAGGGACCGCGATCATTGACTCGGACGACGAGTGAGCGGCGGTTTTCGAGATTGGTCACGCGCACATAGACGGGCAACGGCAAAGTCGGCGAAGCCGCGGATAGCCGGCCCATGTCATAGATCTCGCCATTGGCCGTGCGCCGGCCGTGGAACAGTTCGCCGTACCACGACGCCTTGCCGACCCGGTCGTAGCTCGGATCTTCCCGCGGCTGATAGGTGACGCCGGCCACCCGATAGGGCGAGCCAATGCGATACGCCCCGCCCCCCTTCGGCACCGGCTGGCCCAAGGGAATCACCCGCTCGCCAAGCCTCTCGCCATTCCCCCGCTGACCGCAGCCAACGACGCTCGCCGCCACGCAGCCAAGTAGGACAAAGGAAAGGACGAGGCCTGCGGGTGAAGCGATCACGGCGCGCAGAACGAACCTCGCCGCCGCGAGCGCGGGCGCTTTCTTACCCACCCGACCCAAACTCTCCACCCCGTCGAAACCCGTGCACGCGCCAAGAGCGCTCCGAAAAGACCTGGATCATCGGCGCTGCCTCGACTGTCCGGCGAGAGCGTTAGGAAAGGATGAATCTTACGGGCTACGGCAACGCGATCAGGGGTCGAACGGCACCCGTCAGAACGCCTGGCCAAGTATATCGAGACAGGTGGCGACCACCTCATCCACCGGCCTGTTGGCGTCAACGACGGCGAAGCTCTGGGGACCGAGATCGTAGTCGAGCTGCTGCTCAAGCACGGCTGTGGTCGCATCGGACACGCCGGCGGTGCGACCTGCAATCCTCGCCCGCATGGCGTCGGGCTGCGCGTCAAGCCAGATGCCGGTAAAATTGACGCCGGCTCGAGCCGCACATGCGGCCGTGGCCTCCCGTTCCTCTGCCTTAGCGTGCACGGCGTCGACGATGACGTCCCGCTCGCCCTCGAGCCCCATGAGGGCCCGCTTGCGGCAGATCCGATAGACGATGTCCGAGACCTCGGCCCGGTAGGCCCGCCCCGGCAGCCGATCTTCGCCCGCCACCCCGAACAGCCGCTTGCGCTCCCTGTCGCTGCGCACATGCAGGGCCCCGGGGAAAGTGCCGAGATGCGGCGCGAGCCCACGGGCGACGCTCGACTTGCCGCTCCCGGACAGGCCGCCGATGGCGACGAGCCGGGGCTGCCGCGGCTCGAGATAGTGTCTTGCCAGCGTGACATAGGACTGAGCGTGACCGCGCAGCTCGGCCCTCACCGAGTCCTCGGCCAGCGCCGCACGAAGCAATTCCACCTTGGCTCTGACCATGGCGCGCATGCAAAGAAGCAGTGGCAAGAGCTTGAGTCCGACGAGATCACCGGTATCGCCGCTCGCATCGAGATAGGCATTTAGCAAAGCGTTGGCGTGGCCGGGAAGGCCGCGTGCGCCGAGATCCATGAGCAGGAAGGCGAGATCGTAGAGGATGTCGATGGTCGCGATCGCGTCATCGAACTCGATGGCGTCGAACAACACCGGCTCGCCCTCGATTTCGACGATGTTGCGCAAATGAAGATCGCCGTGGCAGTGGCGCACATAGCCGCCGAGCGCACGCGCCCTGAGCAGCGAATCGAACGAATTAAGCGCTCCGATACTGAGGCGGTGGACCTCGCCGAGAGTTTCGCGTGCAACGAACTGCTCTTGCACGACAAGCGTGCGCTGATTGTCCTCAACCACGGCGCGCAAGGCCGAGACGCTCTCCTGCGGCGTCAGAATCCGATCGGCGCTCCGGTGAAAAATTGCGATCGTCCGAGCCAGCGGCTGAATGAGCGTCAAAGGAAGACGCTTATCCTCCGCCATCCGATCGAGGAGGCTGGACTGTTCGAATCGGCGCATGGCCACGACCCATTCCACCGCTTCACCCGATCCACCCAGGTGAAATTGGTCGTCATTGCCGCGCGTTACTGGAACGACGTCCAAATAGAGTTGAGGTGCCGTGCGGCGGTTGAGAGCCAGCTCGTGCAGACAGGCAAGTCGGCGCCGCTCAAGCGTTGAGAAGTCTAGAAAAGGGTATTTGACCGCGCGCTTCACCTTGTAGGCGCGATCCCCGGCCAAGAACACAACCGACGCGTGCGTCGCAATGCGATCAACCCTGGCGGGTGCCGGATCGTAGGCCTTGGGCGAAGCCATGAAATCCAGCACCTTCGCCTGGTCGACCTGCGCCCTCACCATCGTGCCAAGATAGCACAGCGTGCGTGGTCGTTGGGCCACAGGCCTCAGAAAAGACTTGGAAAAGCGCTTCGGCCCTTGCTGGCTTCGCCGCGACTGGCTACCGTCCTGAAAAGCAAGGCACTGCCGAAGGTGACCTTGAAACGGGGCGCGTCGAATGAGAGGGTGGGCCAGCTGGGCAGCCGCCATAGCGGTTGTTACGTGTCTCGGTTCGAGCGGAACGCTCCCTGCATTTGCCGCCTCGGAATCGAGTGTCGCGGTCAGCCGGCTGGGCCCGGCCGACGTCGACGCGCGCCGCCAAGCGCTGCTTCAGCATATGCTACAGAACCCTGCCGATCTCGACATCGCGTTCGAGTATGCGTCGCTGTCCTCCGAGGTCGGGGACTACGAGGCCGCGGTCTCGACGCTTGAGCGGATGCTGATCTTCGCGCCCACAACCCGGCTCCAGCTTGAGCTCGGTATTCTCTATTACCGTCTCTCCAGCTACGAGGTCGCCCGCAGCTATTTCGCCCAAGTCGCCACCAATCCGAACGTGCCGCCGGAGATCGCCGCCAAGGTGCGGCTCTATCTACAGCAGCTCGCGATCGAGGCTGACCCGCCAAGCTTCTCCGCCTCGTTGTTCAGCGGCATTCGCTGGGAGAGCAACGCCAACGGCGGGCCGGCGTCGCAAAACATCACCTTGAACGGCATCGATTTCACCCTCGACAATCAGTCGATCGCGGCTCCCGACTGGAGCGCCGTCAATATCGGCACGATGCACTACTCATTCGACTTAAAGAATCAGGGCGATCGGATCGAGTTCGACGCCCTCACCTACAATGCGAACTATTTCGATCTGACCGATATCAACCTCAACTTTTTCGAGGCGACGCTCGGCCCGTCCTTCAATTTAAAGCGCGTGGGCATGGATAAATCGCGGCTCTTCGTTTACGGCATCGGCGATGAGGTCTTGCTCGGCGGCGATCAATATTTCGCCGCCGGCGGTGGTGGCGTCCGCCTCTTGAGCTTTGCCGCCGCCCGCAGTGTCCTCGATCTCCGCGTGGAAACGCGGGTGCGCCAATTCACCAACACGACCGACCGTCCAACCAACACCTTGCGCGACGGCGCCCAGACGCGTTTCGGCGGGACTTACTCCTACTATCTCGCGCCCGGCCTCGTCCTCGTAGTCCAAGGCTACAGTCAGCGCGAAGCCGCCGAGGCCGGGTTCTACGCGAATTGGGAAATCGGCGGGTCCGCCGGCATCGCCTGGACCTTCGCTAACCCGCTCGCGACCGCTGGGCGCTATCCCTGGACGTTGCAAGTCGGGGCTGGCGGCATCCGCCGCCGCTACGACGATCCCGATCCCACCGTCAATCCGCTCGACGCGGAGACCGACCGGACCTTCTGGGGCCGAGCGGCGCTTATCGTGCCGGTCAACGACACCCTGGCGATGGTGCCGCAGATCGAGGTCCGGGATCAGACATCCAATTACGATATCAGCAATTTCGATGACTTCTCCGCTCTCGTCGGCTTGCAGAAGAGGTTCTGATGCGAGGCACCATGTCACGCAGGCTTAGCTCAATTCTGCTCACCAGCGCCTCCATCGCCGCGCTCTCGCTGGCCTGGGTGCCGAGCGAGGCGCAAGCGGAGAAGGTTGGCGTAGCGGCCGCCGTGAACCCCGACGCGTTTAGCGGCGGCGAGCCGGTCAAGCTCGGCAATTCGATCTTCTACAATCAGCGCATCAACACCACAGGCAGCGGGCTCGTGCAGGTCCTTCTGGCCGATGGCTCAACCTTCACCGTGGGACCTGGCTCCGACCTCGTCATCGACAAATTCGTCTACGACCCCAAGAAAAATCAAGGCGAAATGGTCGCCACCTTTAGCAAAGGCGTCCTTCGCTTCGTCGGCGGCAAGATCTCCAAGAACGAAGGCGGCGTGAAGATCAACATGCCCTCCGGTGCGCTCGCCGTCCGCGGCGGCATGCTGTTCGCCAGCCAGAGTTTGCTCGCATTCGTCTACGGCGAGGAGATGGTCTTCAGTGCCAATAGCGGCGCGGTACGCCGCGTTTTTGAGATTGGGAATGGCATCGAGTTGAGCCCCACCGGCCCGGTCGTCCGGCCGATACGAGCCGACGAGATCGCCTCCTTCATGAAGTCGTTTTCAGGTGGGGGGTATGTGGTCGTGGCTGGCGACAACATCAAATCCACGCCTCCCCGAAACGTCTATGGCAAAACCACGAGCGGGAACGAGATCGCGCAGATCACGTCCGACGCAACGCAGACGCAGAACGTAGCCGAGATCCAAAAGCAGGAAGAGCAACAGCAAGAGACTCCACCGCCTCCGCCGCCTCCGCCGCCGCCGCCTCCGCCGCCGCCACCTCCGCCGCCACCGCCTCCACCGCCGCCTCCACCGCCTCCACCGCCGCCACCGCCTCCACCGCCGCCACCACCGCCGCCACCGCCGCCACCGCCGCCGACGGCGCCAGTAGCGAGCTTTACCTCCTCGTGCAGCGGACTCTCGTGCTCATTCACGAACAGTTCAGCCAACGCGACTTCATA
>JBBQKN010000002.1:0-135504 GCA_038326945.1 Hyphomicrobiales bacterium
TGGTGGGCGCGACTGGGATTGAACCAGTGACCCCTGCGATGTCAACGCAGTGCTCTCCCGCTGAGCTACGCGCCCGTTCCGACCCTAGGGGAAGGCTTCTATATCGGGTCAGCCCCCCTAGAGGCAACCCGCGGTGGGAGGCCCACGTCGGGACCCGGGATCAGGCGGCGAGCAGCCGTTCCACCTCGTCGACCAGATCGCGCAGGTGAAATGGCTTGGACAGGATCTTGGCATCCTTCGGCGCATGATTGTCTGGATTGAGCGCGACCGCGGCGAAGCCCGTGATGAACATGATCTTCAGATCGGGATCGAGCTCGCTGGCTCGGCGCGCCAGCTCGATGCCATCCATCTCCGGCATCACGATGTCGGTCAACAGGAGCGTGAACGGCTCCTCCTGCATGCGCTCATATGCTTCAAGCCCATTGCCGAACGACACCACATCGTAGCCAGCCTTGGTGAGAGCTCTCACCAAGAAGCTGCGCATGTCCTCGTCGTCTTCGGCGAGCAAAATACGCTGGACGCAACGCGCGCTCGGATCATTCGCCACCATCCCTCGTTCCCCCCTTGCTAAGGCTACGCCCTACACGAACTTGGTAAACGACCAATTGCCCGGGGCCCAAGGCTACCCGCCCAACTTGATACCCAAATCATTGCTGCTAATTTGCCTGCGCACAAGGCAGAACAATTATAGACAGGTTCAACTCTCATTGGCAGAGTTTACGGGGCGAGTCTCGGCTGGCCGCTCGCTGCGGCTTAGGCCACAACAAGGTTTGACGATGAACCGAAGCGAAGCCGAGGCGTTCGCAACTGAACTTTCGCCGCCGTTCGAGGTGGCGCGCCCCAAGGAGCTTACGGCTCCCTTGGTGTTCAACTCCCCTCATAGCGGCCGCGTCTATCCGTCCGCCTTTCTCGCGGCGTCGAAGCTCGACGCCCTGACACTCAGGCGCTCCGAGGACTCTTATGTGGAGGAACTGTTCAACTTCGTTGGCGATTTGGGCGCGCCCCTCCTCTATGCCCATTTCCCGCGCGCCTTTCTCGACCTCAATCGCGAACCCTACGAACTGGACCCGGCGCTGTTCCGCGACGGCCTGCCCCAATACGCCAACACCCAATCGGTGCGCGTGGTCGGGGGCCTCGGCACGATTGCCCGCATCGTCTCCGAATCCGACGAGATCTATCGTGAGCCGCTTTCTCTCGGTGCAGGTCTCGAGCGCATCAATCTCCTCTATGTGCCTTATCACGAGACGCTGCGCCGGCTCCTCGACGAGGCGGGCCAAGTCTTCGGCTTTGCCGTCTTGATCGATTGCCATTCCATGCCGTCGAGCCCGATCGCCGATCAAGGCGCTGCGCGGCCCGACTTCGTCCTCGGCGACCGCTACGGGACGTCATGCGGCGGCGAACTGACTCGGGCCGCGTGTCAGCATCTGAAGGCGCTAGGCTATGCCGTGGCGCTCAACAAGCCCTATGCCGGCGGCTATATCACCGAGCATTACGGCCGGCCGCATGCGGGTCAGCACGCGCTTCAGGTTGAAATCAACCGGGCCCTCTATATGAATGAGACGACCTTCGATAAATCGGCGGGCTTTGAGCGGGTAAAGCATGATTTGCGGGACATGGTGCGGGCGTTGATGGCCGCGGTACCCGGCCTCGCCGTCCCGCGCGCGGCAGCCGAATAACTCGCCGAAGCCACGGGCGAAAAAAAGGGCCGTTCGAAAGGATCCGAACGGCCCAAGTCTAGGGAGGAAACGCCCAAGGAGGGCAGCGGCACAACAGGAGGGTCATGCCGCGTTGCAACAATATGTCATTGCGACGCACAAAATGCAAGGTTCCATCGCTGTTCTTTCGGCAAAAACGAAACACTGATGCAAATCCGTCACTAGCTCCCATCGGCTTCGCGCGCCGGATCATATGGCGGTTGAATCCAAAGGAGAAAACCCTCTAAGGGACGCCGTGCCGCCCACTCCAAGCTTCGACGATTTTCTCGCTACCGCCCACGCTCTGGCCGACCAAGCAGGCGTGGTCATAATGCCGCATTTCCGGTCAGGCGTGAGGATTGACCATAAAGGAGGCTCGGTCTTCGACCCGGTCACCGCCGCCGATCTGGCGGCGGAGAGCACCATCAGGACCGCCCTCGCCGCCGTTTATCCGTCCCATGGCATCGTCGGGGAGGAATTCGGCTCGACCAATGCCGACGCCGATTATTGCTGGATCCTCGATCCGATCGACGGCACTCGCGCTTTCATCATGGGGCAGCCGATGTGGGGCACCCTGATCGGGCTCCTGAAGGGCGGGCAGCCCCTGCTTGGGCTCATGAATCAGCCCTTCACCGGCGAACGCTTCTGGGCCGGCGCGGATCGAGCGTTCTTCCACCACCAGGGCGTGGAGCGGCCGATGCGAGCCCGCGCCTGCCCCCAACTGGGCGATGCGCTGCTCGCCACGACCAGCCCCGATATGTTCGAGGCCGGAGACGAGCACGCCCGCTTCCAGGCCCTCAGCCGCGCCACGCGCCTGACCCGCTTTGGCGGCGATTGCTACAGCTACTGCTTGCTCGCGCTGGGTCAGATCGACCTCGTGGTCGAGGCGGGACTGAAATCATTCGACATCCTGCCGCTGATCCCGATCGTCGAGCGCGCCGGCGGCGTGGTTTCGACCTGGGAGGGTGGCGATCCGCGCGCCGGCGGCCGTATCGTCGCGGCGGGCGACCCGCTCCTCCATCAACAAGCGGTCGCGTATCTCTCTGGCTCAGGTTAGGCGACCACCCGCTCGGCCAAGCTGCTCGTGACCGCGTTTAATATGAAAGCATCGAACGCCGCCCAAAACTGCTCACGGACCAAATCCCGCTCCTGCAGAATCTCGTGCCGCGCCCCGCGCAACAGGATCTGCGAACCGACCTTGAGCCGAAAGGCGAAATCCTCGATAGCCTTGCTCGACACGATACGATCGTCGCCCGCGGCGAGCATCAACACCGGAACGCGCAGGCGTCCGGGGAAGCGATCGTTGTCGACCGTGGCCATGGCGGCGAATGCGGATCGAACCCAGCCGATCGTCGGCGCCCCGATGGCAAGTTCGGGTGCTGCCTCAAGCACCGACAGATTGCGCAAATAGCGCTCGCGGTCCGAGGTCAACGGGTTGCCTTCGAATTTCTGATTAGGCAAGTAACTCTTGCCCCCTGGGACAGAGGCCCGGCCGAACCCGGCAAGGCGGAGCGCGCTCGTGAGCGTGCCGACCACGCCATCGGGAATGGGCGTGGCGGCCAGTTTCAGCATGGGCGCCGTCAGAACCATGCGCGAGAACCAGCAGCCCCGCGCCGTCGCCGCCTTGAGCAGCACCGGCGCCCCCATGGAATGGCCGAGGGCGTAATAGGGCGGGGGGCAATCCGGGAGCACGACGTCGCTCATGAAGCGGGCCAGGTCGTCTTCATAGTCGGCGAAGTCTTTGACGTGACCCTTCAGCCTGCTCCTAAACAGCCGGTCCGAGCCGCCCTGGCCCCGCCAATCGAGGATCGCGACGGCGAAACCTCGGCGCCGGAGCTCTCCCACCACCTCGAAATATTTCTCGATGAATTCGGCCCGTCCCTGAAACACGCAGACCGTGCCGTAACGTTGCTTCAGCGCCGAGGGCCATCTGGCAAAGCGCAAGCGTTTGCCGCCCTTACCAGGGATAAATCCCACGGAGGCGCCGAGCGGGACCGGGTTCTTTGGCGTAGCGATCAGATCCATGCCGGGGGGCGCCGAAAGGTCTAGGGGAGAAGCAAGATGTCAGAAGCGCTTCTTATAGCAGCGAGGACGCCGATGCGTTAGAATCTAAGTTGAGACCGTGACCGATATCAGGCGATGCTTTTGCCGTGGCGCATCCGGCCATCGCACCGCGCCGATGAGGGCGCCACGTCACCCATAAAGCCCAGACCGATATCGTGATTTTAGCGTTATAACTCATGGCGTTGACCCCTCTTGACGGGTTGGGCGCCCATTCCCATATCCGGACGGTGCAAGGCCTGTTGGCTTGCACGAAATCAACTCCCGCCCGGCTCGAACAGAGTGGGCTCGAATAACATATCGCTTCATCAGGAGGATGTGACATGAGGCACTTTGATCTTACCCCCCTTTATCGTTCCACCATCGGCTTCGACCGGCTTGGCTCGCTGCTGGATACGCTCGGCGCCTTCGAAGGCGATACGCCGACCTATCCGCCCTACAATATCGAGCGGACGGGCGAGAACGACTATCGCATCAGCATGGCCGTCGCCGGCTTCGACGAAAAGGACCTGACCATCGAGGTCAAGGAGAACACGCTTTCGATCCATGGCGATAAGCAGGTCGAGACCGAGGAGACCACCTTCTTGCATCGCGGCATCGCCGCCCGGAGTTTCGAGCGGAGGTTTCAGCTCGCCGACCACGTCACGGTCAAGGGCGCCGGCCTGGAGAATGGCTTGCTGCATGTCGATCTCGTGCGCGAGCTGCCCGAGGCCATGAAGCCTCGCACGATCGCGATCGAAACCAAGGTTGAAAAGCCGAAGGTGATCGACAGCAAAGCCGCGTAACCCGCGTCTCCAAGTCCAATCCTTGCGAAGGGCGCTCCCGCACGACGAGGGCGCCCTTCTCTTTGCCTCAGCGCGCGGCGCGCGACCGCCAGGCCATTTCCGTGCATTTCGGTCCAAAATTTGTCCGAATCTTGCTTGTGCGCGGGCCGGAAATCTGTCATTTTGACCGGGAATAGGACAGGCTTGCTGACCTTTGTGGCTGGCGCTCCGGCCCAAGTCCAACCCCCGTCCTTACGGGTTCGCCAAGACGACGGCGGGGCTGCCATGCGGCCGGTTCGTTGTTCTTATTCTGAATTGAACTATGCTCCGTGGAAGAGAGACTGCCGTGAGGCAGGTTGCGTCCGATGCCAGTATTTGACCGAGATTCGATCTTTGACGGCGAGAGCCCCTTTGGGCTGCCGCCGGCGCAAGGACTCTATGACCCTGCCCGCGAGCACGATGCCTGCGGTGTCGGCTTTGTCGCCGATCTGAAGGGACGCCCGAGCCACAAGATCATCGAGCACGGCTTGCAGATCCTGGTGAACCTCACCCATCGCGGCGCCGTGGGCGCGGACCCGCTGGCCGGTGACGGCGCGGGCATGCTGGTGCAAATCCCGCATGAATTTCTGAAAGAGGTTTGCGCCCCCCTCCGCATCAATCTGCCCGAACCGGGCCACTACGCCGTCGGCCACATGTTCATGCCGAGGAACGAGGCCCAGCGCATCTATTGCGAATCCGTGGTCGAGCGCGTGACGGAGGCCGAGGGTCTCGAGCTGCTCGGCTGGCGCGACGTCCCCGCCGACAATTCCTGTCTTTCCGCCCCGGTGATCGAGACCGAGCCGCGGCACCGGCAGGTCTTTATCGGCCGCGATCCGGGCATCGAGGACGAGGTCACGTTCGAACGCAAGCTCTACATCCTGCGGAAGGTGATCTCCAACACCATCAATGGCGACACGGGAGGCCGCGATATCGGATTCTACACCGTGTCGCTCTCTTGCCGCACGCTCGTCTACAAGGGCATGTTCCTCGCCTATCAGCTCGGCGCCTACTTCTCCGACCTGCATCATCCTAAATTCGCCTCGGCGCTTGCGCTCATCCATCAGCGCTTCTCCACCAACACCTTCCCCTCCTGGAAGCTGTCTCACCCCTACCGCATGGTCGCCCATAACGGCGAGATCAACACGCTGCGGGGCAATGTGAACTGGATGGCGGCGCGGCAGGCGAGCGTCTCCTCTCCGCTTTTCGGCGATGATATCTCCAAGCTCTGGCCCATGTCCTATGAGGGGCAATCCGACACAGCCTGCTTCGACAATGCGCTCGAGTTTCTGGTGCAGGGCGGCTACTCGCTCGCGCACGCGGCGATGATGCTGATCCCGGAGGCCTGGGCCGGCAATCCGCTGATGGATGCCAAGCGCCGCGCTTTCTACGAATATCATGCCTGCCTCATGGAGCCATGGGACGGCCCGGCGGCAATGGCCTTCACCGACGGTCGCCAGATCGGGGCCACGCTCGACCGCAACGGACTGCGCCCTGCCCGCTATTTCGTCACCGACGACGGCCTCGTGGTGATGGCGTCGGAAACCGGCGTGCTCCCGATCATCGCCGAGCGGAACATCGTGCAGAAATGGCGCCTCCAACCCGGCAAGATGCTGCTCATCGATTTGGAGAAGGGCTGCATCATCTCCGACGAGGAGATCAAGGCCGAGCTCGCCGGCGCGCACCCCTATCAGCAATGGCTCGACCGCACCCAGATCAGGGTGCATGAGCTCCCCGGCGCGTCCGAACCGGGCCCACGCACCAATGTGAGCCTGCTCGACCGCCAGCAGACCTTCGGCTACACGCAGGAAAGCGTCAAATTCCTGATGGTGCCGATGGCGCAAGGCGGCCAGGAAGCCATCGGCTCGATGGGCACCGACACGCCGCTTTCGGCCCTGTCAGACCGGCCGAAGCTGCTGCACACTTATTTCAAGCAGAACTTCGCGCAAGTGACCAACCCGCCGATCGACCCGATCCGCGAGGAGTTGGTGATGTCGCTCGTCACCTTCATCGGTCCGCGGCCGAACCTGCTCGACCTAGAAGGCACGTCCAAGCAAAAGCGTCTCGAGGCGGCGCATCCGATTCTCACCAACAAGAATTTGGAACGCATCCGCTCGATCGGCGACATCGCCGACAACCAATTCCGCACCGTGACTCTCGACATCACCTATGGCGCCGATCACGGCGCCGCGGGCATGAGCGCGGCCTTGGGTAGGCTATGCAAGCTGGCCGAGGCTGCCGTGCGCGAGGGTGAGAACATTATCATCCTGTCGGACCGCGCCACCGGGCCCGAGCGGATCCCGATTCCCTCCCTGCTCGCCACCAGCGCCGTGCATCATCATCTGATCCGCTGCGGGCTCAGGACGTCCGTCGGCTTGGTGGTTGAGACGGGAGAGGCGCATGAGGTGAATCAATTCGCAACGCTTGCGGGCTACGGCGCCGAAGCGATCAATCCCTATCTCGCCTTCGAGACCATCGAGGCGATGGTGCCCGAGATCGACGAGGAGGTGACGGCCGAGGAGGCGATCAAGCGCTACATCAAGGCGGTCGACAAAGGTATCCTCAAGGTGATGTCCAAGATGGGCATCTCCACCTACCAGTCCTATTGCGGCGCGCAGATCTTCGACGCGGTGGGCTTGCGTTCCGATTTCGTCGCCAAATATTTCACCGGCACCAACAGCCAGATCGAAGGCGTGGGGCTGGAGGAGATCGCGCGCGAGACCGTGGAGCGGCACCGACTCGCTTTCTCCGACGCGCCGGTGTTGCGCACCATGCTCGAGGTCGGCGGCGAATATGCGTTCCGCGTTCGCGGCGAGGCGCATATGTGGCGTCCGGATGTGGTGGCCGATTTGCAGCACGCGGTGCGCGGCGAGCTGCCGGAGAAATACCGATCCTTTGCCAAGCAGATCAATGAGCAGTCGGAGCAGCTGCTGACGCTGCGCGGCATGTTCCGCATTAAGACCGCCAAGGAGATGGGCCGGAAGCCGGTTCCCCTGGACGAAGTCGAGCCGGCCAAGGAGATCGTGAAACGCTTCGCCACCGGCGCCATGTCCTTCGGCTCCATCAGCCGCGAGGCGCATACCACGCTCGCCATCGCCATGAACCGCATCGGCGGCAAGTCGAATACCGGCGAAGGCGGCGAGGAGTCCGACCGCTACAAGCCGCTGGCCAATGGCGATTCGATGCGCTCCAAGATCAAGCAGGTCGCGTCCGGCCGCTTTGGCGTGACGGCGGAATATCTCGTCAACGCCGATATGATGCAGATCAAGATGGCCCAGGGCGCCAAGCCCGGCGAAGGCGGGCAGCTGCCGGGCCATAAGGTCGATGCCATCATCGCCAAGGTCCGGCACTCCACCCCGGGCGTCGGCCTGATTTCGCCGCCACCGCATCACGACATCTATTCGATCGAGGATCTGGCCCAGCTAATCTTCGACCTGAAGAACGTCAATCCCGGCGCCGCCGTCAGCGTCAAGCTCGTGAGCGAAGTTGGCGTCGGCACGGTCGCCGCGGGCGTAGCCAAGGCGCGCGCCGACCACGTCACCATCGCGGGCTTCGAAGGCGGCACCGGAGCATCGCCGCTCACCTCGATCAAGCACGCAGGCTCTCCCTGGGAGATCGGGCTCGCGGAGACGCAGCAGACATTGGTGCTCAATCGCCTGCGCGGCCGCATCGCGGTGCAGGTCGATGGCGGCTTCCGCACGGGACGGGACGTCATTGTCGGTGCGCTACTTGGCGCCGACGAGTTCGGCTTCGCCACCGCCCCCCTGATCGCCGCCGGCTGCATCATGATGCGCAAGTGCCATTTGAACACTTGCCCCGTCGGCGTCGCCACCCAGGATCCGGTGCTGCGCGCGCGCTTCCAGGGCAAGCCCGAGCACGTCATCAATTTCTTCTTCTACGTAGCTGAGGAGGTGCGCGAATATATGGCCGCGCTCGGCTTCCGCACCTTCGCCGAGATGATCGGCGCCACCGACGTGCTGGATAAGAGCGAGGCCATCGACCATTGGAAGGCGAAGGGTCTCGATTTCAGCCGCATCTTCCATAAGCCCGAGGTGCCCAAGGAGGTCGCGACCCATAATTCGGAAGTTCAGGATCATCACCTCGACAATGTGCTGGACCGCAAGCTGATCGAGCTCTGCGCCCCGGCAATCGAGGATAAGAAGCCGGTCAAGCTCGAGCTTCCGATCCGCAACACCGATCGCACCACCGGCGCCATGCTCTCCGGCACCATCGCGAAGCTTTATGGGCATGCGGGACTACCGGAGGACAGCATCTGGGTGAGCTTCAAGGGCTCGGCCGGGCAAAGCTTCGGCGCCTGGCTCGCCCAGGGCGTGACGCTCGACCTCGAAGGCGAGGGCAACGACTATGTCGGCAAGGGCCTGTCCGGCGGCCGCATCATCGTGCGTCCGCCCGAGGATTCAGGCATCGTGCCGGAGCAGTCGATCATCATCGGCAATACGGTGCTCTATGGCGCCATTGCCGGCGAATGCTACTTCCGGGGCATTGCCGGCGAGCGCTTCGCCGTGCGCAATTCCGGCGCCACGGCGGTGGTCGAAGGCACGGGCGACCACGGCTGCGAATATATGACGGGTGGCGTGGTGATCGTGATCGGTCCCACCGGCCGCAACTTCGCCGCCGGCATGTCTGGCGGCATCGCCTATGTTCTCGACGAGGATGGCGAGTTCGAGCAACGTTGCAATCTCGCCATGGTCGATCTCGAGCCGGTCCCGGGCGAGGCGAGCGCCATGGAGAGAAGCCATCATCAGGGCGGCGACATGGAGACGCATGGCCTCGTCGACCTGACCGACATGACGCGGTTCGACGAGGAGCGCCTCTACCGGCTGATCGAGAGCCACCTCCATTACACGGGCTCGGAGCGGGCCCGCGCCATTCTGGTCAATTGGAGCGAATACCTGCCGAAATTCGTCAAGATCATGCCGGTCGAGTATCGCCGCGCGCTGGAGGAACTGGCACGGCAGCAGGCGCTCGACACCACGGGGCTTGGCGAAATCGAGATCGGCGTTCGCGCCAACGGCAAATAATCCGAAATTTAAGCGAAACGCACTTTCCTGCTTGCTTGGGGGCGTTGGAAGGCGCGGCCCGCCTCGGGGTCGCTTGACGGGAGCGGATCGGGTAGCGACGTTGGGATAGCAATACGCCGGTCAAAGCCGATCGGCGCTTGAACATTGAACGAGCGGAACGCAATGGGAAAGATCACGGGCTTTCTGGAGATCGACCGCCAAGACCGGACCTATGAGCCGGCGGCGGATCGCGTTCGCCATTTTCGCGAGTTCGTGATCCCGGTCGGCGATGGCGCGGTGGTCAAGCAGGCGGCCCGGTGCATGGACTGCGGCATCCCCTATTGCCACACGGGCTGCCCGGTCAACAATCAGATCCCCGACTGGAACGATCTCGTCTACCACTCCGACTGGCGAGAGGCGTCCCGAAACCTGCACTCGACCAACAATTTTCCAGAAGTGACGGGACGCATCTGCCCGGCCCCTTGCGAGGAGGCCTGCACCCTCAACATCATCGACGTTCCGGTCACCATCAAGTCCATCGAAAGGGCCGTCGCCGACAAGGCCTTCGAGGAAGGCTGGATTAGGCCCCTGCCGCCGGAGACCAAAACCGGCAAGCGCGTGGCGGTTGTGGGCGCGGGCCCCGCCGGCCTCGCCGCGGCGCAACAGCTCGCCCGCGCCGGCCACGACGTGCATGTCTATGAGAAGCACGCGAAGCCCGGCGGACTGCTGCGCTACGGCATCCCCGACTTCAAGATGGAGAAATACATCATCGAGCGGCGCGTGCAGCAGATGGAGGCCGAGGGCGTGACCTTCCATTGCAATATGCATGTCGGGCCCGACATCGGCGCCAAGAAGCTCGAACGCAGCCACGACGCGGTGCTGCTCGCCGGCGGCGCAGAGAAGCCGCGTGACCTTCAGGTCGAAGGGCGCGACCTCCAGGGCGTGCATTTCGCCATGGACTATTTGCCACAGCAGAACCGCCGTGTCTCGGGCGAGACGCTTGGCGATGTCGAGCCGATCCTCGCCACCGGCAAGAATGTGGTGGTGATCGGCGGTGGCGATACCGGCTCCGACTGTATCGGCACGGCCTTCCGTCAGGGCGCAGTCTCCGTCGTTCAGCTCGAAATCATGCCGATGCCGCCGGAAAAGGAAAACAAGGCGCTGACCTGGCCGCACTGGCCACTCAAGCTCCGCACCTCCTCGAGCCAGGCGGAAGGCGCCAACCGTGATTTCAGCGTGGCCACAAACCGCTTCCTGGGCGTGGACGGCGTCGTCAACGAGCTCGAATGCATAAGGCTCGACAGCCGGATGAAGCCGGTCCCCGGCACTGAGTTCCGCATTCCTGCCGACCTCGTGCTGCTCGCCATGGGCTTTGTCTCTCCCGTGCAAGAGGGCATGGTGAAAGACCTCAGGCTCGACCTCGACGCGCGCGGCAATGTGAAGGCGAACGAGCTGGAATACCGGACCTCCCAGGGCAAGGTCTTTGTCGCCGGCGACATGCGGCGTGGCCAGTCGCTCGTGGTCTGGGCCATCCGCGAGGGGCGTCAGGCCGCGCACGCCATCGACAAATTCCTGATGGGGAAGACCGACCTGCCCCGCTAACGAAGACTGGGTCCAGGCGGCTCAAAGCATTGAGATATGAGGGCGCTAGCTGCGCGGCCAGCTGAAATCGTCGGCTCTGCCGGTCTTGGGCTTGAGCTGTTCCCCCTGGATCAGCACCTTATAATAGGGCCGCTGAGTCAAGGGGAGCCGTGGCCTGGACGAGGCCACGGAGGGATCGTTCACCGAAGAGATCGAGGCGAGCGCGGTCAACCCCCCGGGCAGGTCGCTCGCGATGTTCTCAGTGTCGGAGAGCGACGCCGCCCCCCCTCGTGGCGTGAGATTCTGAGCCGCCTCCAGGGTCGTTGCCGAGATCACCGGGCGGAATACGTCAACCTCGCCCACCCTGCTTTGCGGGATCTGAGGCGCGGTCTCCGAGGATTCGTCGTCGGCCGTCGCGGTGTCGGCTTGGCCCTCCGGCTCCTCCGGCGCCTCCGCCATCTCGCCCTCATCCGACGGCGACTTGCCGGGGCTTACGGCACGGCCCATGACCTTGGCTTGCTCGTCCTCGCTGCCGGCGAGCGGGATGTTGCGCTCGAGCTTGGCGAGGCTCAGATCGCGGCGGATCTCCTTCTCGGCGAAATGGGCCAGCTTGAGGTAGCCGCGCATTGTGAAATGGACGCCATCGTCGGCTCTGAGCCTGCGCACCTGGCCCGCCATGTCAGGACCAACGGCGCTGTAGCGGCCGGACTCGTCGGTGAAACCGCTCCACGTATCGATGAACTTGCCCCCATTGATGAAGGCCTTCTCGCGGAAGATCTCGTTCAGATCCTCGGCGTCGTCGCTGTCGTCCGGGCTGCGCATGATCGGCAGCCCGGCCCAATAGACGGCAACGCCCTTTGCCCGAAGCTTCTTGATGAACGCCTCGACTCTCTTGCCATAGGCATCGCTCCAACCGTCCGTCCCCGGCTTGATATTGTCCTTGCCGCTGCGGAGGGTCTGAACTTCGTTGTCGCCGAACATCACCACCGCGATCTGGAAGGTCTCGTCCTTGAGAAGATCGTCGAGCGCCGCGTTCCAATCGTAACGGTCGGTCCGCGCGAACCCGCTCGACGGCTTGGAGTGATTGACGACCTCGATATTTGCGTCCTCCTCGAAGGAGCGATAAAGGCCCTGCCAAACGCCGTCGCCAAGTGAATCGCCAAGCACCACGATGCGGTAGCGGTCGCCCCGCGGGAATGGGTCGATATAGCTCCGCTGGAACTCAAGCCCTTGGGCATGGGCACCGGGCGCCAGAAATGGCGCCGGGAGTGCGACCAGCATGAGGGCGATCGCTGACAGCGACGCGAGAACGCATCGCCCGAACCGCGTCGACCCAAACTGACGCGCGCTACGAGGCATGAGGAGCTTGGCCTTGGTCGGTTTCGTTGGCACCCACTCTACCCTTCCTTACGCAACAGCTCCAGAATCGTCAGGCTGGGAAAGCCGTCGACCCCCAGCCCCTTCTTCCGCTGATAGGTCTTGACCGCCTCAAGCGTCGCCGGACCGATCACGCCGTCGATATCTCCCGCCAACAGGCCCTGGGCTACGAGCAGTTGTTGGAGTTCCTTGCGCTGATCGAGGGAGAGATGATTTTCGTCGGTCGGCCACGAATGGACGAAGGGTCCATAGCCTTTGATCCGGTCGGCAAGATGCCCAACCCCAAGGGCGTAGGAGTTGGACTGGTTGTAGCGCAGGATCGAGCGGAAATTATTGAGCACCAGAAAAGCCGGTCCGTTGGCGCCGGCCGGAGCAAAGAGAGTGGCCTTGTCGCCCGAACGCGGAAATGCCTCGCCCCCGACCCTGGTGAGGCCGAGCTTCTGCCAGGCGCCAAGGGTCTTCATCGTCTTCTCGCTGACCTTCTTGGGATCGAAGCCCTTGGGCAGAGCGACCTCGTAACCCCAGGTCTCCCCCGCATGCCAGTTCGAATGTTTGAGATAGCTCGCGGTCGAAGCGAGCGCGTCCGGCACGTCGCTCCAGATATTACGCTTGCCATCGCCGTCATGATCGACGGCATAACCCTGATAGGTCGTCGGGATGAATTGGGTATGGCCCATCGCACCCGCCCAGGACCCGTTCATTAGCTCGAAACTGATGTCGCCGCGCTGAAGGATCTTGAGCGCCGAGACGAGCTGCTGACGCGCGAACTTTGCCTTGGTGCCGGTATAGGCCAGCGTCGCGAGCGAACGGATCACATTCATGTCGCCGGGCTGCGTGCCGTAATTCGACTCGACCCCCCAAATGGCGATAATAATGGTCCGATCAACCCCATATTTCTTTTCCAACACGTCGAGCAGAGCCTTGTTCTCCTCGAGCATCTGCTTGCCCATGGCGACGCGCTTGTCGGAGACGACGCGATCGACATATTCGCCGACCGGCTTGACATATTCGGGCTGAAAATTGGCCGCCTCTAGCACCTTGGGATCGGGCGTCATTCCCTTGAAGGCGCGGTCATAGGTTGCCCGGGTGATGCCGGCTGATTTGGCGGTAGGCCAGAATTTCTCCACCCAGTCCGAGAAGCTTTGGGCGGCGGACGCCTGCCCCGGAACGCAGACCACGAGCAGCGCCCCGAAAATGGCGAGCAAGTACAGCCTAACCCTGAGATTTGGGGCGATTCGCATCGGCGGAACATATCAGTTGCAACGGGGCAAAACCTAGGCGGCGAATGCCCCTATATTATTGCTGCGCCGCATTTGCTTCCTTCATCACCGCCTGAACCAGCCGCCGGCTCGGATAGCAGGTGAGCGGCAGCCCAAGCTTCTGCTCCTTGAGCCCGATCGCGGCGCGGGTCTTGAAGCCTGCGAGACCATCGACCTTACCCACGTCATAGCCCTGCGCCACCAGCACTTCCTGGAAGCGTTGGATGCGATCCCGCGCCAACCGCTCGACCGGCTGCCATTGGCCGACGAAATCGGCCGGCGCATTGGCTCCGATCATGTCGGCGACGTGGCCGACGAAGATCGCATAGACATCGGAGTTGTTGTAGAGCTTCAGCACCGAGAAATTGTTGGTAGCGAGGAAGGCCGGCCCCTTCAGGCCCGCCGGCAGCACGAGAAAGGCCAAATCCGGGAGCCTTTCCTCCGGGAAAGGCCGTCCGCGCACACGGCTCACGCCGCGCTTGGCCCATTCGGCGATCGATACCGCCTTGTCGGGTCCTTGCAGGGCGCAATCGAAGCCCTGCGGCAGGTCGACCTCGTAAGCCCAGGTTTGCTTGCCATCCCAGCCTTGCTTGTGCAGCGAGTTACCGGCCGAGGCGAGCGCATCCGCGACCGAGTTCCAGATGTCGCGCCTGCCGTCGCCGTCGAAATCGACGGCGTGATCCTCGAAGTCGGAGGGAAGGAACTGGGTGTAGCCCATGGCTCCCGCCCAGGAGCTCTTCATTTCGGCCCGCGTGGCGTGGCCCTGTTGGAGCATCCTGAGCGCGACGATGAGCTGGTGGCGGAACTCATCCGGCCTCCGGCCCATGAAGCCCTGAGTGGCGATGGCCGAGACGGCGTCATAAGGCAGCGCGGCGGTGCCGAAGCCTGTCTCACGGCCCCAGATGGAGACGACGATGCTCGCCGGTACGCCATATTGCTTCTGGATCGACGCCAGCGTCGGGCCGAGCTGTTTCAGCTTGGCGCGGCCGGTGGCGGCAAGCATATCGAGCGTCTGCTTGTTGAAATAGTTCTGCGGGATATCGAACTCGGGCTGATGCCGAGGTTTTGGCGCGAGCGATGCGGGCAGCGGCGGGCCGCCAGGCGCGGCCGGGTTCGGCAGCACGAGATGCGGCAAGGACCAGTCGAGCTTCAAGCCTTTGACATTGGCGTCGAAGGTCGCGCGCGAGACGCCGGCGGCTTCCGCATCGGGCCAAAGCTCCTGCAGCCATTGCCCGAAACGCTGCTCGACCGCGCGCAGGTAGGCCGCGACCTCCGCATCCGCCGCCACGGCGTCACGCGAAAGCCAGGGCGACAGAGCAAGCACCGCCACGATGATGGCCAAGCCCGTTGCCAGCGCCCGCTCGATAGCCGTCATGGATAGTCCTCTCCCCTTTGGGGCGATTCGTGCATTTCGGTGGTGATAGTGGGGAGAGCTTTGGGCGCTGAGAAGGCAAATCGCGCCTTTTGTCGCCTTGGCCTTCTCGCCCATTGCAATTCTTGGCCCGCTATCGGAAACAGATTGCCCGGACTTCAAGCTTGGGGCCGCGCGCCCAATCGTTGAGAGCTTAGCGAGGATCTGAATGTCTGCTCCCGTGCGCAAGGCGGTGTTTCCGGTCGCAGGACTCGGCACCCGGTTTCTGCCCGCGACCAAGGCGGTGCCGAAGGAAATGCTGACCGTGGTCGATCGGCCGCTGATCCAATATGTGGTCGACGAGGCGCGAGAGGCCGGGATCGAGCATCTCATCTTCGTCACCGGGCGCAACAAGGGCCCGATCGAGGACCATTTCGACCGGCAGCCTGAGCTCGAACAGACGCTAGCCGCCCGCGGTAAGCAAGCCGAGCTCGAGGCGCTCCTCCGCGACCTGCCGGCGCCGGGAGAGACGAGCTTCGTGCGCCAGCAGGAACCGCTCGGCCTCGGTCATGCCGTGTGGTGCGCGCGCGAGCTCGTTGGGCGTGAGCCCTTCGCGCTGATTCTGCCCGACGTGCTGGTGCAGAACCGAGGCAAGGGCTGCACCGCGCAGATGCTCGACGTCTACAAAGAGTATGGCGGCAACATTATCGCCGTGGAACCGGTGCCCGAAGGCAAGCTCATAAATTACGGCGTGGTGAGCGTTGGCAAAGGGGTCGGCGGGGGTGACCGCGTGTTCCCGACCGACGGCATGGTGGAGAAGCCGAAGCCAGGGACCGCACCCTCCAACTTTACCATTCTCGGCCGCTATATCTTGCAACCGGAGATCTTCGACATGCTCTCCGCCAAGGAAACCGGCGCCGGCGGGGAGATCCAGATCACCGACGCCATGATCCGGCTGATACAGACGCAGCCGTTTTACGCTTACAGATATGAGGGGCGGAGCTTCGATTGCGGCTCCAAGCTCGGCTTTCTCCGCGCCAACGTGGCCTATGCGCTCGACCGTCCAGACATTGCCAGTGCCTTCGCCGCCGAACTCAAAAAGCTGCAACGAAACTAGAATCGGCCGCCCTGGCGGCGTTGGTCCGAGAAACCGTGGGGAAACGGGCTGAATCTGGCGTTTGGAGGTGCTTCAAAACGGCCCCTCTTGGCCATCCGCTAGGACGCGATCTATGCTAAACAGAGGGACGGGAACAGGGGGAGCGAGGGTCATGGCTGTGGGTCTTAAGCGCGACCTTTTTCCGGCCCACGACACGCGCGAGGCCATCGCCTCCGCCACGCGGACGATCCAGCTCGAAGCGCAAGGGTTGAGCGCGCTCGAGACCGCGCTTCGCTCCTATCTTGTCGATCATTTCACCCAAGCCGTTGCCACCATCCGTGGTTGCGGCGGTCGCGTTATTGTCACCGGCATGGGCAAGAGCGGGCATATTGGGCTGAAGGTGGCCGGCACTCTCTCCTCCACCGGCACTCCAGCTTACTTCGTCCATCCGAGCGAGGCGAGCCACGGTGATCTCGGCATGATCACCCGCGACGATGTGATCCTGGCCTTTTCGTGGTCCGGCGAGACCGTCGAGCTCGGTAATCTCGTCTCTTATTCCCGTCGCTTCGCCGTGCCCCTCATCGCCGTGACCTCAAATCCGGAGAGCACCCTGGCCAAGGCGGCGGAGGTGGTACTGGCGCTGCCCCACAGCAAGGAGGCCTGCCCGCACGGGCTCGCACCCACGACCTCTACCGTGATGCAGCTCGCACTCGGAGATTGCCTCGCCATCGCGCTGCTCGAGAGCCAGGGCTTCACCGCGCGGGACTTCAAAGTCTTCCACCCGGGCGGCCAGCTCGGCGCCCGGCTGAAATTCGTCGGCGACCTGATGCATAAGGGCGATCGTCTGCCAATCGTCGGCCTCGATGTTTCGATGTCGGAAGCTCTCGTGATCATGACCGAGAAGGCCCTCGGCTGCCTCGGCGTGGTCGAAAGCGACGGCCGGCTCGCCGGAGTCATTACCGATGGCGACCTTCGGCGGCATATGGGTGACGGACTGCTGGCGCGGCGCGCCGGAGACATCATGACGGCCGCGCCAAAGACGGTCTCGCCCGAGCTTCTGGCTAGCGCCGCGCTCGAGATGATCAATGCGTCCAAGATCACGGCCCTCTTCGTCTTGGAAGAAGGTCGTCCAGTCGGCGTCATCCATATCCACGATCTCTTGCGTGTGGGCGTCGCCTAGAGCCTGATAGGCCCGTGGCTACGCAAAGCTTCGACATTCTCGTTATCGGCGGGGGCATTCACGGCGCGGCCGTCGCGCGCGATGCCGCCGGCCGCGGCCTCAAGGTCATGCTGGCCGAGAGGGGAGACTATGCCGCGGCCACCTCCTCGGCCTCGTCCAAACTGATCCACGGCGGATTGCGCTATTTGGAGCAGCTCGAGCTGAGGCTCGTACGGGAGTCGCTGGTCGAGCGGGCTCAGCTGCTCAAGACCGCGCCGCATCTTGTCGAGCCGATCCGCTTCCTGCTGCCGATCTATCGCTGGCAGAAGCGCCCTGCCCTCCTAGTGCATGCCGGCCTCGCCCTCTACGACCTGCTCTCGATCGGCGACGGCCTACCGCCAAGCGGGAGACTAAGGCCGCAAGAGATCGCGCAACTTCCCCGGCTTCGCAGCGAAGGTCTTGCCTCCGTTCTTCACTATCACGACTGCCAGACGGACGATGCGCGACTCGTCCTCAGCGTGCTGCTCGATGCCCGCGCCCGCGGCGCCGACATATTGAACCGCCGCGCCGTGACCGCGATCGAGCCGCTGGCGGACGGTTATGCCGTCGAGATCGACGAGCGCGGGGTGAAGGCCCGGATCGATGCGCTCTTCATCGTCAATGCGAGCGGTCCCTTCATGGCCGAGGTCGATGCCATGAGCCGCGTCGCTCCGCCTCCACGCCCCTTAAGGCTCGTACGCGGCAGCCATATCGTGCTGAAGATGCCGGAGCCTCAGGACGCCGACGCCTACACTTTGCAGGACCCGGAGGATCGCGTCGTCTTCGTCATGCCCTGGCTGAACGGGCGATTTCTTATAGTCGGCACCACCGAGATTCCCGAACGAGGCGATCCCGCCGCGGCTGCCTGCTCGCCCGAGGAGCAAGCCTACCTGCTCGATGCCTATAACCGTTATTTCGCTTCGCCCGCGGGTCCAGCCGCAGCGGCGGACGTGGTGTGGAGCTTTGCCGGCGTGCGCGCCCTCCAGGCTAGCGGCGACAAGAAGCCAAGCCGCCTGTCGCGGCGCCCGGCCCTGGCAAAA
Source organism: Hyphomicrobiales bacterium (assembly GCA_038326945.1). GTDB lineage: Bacteria > Pseudomonadota > Alphaproteobacteria > Rhizobiales > Methyloligellaceae > Methyloceanibacter. The sequence continues at coordinate 18,479 of JBBQKN010000002.1, forward strand.
ATCGCCAATGGCGCCGGCGGCTTCGTCACCCTCTATGGCGGCAAGCTCACCACACACCGTGCCTTTGCCGAGGATGTGCTCGATGCGCTGCGGCAAATGGGGGCAAGCATCGGAGGACCCTGGACCAAAGACGTTCCGCTCTATGGCGGGAGCCTGTCCCGCGCGGCCCTGTTCGATCTCGCCGAGCGTGGTCCCGCCAGCGTCCCCTCTGCCCTGCGGCATCGCTGGGCCTTTACCTATGGCGACCAGATCCAGACCCTCTATGACCGCATCGCGCGCGACCCCGGGCCGGCAAAGGAGATCGCTCCAGGCGTCCTGCTGGCTGAACTCGTTTACGCAGCGGAGGTTGAGGACGCCATGAGCGGCGAGGACTTCCTGCTCCGCCGCACCAAGCTTCATCTGACGCTCGACCCGCACGGGCGAAGGACGGTCGATGCGTGGTTCAGGGGCAAGGGGGAGGAGCAATTGCCTTAGTGTGCAGGCCCATGTTATACAACTATAAGTAGCATATTATGGGAAACGCCGGAGATGCCCCTCTTCACCGTGCGCCAGGGCAAGCGTTACAGGGCCTCGATCAAGCTCAGCTGGTTTCAGCAGCAATTCGCCACCAACGAGAAGATCGCCAAGATGTTTCGCGACCTCGGTTTCACCGAGGTTCGGGTGGTGGGCAACGGCGCCATACGTGAGGTAACGGGACTCTGGCCCCTCAAGGACGCGAGCGCGGATGTGCCGCCTGAAGTCCATCCGATCGAAGAGATCGCGGTGTGATACGCCTGCCAACGCTTAAGCGGTGCGGGCGCCCCCAGCCGGCACCACCTTCAGCACCGTGCCATCGGCCCCGGTCACCGTGACCCGCGCGCCGTTCGGCAGTTCCGGACCTTCGACCCGCCAGATGCTATCGCCGATCTTGACGCTGCCACGGCCGTTCACGATCGGCTCAATGAGATCGAAATTCTGTCCGATATGCTGGACCGCGCGTTCATTCAGCAGCGGCCTCTCACTCCCGAGCGGATGCTTGCGCAAATATTTCAGCGCGATCAGGACCGCGGCGAGCGACAACAGGCAGAACCAGACGATCTGCCATTGCCAGGAGATATCGAGACCAAATGCCAGCAGACCGGTGATGGCGGCGGCGAGACCGAACCACATGAGGAAGATGCCCGGCGCGATCACTTCGAGCACGAACAAGACGGCGGCAAGGATCATCCAGTTCCAGGGCCCGAGATCGGCGAAGACTTCCATGCCGAGCCCCGATCAGACGCTTGGGACCGCGCCGCCGGCGCGGACGCGCGGCGTCGTGGCGGGCTTCTTGTCCGGATCGGGCGGCGAGGCGGAGTTTCCACCCTGGCCGCCAAAGGCCTCCCGCGCGATCTCCGCCACCCCGGCGATGGCGCCTATCACCGAGGTCGCCTCGATCGGCAGGATCAACACCTTCTGGTTCTTCGCCTCGGCCAAGGCCTTGAGCGCGCCAATATAATTGTTGGCGACGAAGTAGTTGATCGCCTGCACGCTGCCCTTGCCGATTGCCTCGCTTACGACTTGCGTCGCCATAGCTTCCGCTTCGGCCGAGCGCTCCCGCGCCTCGGCATCGCGATAGGCGGCCTCGCGGCGGCCCTCCGCCGCCAAGATCTGGCCCTGCTTAGCGCCTTCGGCCTTCAGGATTTGCGACTGCCGCTCGCCCTCGGCGACGAGGATCGTAGCGCGCTTGTCGCGCTCGGCCTTCATCTGCCGCGCCATCGAATCGACCAGGTCCCGCGGCGGCTCGATGTCCTTAATCTCGATGCGGGTAACCTTGACGCCCCAATTCGAGGTGGCGTCGTCCACCACCTTGAGCAGGCGGTGATTGATCTCGTCCCGTTCGGAGAGGAGCTTGTCCAAATCCATCGAGCCCATCACCGTGCGGATATTGGTCATGGTGAGATTGAGGATCGCGACCTCCAGATTTGTCACCTCATAGCTCGCTTGCGCCGCGTCGATCACCTGGAAAAAGGCGATCCCGTCCACCTTCACCATGGCGTTGTCCTTGGTGATGACCTCCTGGCTCGGCACCTCGACCACCTGCTCCATCACGTTGAGCTTGCGCCCGACACGGTCGATGAAGGGAACAATGAAGGTGAGGCCGGGCCGCAGCGTGCGCGTATAGCGGCCGAAGCGCTCGACCGTGTAGTTCCAGCCTTGCGGCACGACTTTGACGCCCGCAGCGACGACGGCGACGAACAGAACGAGCAGGACGAGAACGAAAACATTGAAGCCGAGCATGGCACCCTCCAGAGGTGTCGAACGAGCGAAGCGTCGCTCGTTACGGGACACGCGCCTTCCTTACGGCCGCCCTTAGATGGTGCCGCGCCGCGCCGATTATAAGGCAGTCCTTTCGTTAGCGCGGCAGGAGCTTCACGATTTCTGCCGCCGCGGCGCGCGCGGCCGCATCGGCCGAAGCCCCCCAATTGTGCTCAAGCGAGCCCTTACGCACGGATCTTGTTTGAGAAACTCCGCCCAGCGTGCTGCCGTCCGGTGCGAACACCGTCCAGTCGATGCGCACGCTTTGCCGTCCGCCCTTGGCCGCCGCGACTCGGACGGTCCCTTCCACCGAATAGACATTCTCTCCGAACGCGCTCGCGGATTTGATTCCGGCCGCGGCAAGGCGCTTGGCGAGGGAGGAGGTCAAGGCCTGCTCTCCATCTCCCGGCGCGCCGGCGACGGCGACGAGGGCGCGCGGCGCCTCCTCCGGCTTGCCCGCATGCTTCTCGGCGCCAAGGGCGATCGAAACGAGCCCCAATAAGGCCAACCCGAGGCCAAGGATGATAGCGACGCGCATCATCGGTCGATCCGCTCGTTCCTCAAATACCGGGCCTCCAGCCGCTCGGTTCGGGCGAATGCCTCAAGCCGAAAAGTGTGCGAAGGGCGGCCGCGCCAAAACATCGGTTCCGCTATACCCAGCCTTTCAATTCGCGCCCGATCAGATGCAGCAGGACACGGATGCCCCCCTCGCTGTCATTGAGGCAGGGAATGAAGCTGAAGTGTTCCCCGCCATGTTCGAGGAAGATCTCCTTCGCCTCGCCGGAGATTTCCTCCAGCGTCTCGACACAGTCTGCGACGAAGCCCGGTGTGAGAACTGCGATCCGCTTCACGCCGTCGCGCGCCAAGGCCTCAACCGTCTTGTCCGTATAGGGCTGGAGCCACTCGGCACGGCCAAAGCGCGACTGGAAGGTGAGCTTGAGCTTAACCCCAAGCGGCCCAAGGCTTGCGCGCAGCGCATCCGTCGTATCCATGCATTGGCACTGGTAGGGGTCGCCCCTGTCCACATAGGCTTTGGGCAGACCGTGGAACGAGGCGAGGATCACTTCGGGCTCAAAGTCGAGGCCGGCAAGATGCGCATGGATGGAATCGGCCAACGCCTCGATATAGACGGAATCCTTGGGGTAAGGCGGCACGGTGCGCAGCGCGGGCTGCATGCGCATGGTCATCAGCTTCTCAAACACCTTGTCGTTGACGGTGGCGGTGGTCGCGGCGGCGTATTGCGGATAGAGCGGAAACACGAGCAGCCGGTCGCAGCCCGCAGCGTAGAGGGCATCAATCCGCGAGGCGATGCTCGGATTGCCGTAGCGCATTGCCCAGTCGACGACGATTTCCGAACGGAGCCCGAGCGCCGCCGCGACCTTCTCGCTTTGCGCCCGCGTGATCGTGCGCAACGGCGATTCGTCGAGTTCTTCGTTCCAGATCGAGCGATAGGCCTCGCCGCTCTTGGACGGTCTGATGGTAAGGATGACAAGATTGAGGAGCGGCCACCACAGCGCCCGGTTGGTCTCGATCACCCGGCGGTCGGACAGGAACTCCTTGAGATAGCGGCGGACCGACCAATAATCGGTGCCGTCCGGCGTGCCGAGATTGACGAGAAGGATACCGATCTTTCCGGACGCTCCGCCCTCGCCGATTGGCGCGCCTTCGGGCGCAAGACCCTTGGCGGGTGTTGTCTCATTCATCCAGGTCAACTCCGTCGGGGCTGATACCGCCTAGATAGTGCATCGGAGGAGGAGCGCCTAGAGCCGCCCCCCGAATGTGCAGGGTTGGAAATTCTCAATGGGAGATTTCGAGCTTCTGCGAGGAGGAGTTCGAGCGGCGAAAGGACAGCGATTATCCACTCAACCGACGCCGGTTCGAGACCACACCCCGCAGCTTCCGCCGCCGCGCGCCTAATCTCGACGCGGCGTTCTGAGCAGCCTCTCCGCGTCCGCGAGAATTTCGGCGTGATCGAAGGCGAGGCCGAGAGCGCGCCAATCCGCGACCCATTCGGCGCTCGCGGCATCGGAACCACGCTGCGGGCTCGAGGCCCGGGGAAGGAGCGTGACATAGGCGACGCTGACAGTGTGGCCGCGCGGATCGCGGCTCGGATCCGAATAGACGCCGACGAGGCGGAGCTCGCCAACCTCCAGGCCCGTCTCCTCGCGCACTTCGCGGCGGCAGGCCACCTCGACCGCTTCGCCAATCTCGACGAAACCGCCTGGGAGAGCGTAGCAGCCCTGAAACGGATCATGTCCGCGCCGGATGAGCAGCACTCTAGTGTCCGGATCGTAGATCACGCAGTCGGTCGTCAGCGCGGGCGTCCGCGGCAATCCCATCACCGGCCTCGTTGCCATAATAGCGCCAGGAGCAGCCGCGCTCCCCCACGATGGCCGCTCAGCCAGCGGAAGGAGATCCTTCACTCTTGTCCTCATCCTTGGCTAAACGCCGCGCCTCCTTGAGCACCATGCCGAGCAGATAAGCTAGGAATTCGAACTTAGCGGCGCGCGCATCACGCAGGAGTGAAGCCACCTGCTCAGCGATGCGGGACGCTACTTCGCGTGTAATTTTTTCAACCCGCAAAGAACCTGAGTCACTTGGATCGCACATGACACCCTGCCGGCAGTTCCGATCGTCCCCCGATCGCCGGCCCAGCGCGACTGCGCACGCCTGTTCCGGGTCCAGATGCTCCGTATACAGCATGTCTAGGGCAGTTCAGCCTGCCGTGCCAACCGAATTTCCAGCAAGGTAAACGGGGCGCGGGGCTCAACCCCGCGCAAATGAATTGCGCCCAGCCTCGGTTCAAGAGTTCTTAGGCTGCGGGACGATGCGGATATAGGGCTTGGGCGCCTTCCATCCTTGCGGGTAGATCTGTTTGGCCTCGTCGTCGGAAACCGAGCCGGAGATGATTACGTCATCGCCCAAATTCCAATTCGCCGGAGTCGCCACGCGATGCTTGGCCGTGAGCTGCATTGAATCGACGACTCGCAGCACCTCATCGAAATTGCGGCCCGTGGTCATGGGATAAACCAGGATGAGTTTGATCTTCTTGTCCGGACCAATGACGAAAACATTGCGTACGGTCTGATTGTCGGCGGGCGTACGACCCTCGGCAGTTCCATCGGTGCTCGCGGGTAGCATGCCATAGGCCTTGGAGATGGAAAGGTCTGGATCGCCGATCATGGGAAAGTTCGGCGCGAAGCCCTGCGTCTCCTTGATGTCTTCCGACCATTTCGAATGACGGTCGACCGGATCGACGCTCAGGCCAATGATCTTTACCCCGCGCTTGTCGAACTCCGGCTTGATCCGGGCCATATAGCCAAGCTCTGTGGTGCATACCGGGGTGAAATCTTTCGGATGGGAAAAGAGGACGCCCCAAGAATTGCCAAGCCATTCATGAAACCGGAGTCGGCCCTCGGTGGTGTCGGCCTCAAAGTCCGGGGCGATGTCGCCAAGCTGAAGTGTCATGATTACCTCTACTGCACGCTTGAGGCCGAGGGCCTGACGCCCTCGTTTAACCTCGGGGTTCTATCGCGAATTAGGATGCTCTTGCCGTTCAGCGCAATCGCGCGCGACGAAAAGAAATAACTTTCTCGCGCTTTCCGCAAGAGGAGCATTGAGCGCTTAATACGGATGCCTCTCGCGCGATTGTTTGCCACAAGATCAGGGCTCGAGAACCGTGTTCGCGCGCCCTGTTAGGTCTTGGCGAGAGAGAGGCGACACAACGTCTCAGGCGACGACGCGGCGCTCATGACGGCCTTCCCTCACCTCCTCGATGATCTTGGCGCAGAATGCGGGCAAGTCGCCGGGATTGCGGCTCGTGATCAAGCCCTGATCGACGACGACCTCCTGATCGACCCAATTCGCGCCGGCGTTCTTCACGTCGGTCGCCATTGAATGATAGGAGGTCATCTTTCGGCCTTTGGCGATGCCGGCCTCCACCAGCAACCACGGCGCGTGACAGACGGCGGCGAGCGGGTTCTTCGTGGCGAAGAAGTCACGCACAAACGCAACCGCTCGCTTATTGGAACGGAGTAAATCGGGATTGATCTGCCCGCCCGGTAGGACCAGGGCGTCGTAATCGTCGACGCCGACCTCGCTCAGGGTTTTGTCGACCTTGATCGGATCGCCCCAATCGTCGTGATCCCATCCCCAAATTTCACCTGCTTCGAGAGACACGACATGAACCTCGGCGCCGGCGTCCTCGAGCTTCTGCTTCGGCACCGTCAGCTCCGACTGCTCGAAGCCGTCGGTTGCCAGAATCGCGATTTTCTTGCCTTTAATCTCATACATGGGAACAACCTCCCGGTTCGGTTCGGTTGTCTCACCAACGTCCCGGTCTGCGGGTTTGTTTCCCTCTGGCGCCTCGATCGCGGTGGAGTGCAAGCGGAGCTGGCATGGATTAGCGTTGCAGAGCGGCGATGACGGCCTTCAATTTGTCGCGCACCCCATCTGCAACCGCCTTCAGTTTTGTATTCTCGATCGACGCCATCGAGGCTGCCGGGTCGACCGCGGCGATCTCAACCTCTCCCTCGCCCATTTCTTGCACCACAACATTGCATGGGAGCATGGTGCCGACCTTGTCTTCGATCTGGAGCGCCTGATGGGCGAGCGTCGGGTTGCACGCCCCGAGGATGGTGTAGCGGCGGAAATCCACGCCGAGCTTCTGCTTCAGCGTCTGCTTCACGTCGATCTCGGTGATGATGCCGAAGCCCTCATCCTTGAGCGCGGCAATCGTACGCTCAACGGCATCGTCGAAGCCGAGAGGCAATGTCGTGCTGAAATAATATTTCACAATTCGTGCTCCCAATGCGAACGGACATCTGTGGGGCTGGTCACAGTCACATCATGCCCGTTGAGCTTCGGATGAACTGATCCGCGAGCTGCTTTTGTTCGTCGCTCAACGCCGCATAGAGGGGCTTCAGCGCCTTGCCGGCCGCACGCAAAGCGTCGAGCCGCGCCAACATGAATTGCTCCTGCGCATCGAGGCGATCAGGAAGGCTCGGTGTCTTGTCGCTGTCCTCATCCATGATCGAGGCGCAGTGGCTCGTCATCGACTTGGCGTTGTCTCTGACCGCGCTGGCATAGGCGTTCCAGAGCGTTTCCTGCTCCGCGGTGATTTTGAGCTCTGTCTTCAGAAAGGCAAGACGACCTTCAATGTGACCCACCATCCTCCCGCACATCATGGAGCCTTGGGCGCCCTTGTCACCCATCCCCCCCATCATGCCTTGGCCCATCATCTTGCCTTCGCCCATCATCTTGCCTTGGCCCATCATCTTGCCTTCGCCCATCATCTTGCCATGGCCCATCATGGCATCGCCGCCAGGCTTTTGCTCCATCATGGATCCGCCACCAGGCTTCTGCTCCATCATGGAGCCACTGTCCGGCTTGCCGTCCTGTTGCGCAGTTGCTGCCGTCGTCACCGCAGCGGCTGCAAGCATGGCAAAGACTACCGTCACAACCTTGGTCACGTTCATGGCCTCACTCCTCATCGACATGACGCTATTTTAGCAAGCCCTCGAGGAGCGGTATTGAGCCAGATCAACCAGGGCTGAGCGGCAACTGGTCGCCCCTTAGAAGGGGCGCGCCGCTCCTAATGAGGCGGCCGGGCACCGGCATGGTCCGGCCCGAAGCCTCAAGCTAGCCGAAAGTCTGCCAGGTCACGACCACCCGCGTTCCCACGCGCACGCGGTCATAGAGATCGATGACGTCGTTGTTGAACATGTGGATACAGCCGCTCGAAGCATTTTCGCCGATGGTCCAAGGCGCGTCGGTGCCGTGGATGCGGTATGTGCTCGAGCCGAGATACAGAGCGCGGACACCCAGCGGATTGAGCGGGTGGCCTCCGGGGACGTAGGCCGGTAGCGTCGGGTTCTCCCGGCGCATGTCGGCGGTGGGCGTCCAGCTTGGATTGACGCGCTTGCTGGTCACGGCGGTGACACCGGACCAGCCAGCACCCTCTTTCGGCCCTGCGATCGGATAGGCGATGGCCCGGTTTCCGGGGAGCACATAGTAGAGCTTGCGGTCGGAGAAGCTCACCACGATGGTGCCGGGATTCGCCTCGGGCGTGAAAGCCACGAGCTGCTTGCCGCTCGAATTTGCGTTGGGCTTTGATTTCAGGAAATCGAAGAGACCGGCCGAGGCTTGACCCGGCAAGATGGCGCTGAGCATCGCCGCGGTCATGAGATAGGCCGTCGTGAACCTGACGAAACGCATCGCAAACCCCCGTCGTTTGAACTGAGGTTGTCGCCGATTCGTGGTTACCGGAATGCAAATGCGGGTGCGTTTGCGCAAGCTTCAAGCCACGCTTCTCATCATTGACTCTGGGCCCGATTCTGATTAGAACAAAACAGGAACACAATGTGGAGTTTGTAACCGTGCGTAACGACGTTCCAGAGGGCGAAGCCGTCGGTAAGTGTCCGTCTTCTGGGGTCGAAAGAGCAGGCGGGGCAAGGGGCCAAGGTCTCATCGAGCATCTGCGCAAGAGTATTCGCGTGCTCGAGCAGGTTCCCGTGTCTCTGGCCGTCCCCCCCGCACCGGACGCGGGCCTTCCCCGCCCTGCCTGCTCCTTTTCTTCGGCCCGGCTGCCAACCAAGCAGGCTGAGGAAGCTGAGCAGCCGCCTTTAGGCAGGCTTGAGCTGACGGGACTGCACGAGATCAAACCTGTCGCTTGCCGCGACGAGCCCGCCGCGCTTGCCTTCGCCCTTGCCTGTCTCAGCGATCGCCTGGCGAAACGAGACGGTGGCTCCTCCCCGCTTCTGTGGTGCTCGACCGAGAGAACCGCACGCGAATGGGGCTCGCCTTACGGTCCGGGCTTGCTCGGTTTCGGCCTCGACCCGGCTCTCTTTGTCATCGTCCAGGCACGCAATGGGCTGGACGCGGCCTGGGCCTTGGAAGAAGGGCTGAAAAGCAGGGCCTTCATCGCCGCCCTAGGACAGATCGAAGTCAAGGCGCCGCTTATCGCGCGCCGTCTCGGTCTTGCCGCGCAAACCAGCCGCACCCCCTGTCTGCTACTTTCCGGGCATCGGGCTGGCGCCCTCCCTGGCACCCTGACCCGCTGGCGGGTGGCGGGTGCGGCGGCAAGCAGAGGGACTCCGTTCGATCCCTCCGCTCCGGGGGATTCCTCTTGGCATCTTACCCTTGAACGCTGCCGGGGCATCGCCTCGGAGCGGAGCTGGATCGTGGAGTTTCGCCATGGCGCCTATGGTTTCCGTCTGGCTTCCCGCTTGGCCGATCGAGCGGCTGAAGCGGGAGAGCAAGGGCAAGCCCTGTTGGGATGACCGGCCCTTCGTCATGGTCGGAACCGAAGAACGCGGACTCGTCCTCACCGCTCTCAATGCGGCCGCCTCTGGCGCTGGTCTCTACCCGAGCCTGGGCCTCGCCGATGCGCGTGCCATCTGCCCGCATCTTCGCACCGCCCCCGCCGACCCAAATGGAGACTCCGAGAGCCTGCTCGCGCTCGCCCGCTGGTCGAGCCGTTACAGCCCGTCCCTCAATGTCGATGGCAAGGACGGTTTGTGGCTCGACCTGGCCGGCATTCCCCATCTCTTCGGCGGTGAGCGCGCGCTTCTCGCCGATATCGCGAGACGCCTCGCGCATCTCGGCTTCAGCGCCAGGATTGCTCTTGCCGAAACTCTGGGTGGAGCTCACGCGCTTGCGCGTTTCGCGCGGTCATCCCCCACCATCGTTCCTGCCGGGAAGCTCGGCAAGGCGCTTGCTCCCCTTCCCGTCGAGGGCTTGCGCCTGGCGGAGGAGACGACGAGGCTCCTGAAGCGGCTTGGCTTGAAGCGCATCGGCCAGCTCTACGATCTGCCGCGCCCAAGCCTTGAACGCCGCTTTCACTCCCGCGAAGTGGCCGAAGCGGTCCTTAATCGTCTCGATCAGGCGCTTGGGCGGCGCGAGGAACTCCGCATTCCGCTCTTTTCCGCGCCTGAATACACTGCCACCCTGCCCTTCCCCGAACCCCTGATCACGCATGAGGGCATCATCTCGGCCCTCGACCATCTTGCGCGCAGGCTTGGCACGGCGCTGGCGCTGGCGCGCCGCGGCGCGCGCCGGATCATGCTTTCGATCTACCGCGCCGACGGCTCCTCCGCCGTCATCGAAGCGGGTTTGAGTGCCCCGGCCCGGGATCCCGGCCATCTGTCGCGGATCTTGCAGGACCGTGTCGGCGCCGTTGATGTCGGCTTCGGCGTCGATTCGATGATCCTCGGGGCGCTCTGCACAGAACCGCTTCTCCCCGCCCAGACGAGTTTTGCCAAGAGCGAGGATCGGGGGCAGCAAGGCCCGCTGATCGATCGTCTCGCGAACCGTTTGCGCGGAGGCGCCGTGCGCCGGCTTCTCCCCAGCGACAGTCATATCCCCGAGCGGGCGCAAGCCCTGCGGTCCGCTCTGGCAAGCGCTTCCCTCTGGCCGGAACAGGCGACAAGCAAGCCGCCGCGGCCCGTCCTGCTGCTGGCGAAGCCGGAGCTTCTCGAAGTGCTGGCCGAGGTGCCCGAAGGTCCGCCCGCGCGCTTCACCTGGCGGCACGTGACCCGCCGCGTGGTCAAGGCGGAAGGGCCCGAGCGCATCGAGCCGGAATGGTGGCGAGAAATCGGACGCTCTAGCGGGTCAAGGACGCGCGATTATTACCGCATCGAGGACAATGAAGGGCACCGCTATTGGGTGTTCCGCGAAGGTCTCTATCAGGACAGCGCCGACCGCACCCCTTGCTGGTATCTGCATGGCGTCTTCGGGTGACGGGTTTCGCCATGCGTTACGCCGAACTCAACGTCACCACCAATTTCTCCTTCCTGCGCGGCGGTTCGCATCCGGAGGAGCTGATGGCGACGGGATATGCGCTCGGGCTTGAGGCCATCGCCGTCACCGATCGCAACACGCTGGCCGGCGTGGTGCGCGCTCATCTCGCCGCCAAGGAGGTCGGCATCAAATTCATCGTTGGCGCGCGCCTCGATCTTCAAGATGCGCCGAGCCTGCTCGCTTACCCCAAGGACCGCGCGGCTTACGGCAGGCTCTGCCGGCTGCTCACTCTGGGCCAGCGCCGCGCCGGAAAGGGCCAATGCATGCTTACTCTCGGCGATGTCGCCGCTCACGCCGGCGGCCTGATCTTCATCGCGCTTCCCCCCGAGGACTTTCCTTATTCTTTGTCATCGCCCGGCTTGACCGGGCGATCCAGTAGCCACCGGTCTCTCGATCATGAAGGTCAGCGATTACTGGATGCCCGCCTTCGCGTGCATGACATCGAATCTCAGCTCCGGCGCATCAAGCAGGCGCTAGGACCACGAACGCGCCTCTACCTTGCCGCACGGCACTCTTATCGCGGCGATGATCGCGCCCGCATCGAGGCCTGCGCCCAATTGGCCAAGCGCGTGAACCTGCCTTTCGTCGCCACCAATGCCGTGCTCTATCACGCCCCCCACCGCCGGCAATTGCAGGACGTGCTCAGCTGCATCCGCGAGAAAACTACGATCCATGCGGCCGGGTTGAAGCTCGAAGCCAATGCCGAGCGGCATCTCAAACCCCCGCAAGACATGGCACGGCTATTTGCCGGCCACGAGGACGCGCTTCGGCACACCATCGAGATCGCGGACGCCTGCACCTTCTCGCTCGATGAGCTGAAATATGAATATCCCGACGAGCCGGTGCCGCAAGGCAAGACACCACAATCCCATCTCGAGGACCTCACCTGGGAGGGCGCGCGCTGGCGCTTCCCCGATGGCGTCCCGGAAAAGGTGCGCAACACGCTGACAAGTGAGCTGGTTCTCGTCGAGGAGCTGAACTACGCCCCCTATTTCCTCACCGTCCACGACATCGTCCATTACGCACGCTCGATCGGCATCCTCTGCCAGGGGCGAGGCTCGGCCGCCAACTCCGCGGTCTGCTACTGCCTCGCCATCACCAATGTCGACCCGACCGAGATCGATCTTCTGTTCGAGCGCTTCGTCTCGCCGGAGCGGAAAGAACCACCGGACATCGACGTCGATTTCGAGCATGAACGGCGCGAGGAGGTCATCCAATATATCTATGCGCGCTATGGTCGCGACCGCGCCGGCATCGCCGCCACCGTGATCTCTTATCGCGGCCGGTCGGCGGTGCGCGAGGTGGGCAAGGCGCTCGGACTTTCCGAGGATACCGTGGCCGCGCTCGCCACCACCATCTGGGGCCTGAGCAATTCGAGCCTGCCGGAGGAGTATGTCCGCCAGGCTGGTCTCGATCCGTCCGACCCGCTGCTCGCCCGCTGCCTCGAACTGACGCAAGAGCTGCTCGGCTTCCCGCGCCATCTGTCCCAGCATGTCGGCGGCTTCGTGCTGACGCGGGGACCCTTGTCGGAGGTGGTTCCCATCGGCAACGCCGCCATGGAGGACCGCACCTTCATCGAATGGGACAAGGACGATCTCGACGCGCTCGGCCTCTTAAAAGTGGATGTGCTCGGCCTTGGCATGCTCACTTGCATCCGCAAGGGCTTCGCTTTGCTGAAGGAGCACTATGGCCGCGATATGAGCCTCGGCACCGTGCCCCGTGACGACCCTCAAGTCTACGACATGCTGTGCCAGGCGGATTCGGTTGGCGTGTTCCAGGTCGAAAGCCGGGCCCAGATGAACATGCTGCCGCGGCTCAAGCCGCGCTGCTTCTACGACCTCGTCATCGAGGTGGCGATCGTGCGCCCGGGTCCCATTCAGGGCGACATGGTTCACCCCTATCTTCGCCGCCGCTCAGGCATCGAGGCCATCGACTTTCCCTCGCCGCATCCCGACCACGGCCCCGCTGACGAGCTGCGTCAAGTTCTCGGCAAGACCATGGGCGTGCCCCTATTCCAGGAGCAGGCCATGCGCCTTGCCATGGTGGCGGCGAAATTCTCCGGCCCCGAGGCGAACGAGCTTCGCCGCGCCATGGCCACCTTCCGCCGCCGCGGCACCATCGATCGTCTGCATGAGAAGATGGTGAGCCGCATGACCGCGCGCGGCTATCCGGCGGAGTTCGCCGAGCGCTGCTTCAATCAGATCAAGGGCTTCGGCGAATATGGCTTTCCCGAAAGCCACGCCGCGAGCTTCGCCTATCTCGTCTATGTCTCGGCCTGGCTCAAATGCCATTATCCGGCGGCCTTCGCCGCGGCGCTGCTCAACGCCCAGCCCATGGGCTTCTATGCTCCGGCGCAGATCGTGCGCTGCGCCCGCGACCATGGCGTCGAGGCGCGCGAGGTCGATATCAATCACAGCCTGTGGGACTGCACCCTTGAGCCGATTTATCCCTCCCCCGGCAAGGGGCAGGGTGGCGATGACCAAAGGTCATCGCCGGGTGGGGATCATAGTGCGAAACCGGCGATTGAAGGCGACTCCCACCCCGGCCCTCCCCCTTTCAGGGGGAGGGAGGTGGAATTCGCGCTGCGTTTGGGGATGCGCCAGATCGACGGGCTGCGAGAGGCCGACGCTCAGAAGATTGTCGAGAAGGGAACTCCCTTCCGCGATGTGCGCGATGTGTGGCGGCGGAGCGGCGTCGGCTGCGCAACACTGGAGAAGCTCGCCGCGGCGGACGCCTTCCGCTCGCTCGCCCTCGATCGCCGCCAGGCGCTGTGGGAGGTGCGGGGTCTGCCCAAGGACTTGCCTTTACCGCTTTTCGATCATGCGAAAGCGAATGAGATCGGGGCCGAGTCTGAGGCGCCGCTTCCGATCATGCCGCTCTCGGAGCATGTGGTGAACGATTACCGGACCTTGCGCCTCTCGTTGAAGGCGCATCCCATGAGCTTCCTCCGCGCGCGCATCCTAAGCGAAGGCATCCTCTCGTGCGCCGACCTCAAGCGCGTCCGCGACGGCGCGCGGGTAAAGGTCGCGGGCATTGTGCTCGTGCGGCAACGACCAGGCTCGGCCCAAGGCGTGGTGTTCATGACCATCGAGGACGAGACCGGCGTGACCAATTCGGTGATCTGGCCCAAGGTGCTCGAGCGCATGCGGAAAGTGGTGATGGGGGCAAGACTCGTCGTGGTGCATGGCCGTATCCAGCGCCATGAAGATATTATTCATGTCGTGGCCGAACGCTTGGAGGATCGGAGCGATTGGCTCGCTTTGCTCGACGAGGACGGCGAGAATTTGAGCCTTCCCATTGCCAATGCCGACGAGGTGAAGCGACCCGATCCCGGTTCATGGCATCCATCCCGCGATAAGACTGAGCTTCCGGTTCCAGTCGCGCCGGCCGATCACGTCAAACACCCCGAGGCAAGGCAAGAGCGTCCCCATCCTCGTTGGCACCCCCGCCGCCATCCGCGCGCCGAGCGCATCATCCCCAAATCCCGCGATTTCCATTAGCCGCAATGACCTCTCCCCAGGGGGAGAAGGAGTTCACGAGGTTGCCTCCCATGATGTCGCGGAGAGGTGCAAGCCCGCCCAAACCCGCTATGCTGCGGCCATCATGCCAACTCGCTTGACCTTTCTTGCTGCCTCCCTCGCGCTCGTCCTCGGCCTCGGTTCGACCACGGCGCTCTTCGCCTACGAGGCCCCAGAAGGGCCGAGCGGCTTCACGCCAAAGCCGTTGGTCAAGGCGAAGAAGCAGATGGTGGTGGCGGCAAATCCGCTCGCCACCGAAGTCGGCCTCGGTATTTTGCGCCAAGGCGGCAGCGCCGTCGATGCGGCCATCGCCGTGCAAATGGTGCTCAATGTGGTCGAGCCGCAATCCTCCGGCATCGGCGGCGGCGCCTTCATCCTCACCTGGGATGCCGCGACCAAGACCTTGCTGAATATCGACGGTCGCGAGACGGCGCCGGAGGCGGCGACGCCGGAGCTGTTTCTCGATGAAGAAGGCAGGCCGCTGCCCCGCAAAGTCGCCATGGAGAGCGGCCGCTCGGTCGGCGTTCCCGGCGTCCTCGCCGCGCTGAAGCTTGCCCATCACCGATACGGCAAGCTGCCTTGGGCCGACCTCTTCGCTCCAGCCATCGCACTCGCGCGCGACGGCTTCGCCATCTCGCCCCGGCTGGCGCAACTCCTGGCCGGCTCCGATCCCGCGAATTTCGCCCCGGCGGCGCGCGCCTATTTCTTCGATGCCCAGGCGCGGCCTTTGCCCATGGGCTACAGACTGACCAACCAGGCACTGGCTCAAACCTTCGAGAACATCGCCAAACACGGAACCGCGGCCTTCTACGATGGCGACATTGCGCGCGCGATCGCCGCGGTCGTCGACAGCGACCCACGCGGGCCGGGCACGCTGACCGCGGCGGACCTTGCCAACTACCGTGCCAGACTGCGCGAGCCCGTCTGTGTCCCCTATCGCGCCTATGAGGTGTGCGGCGCGGCACTCCCCTCCTCCGGCGCCGTGACCGTGGGTCAGGTGCTGGCGCTGGTCGAGCCCTTCGATCTCGGTGCTGACCCGCTCTCGGCCGAGCCCGTCCATCTCATCGTCGAGGCCGAGCGCCTCGCTTTCGCCGATCGCGGCCGCTATCTCGCCGACCCGGATTTCGTCCCGGCTCCGACCGGGCTGCTCGATCCCTCCTACATCGATCAACGCCGCGCGCTCATCGATCGAACCCGCGCGCGCGGCGACGTCAGCGCCGGCACGCCGCCAAACACCCGCCAAGGCTTTTACGGCCGCGACGCTACCGTGGAGAATATCGGCACGAGCCACATCTCCATCGTCGATGGCAGTGGCAACGCCGTCGCCATGACCACCTCCATCGAGCAGTCCTTCGGCTCGCGCCTGATGGTGCGGGGATTCTTGCTCAACAACGAGCTCACCGATTTCTCTTTCGCACCCGTGGATGAGGACGGACATCCCGTGGCCAATAGAGTTGAGGGCGGAAAGCGGCCGCGAAGCTCCATGGACCCGACCATGATCTTTAGCGACAGCGACGGCCGCAGCTTGCGTTACGTGTTGGGCTCGCCGGGCGGTCCGGGGATCATCCTGTTCGTGGTGAAGGCGATCGTTGCCATGCTCGACTGGAACCTCGGCCCGCAAGAAGCGACCGCGCTCGTCAATTTCGGCTCGACCGGGGGCGGCTTTCTCATCGAGCCGGGCGATGCGTGGAACGGACTGGCCGAAGTCATGCAGAGCTTCGGTCACGAGGTTAAGCGCTTTGCCTTCACCAGCGGATTGCACATCATCGCCGTGACGCCGGACGGGCTCGAAGGTGGCGCCGACCCACGCCGCGAAGGCGTGGCGCTCGGGGACTAGCCCCTTCGCGACAGGAAGAGCCCGGCAATGACCAAGCAAACGCGCAACATCGCCATCCGCGGCGCCGGCATTGTCGGCCTGTGGCAGGCGCTAACGCTGGCGCGGCGAGGACACCGCGTGACGCTGTGCGAGCGTTCGCCCTATCCCTTCACCTATGCCTGCAGCCTCTATGCCGGCGCGATGCTCGCCCCGAATTGCGAGAAGGAGAGCGCCGAGCCGGTGGTGCGCAATCTCGGGCTCCGCAGCATCACCCTGTGGCGCGAGATCTATCCGGGCATCACCGTCAACGGTACCTTGGTCGTCGCGCTCCATCGCGACCGCGCCGAGCTCGACCGCTTCGGCCGCATGACCGATGGCCATCAGCGCCTGTCGGCCGAGGAGCTCAAGCAACGCGAACCGGCGCTCGCCGACCGCTTCGCCGGCGCCCTGCTCTATCCGCAAGAAGGTCATCTGTCGCCCGAGCCGGCGCTGCATTTTCTACTGGAGCAAGTCAAAGCGGCCGGCGCCGAGGTTCGCCTCGGCGAGGGCGAATATCCGGTCGACTCCGACCTCGTCATCGATTGCAGGGGCCTCGCCGCCAAGGACAAGCTGCCGACTTTGCGCGGCGTGCGTGGCGAGCGGATCGTGGTCAGGAGCCACGACGTCACGCTTACGCGTCCTATTCGCATGCTGCATCCGCGCTTCCCCCTCTATGTCGTGCCCTGGGGACACGGCACGCATATGATCGGAGCGACGGTGATCGAGAGCGAGGAGACCGGGCCGATCAGTGTGCGCTCGGCCCTCGACCTTCTATCCGCCGCCTACGCCCTCGACCCGGCCTTCGCCGAGGCCGAAATCGTGCTGCAAGGCGCGGGCGCCAGGCCGGCTTTCCCCGACAACCGGCCTAGGATTATGGTGAGCCAGCGCTATATCTATGTGAACGGCCTATACCGGCACGGCTTTCTGCTCGCGCCAGCCCTGGCTGAACTCGTGGCCGATTTCATCGGCACCGGCACGACCGACCCGGAGGTGTTTGTTGCAGATCCTGCTCAACGGTGAGCCCGTGGCGACCGATGCGCGCGACCTTCAGGAGCTGTGCGCCAAGCTCGGCTTCGCCGAGGCGAAGGTGGCGACCGCTCTGAACGGCAGTTTCGTCGCCGCGGGCAGACGTGGGCTGACGCCGCTTTCGCCTCAGGACGAGGTTGAGATCGTGGCGCCGAGGCAGGGTGGCTGATGCTTGAACTTTATGGCGAACGCTTCACCTCCCGCCTGCTTCTGGGAACGGCGCAGTACCCCTCTCCCGCGATCCTCCGGCAAGCGGTCCAGGCCTCGTCTGCCGAGATCGTCACCGTTTCGCTGCGGCGTGAATCCGCGCGGGTCCGTGCCGGCCAGGGCTTCTGGGAGCTGATCGAGCAATTGGGCGTGCGCGTGCTGCCCAACACCGCCGGCTGCCACACGGCCAAGGAAGCAATTGCCACCGCCGAGATGGCGCGCGAGCTGTTCGGCACGTCGTGGGTCAAGCTTGAAGTCATCGCCAATGACGACACCTTGCAGCCCGAGCTTCTCGGCCTGGTCGAGGCGGCGACGATCCTCTCAGGCGAAGGTTTCCAGGTCCTCCCCTACACGACCGAGGATCTGAGCGTGGCGGAGCGGCTCGTTGGCGCCGGCTGCACCGTGCTGATGCCCTGGGCGTCACCGATCGGCTCGGCGCGCGGGCTCATCAACAAAGACGGATTGAAGGCGCTCAGGGCTTACTTCCCCGACGTGGCTTTGATCGTCGATGCCGGCATTGGCGCGCCCTCCGACGCCACCGAGGCGATGGAGCTCGGTTATGACGGCGTGCTTTTGAACACGGCCATCGCCAAGGCCGGGGACCCGGTAAAAATGGCGGCGGCCTTCGCCCGCGCCATCGAGGCCGGGCGGCTCGCCTTCGAGGCTGGGCTGATCGAGCCCCGCGACATGGCGACGCCATCGACCCCGGTCGCGGGCACACCCTTCTTCAAAATCGATCGCGTCTCTTGATCGAACTCGATCCGTTCTACCCCATCGTTCCGGATGCAGAATGGATGGCCCGGCTCGCGGGTCAGGGCGCCAAACTCATTCAACTGCGTATCAAGGACATGACCCCTGACGCAGTCGAGACTGAGATCGCCCAAGCGCTCAAGACGGCGTCAGCGCATGACTGTCAGCTGGTGGTGAATGATTATTGGCGCGAGGCTATCCGCCTCCACGCAAATTTCGTCCATCTCGGTCAGCAGGACCTGGCCGGCGCCGATCTCCCCGCCATTCGCGCCGCCGGCATCAGCATCGGGGTCAGCACTCACAGCCCCGAAGAGCTCGCCATGGCGCTCGCAGCCGAGCCCGACTATGTCGCCCTCGGACCAATCTACCCCACCAAACTGAAAGCGATGCCGTGGCAGCCGCAAGGTCTCGCCCGCATCGGTGAATGGCGGTCGAAGATCAGCTGTCCTCTGGTCGCCATCGGCGGCATCAGCCTGGAGCGCGCACCTGCGGTGCTCGCGGCGGGGGCCACATCCGCCGCCGTCGTCACCGACATCGTCGTGAGCGAGGATCCTGAGCAGCGGACGCGGGAGTGGATCGCCACCACCGCGCCTTGGCGAAACTTGCCCACAGGATGTCCACCGGCTTGAACAATCGGATTGAGGCTTGACCGGAAGCGGCCCCTCCTCGAACATTGCCCGGGCGCCCGCGAAGGGCGGAGGGGTTGGATGGGTTCGAGCTTCAATCTCGATCCGGCAGTGCCGATGAGCGAGGCTGTGCGGCGCGCGGCCTGCGCCGAGCTCGACGCGGCTTACGCCGGTCTGGCCTCCCCGCCAGACCGGCACAAGGGCGTGCACGACGCGCGCAAGTGCCTGAAAAAATTGCGTTCTCTCTTGTTACTGATCAGGCCTGGGCTCCCTGAACCGTTATTCCTCAGCCTGACCGACAGGGTGCGCGCGATCGCGCGAGGCCTCGCATCGGCTCGCGACGCCCACGCCCTTCTCGACGCCATCGACAAGCTTGAGGCAGAGGTCGAGGGCGACGGGGCGCCAATCGTGGCCCTGCGAGACTGGCTGCATCAGCGCCGCCAGTCGGCGGAGCGAAACCTCGAGGGGGCCATGTCCTCGGACGCCGTGCGCGCGCTGTTCGCGCTCAGGCCGGCGATGGCCAATCTCGCGGTCTATCCCGACGACTTCCGCCCGGTCGCCAAAGGCTTGCGGGAGTCCTATCGCGACGGACGCAAGGCTTTTGCCCGTGCTTTTACCAGCGGCGCCGACGAGGAATTCCACGATTGGCGCAAGACGCTCCAGCACCATTGGCGCCATATGCAGCTTCTGACCCCCTGCTGGCCTTCCGAACTCTCGGCGCGCGCGGAGCTTTCGCGCAGCCTGTCTCAGATCCTGGGCGATGACCATGACATCGCCCTGATCCAGCAACTCGTCTCCGCTCCGACCATGGCCTTCGCCAGCCCGGACGATACGGCCGCCTTCCTGAAGCAGTGCCGGCGGCGGCAAAGAGCGCTGCGTCAGGATGCGAGGAAGCGCGGGGCGCGATTGCTGGCCGAGCCGTCCCGGTCTTTCGTCGACCGAATCGAGGCCCTATGGCTCGATGCCGCTCAAGCCACCGAGACACCGCCGGCCGTCGCGCAGCCAAGCAATGTCGTGGCCTTCAGCGATGCGGGAGCCCGAGCGAGAGCGTCGGGCTAGTCAAATCCCGCGCGGCGCCCGCCAAGCCTGAAACATCAGCACGTTCCATAGCGAGGCATGCCAATTGCGCCTGCCCTCCAGATGCTCCTGCCAGCGGGCCCTGATCGGTGCCGCATTGAGGAGCCCGCCGGCGGAGAGCCTTTCCTCCGACAGCAGCTCCTCGGCCCAGGGCCGCAGCGGTCCCCTCAGCCAAGCGCCGATGGGCACGGCAAAACCGCTCTTCGGCCGCTCCACCAGATGCTTCGGCACATGGCGGTAAAGCAGCTGTCGCAGCAGCCATTTTCCCTTGCCGAAGCGCATCTTGAACCGGCTCGGCAGCCGCCAGGCAAACTCCACCACGCGATGGTCGAGGATCGGCACGCGGGCCTCAAGCGCCACCGCCATGCTGGCGCGATCGACTTTGGTCAGAATGTCGTCGGGCAGATAGGTGACCGTGTCGAGATATTGCATGCGGTCGAGGGGGTCCGGCAGCGCCCGGGCGATGGCGGGGTCGAAGATCGAACCCTTGGGCTCGGTTGCGCCGGTCACGACGGCCTCAGGATCGTCCCAGGCGCTGACCAAGCTCAGATAACCGTGTTCGCCGCCGGCACGGAACAGCCCGGCGGCCTTGTACATCTTGTCGGCGCCGAGCCAGGGACGACGACTCCCGGGGAGCGCGCGAAACATCTGGTCCCACAACCCCGGGCCCGCAATCCCCAGGCCGCAAGCGAGTGCCCGCCCAACCGGTGCCGGCACTTTGCTCGCGATGCGGGCGAAGCGGTGCCGGGTATAGCCCGCGAATAGCTCATCGCCGCCGTCGCCCGACAGCACCACCGTGACGTGCTCGCGCGTGAGCTTCGAAAGAAGGTAAGTCGGCAATTGGGATGAATCGGCGAAGGGCTCGTCATAGATCGAAGGCAGGGTGGGGATGACGTCCTGCGCCTCGCCCGGGCTCACATAAAGTTCGGTGTGCTCGGTGCCGAGATGCGCGGCCACGGCGCGCGCATGCGGCGCTTCGTCGAAGCCTTGCTCCTTGAAGCCGATGGAATAAGTGCGCACAGCGGCGTTGCTCTTCGACCGCATCATTGCCGCAACCACGGAGGAGTCGATGCCGCCGGACAAAAATGCCCCGAGCGGCACGTCGGCCACGAGCCGCCGCCCGACCGCGTCGCCCAGCAGCGACTCAAGCGCGTCGCACGCCTCCACATCGTCGAGGTCGAGCGGACTTGCCTGCCCGCGCTCCACGGCTTCGGCCAGACTCCAAAAGGCGGACGTTTCGACATCGCCGCCCGCATCGACGACGGCGATGTGGCCGGGTTCGAGCTTGTAGATGCCGCGATAGATCGAGTGCGGCGACGGCACGTAAGCGAGCCGCATATAGGCCGCGAGCGCATCCTGGTTCAGCTCCGGTTGCCAGCCGGGGAGCACTTCGAGCGCCTTCAACTCCGAGGCGAAGACGAGGCGCCCCTTCTGCCTTCCCCAATAGAGCGGCTTGATGCCGAGCCGGTCGCGGACGAGGCTCAAGCGACGCGTCGGCCGATCCCAAACGGCAAAGGCGAACATGCCGATGAGGCGCTCGACCGTGGCCGGTAGCCCCCATTCGGCGATGGCCTCGACCAAAACCTCCGTGTCCGAGTGACCCTTGAAGCGGCGGCCGCTTGCTTCGAGCTCGGCTCTGAGCTCGGCGGCATTGTAGATCTCGCCATTATAGGTGATGACGCAAGCGCCGCAGCTCGACACCATGGGCTGAGCGCCGGCGGCGGATAGATCCACGATCGCGAGGCGCGTATGCCCGAACACAATTCCGGCCTCGGCGTCGGACCAAACGCCGTGGGCGTCGGGACCGCGATGGCTCAGCGTCGCCGCCATGGCGCGCCCGAGCGCTTCCAGCTCCTGCGAACCGGAGCGGCGCTCGAGGTCCATGAAGCCCGCTATGCCGCACATGGATCTAGACCTTTATCGCCAACCCATCGTAGCCGACTTCCCAGCCGGCAGCCTCGACGGCAGCCCGCTCGGGCGAATCCTCGCGCAGCGCCGGGTTTGAGTTGTTGATGTGGATGAAGATCTTACGCGCCACGCCAAGATCGGCGAAGGCCGCGAGGGTCCCCTTCTCGCCGGACATGTTCATATGACCGATCCGCTCGCCGGTCTTATTCATCAGGCCCTGCGCCACCATCTCGTCATTGGTGTAGAGCGTGCCGTCGAAGAAGAGAAGCGGCGCCCCCGCCAGCCGCGCCCGCAACGCATCATCCAGCCTGGCGCAGCCTGGAACGAAGAAGAAATGGCGAGAGGTGCCCGTCTCGGTCACCTTCAGACCCACCGTATCGCCTTCCTGCGTGCCGAAGCCTTCACCGGCGTGCTCGTCCTCGAGATAGAGCGGGACCTTGCCGGGCACAATGAAAGCCTCGACCTCCAGCCCAATCGGGCCTTCCGGACCCTCGACGGCGAAGGATCGGCCAAGCTCAATCGGCCTTCTCGCCACCAGCCGCGCATCGAGCACATCGAAAATGCTGTTGGAGGCGAGCACGCCCAGTACCCGGTCGGTGGCATAGACGGTGAAGGCTTGCGCTTCGCGCAAGGTCAGCAGGCCGGCGACGGCGTCGACATCGCCATTGGTCAAGATCACGGCCTTGATCGGGCTGTTGCGCGCGCCCTTGTCGTAGGCGGGGTAGAGTTCTGGCGTATCATTGATCTGCTGCCTCAAATCGGGGCTGGCATTGAGCAAGACCCAATCCCGACCATTGGCGCTCGCCGCCACGGAGGCCTGCGTCCGGGCTTTCAGCCCAGCCACGCCACGGCGGAGATCGGCGGAGTTCCGCCCGTTGCAATTCCACTGCGGAAAGCCGCCGCCGGCCGCAGACCCAAGGACCTTGATCAGCATGATTGATGGCTGAATGGCTGCCGGACGTCCTCTCCGTCAAGCCAAAAGTGGCGCCCCAACAGACGCTGGATCGCCACTTTGATTAACCCATCCAGGCGTAACGCCTAGAATGCGAACTCGGCTTGAAATTTCACGGCGCCCTCCGAAGTCATGTCGGTCAGCCCAAATTGGAGGCCGACATTCATGGAGAACTCCATCTCCGGCGCCTTGGTGGCCCCGTTATCGTCACCATCATCGCCGCCTTCCGTATGCGATCTCGCCTCGCCGGCATAGTCGCCTTCCTCGTCCCTCTCCTCCCCAAGCTTGAAGAAGATGGTTGGGCCGATGCTGTGCTCCTGGTCATCGAACGAGCCGGCATTGGCCAGATCTTCGACCTCGCCGAACATTTCGACGCCGACGCCCCAACTCTTGGAGAAGTCGTATTCGGCGCGCCAGGCATATTCGAAGCCAAGGCTTTCGGCCTCGGCGAACTCGCCCTGCTGATCGCTGAAGAAGGTGTTCGTGGTCAGCAAGAACTTGCCAAGCCCCAATTCGACAATCGGGCCGAATTCGACCTCATTCGCCGTTTCCCCTTGCGTGGCCCAGCCATATCCAGCCTGAAATGCGAGGCCCACACCGTTACCCTTGCGCTCGATCAACTCGTACTGCACCTCGAGCTCCACCGATTCCGCCTGCCAATTTCCGCCTTCAGGCACGACGGTGCCAAATGTGGTCGAGAACATCCACCGTTCGGTGATGCCCAATTGCATCTCAAAATCGTGGCTCTGCCGAAGGGGAACCTCTTCCCCTTCGACCTCGCCACCCTCGTCGTCGTCGAGAACGCCGGTTCCCCCTTCGCCTCCCTTGGGCAAGCCCCAATGGTAAGCGCCACGATATTCGAGCTCGACCTCGCCCTTCTCGACGCTGGATTCCTGAATTTCAAATTCGGCCAGGAGCGGTTTGGTGCCTACCAGAGTAAGCACCCCCGCCGCCATGGCAGAAACAACAACGGGCGACGCCAGGTGATGCAGCCTGCGCTGTAGCATCGGTAGGTGTTGCAAAGTCAGCCCCCAAGGAAACCCTGCTTTATGATTCGCGCTTCAGATTTACAAGTTTCGCGCGTTGGTGAATGGCGACAATGATTGCCAAGCCATGAGCCACTCATGACACCAACATTAACAAACCATGACTAGTAGATGAAAAGACCATGATGTTGACTAGAAGACACGCGTAAGCCAGATGACAACATGCAGTATGTCATGGGAAACCGCCATTTTACGGCTTTCAGCGGCCAAGGGCCGAGCCCAAGCCTCCAGCGCCCAAGGACGTGGCGAGTGCCTCCCGGCCCGCTCGCAGCGCCCGCCCAGGCAACGAGATCTACATGCGTTATCAGACCAAGCTTCTGATTACCGCGGGCCTGCTGCTGACCATGTCTTTGGCGGCGGCCGGGCTCGCTTATTGGGGCGTGGCGCAGTCCCATGCCTTTCTCAGCCGCTCACGCATCGCCCACCAGGAACTCGAGCGGCAGTTCCAACTTTCCCGTCACAGCCAACAGCTGTTCAAGGCCTGGACCGATACGCTCCTGACCGGGATCAGCGACCGCCCCCTCGGCGCCGCCTATCTGCATAAAGTCATCGAATCCGACCTGGACGAGCTGCAACGGCTCACGGAGACAGAACTCGCCATGGTTGGGCCCGATGAGCGCAGGATTGAGACCGCCGAGCTCAATCGGCTGAATGCCATCAAGAAGGAATTTCAGCACGCGCTGGAGCAGCTCGCCGAAGTTGAGCAATTGCGCAGTCGCGGCCGCCCGGACGAGGCCTGGTCGACGCTGATCTCCCTGCTCAAGGGGGGCATCGACCAGAAGCTGAACGGGCTGATCGAGGTCGCCGTCGCCGACGAGACCGCCGAGGTCGACAGGATCGATGCCGATGCGGCGAGGCTCTTAGGCCGGCTCGAGCAGATCAGCCAGGCGCATGCCGCGGTTGCCATTCTGATCACGCTCGGCCTGGTGCTCTTGCTGCTCCAGCGGCTCCGCGCGCCACTGGCGGAGCTGTTGCACGGCACCCGAGCCCTCGCCGAAGGCGACCTCGCCCATCGCATCACCATTTCAGGCAGCGATGAGTTCGCCCATCTCGGCCAGAGCTTCAATCGCATGGCCGCCGATCTCCAGGGCCACCAGAAGGCGTTAGAAAGCGCCCACGCCAATCTCGAGGCCGTGGTCGCCGAGCGCACCGAGGAGCTCCGCCAGGCGAACGAATCTCTGCGCCAGATCGACGAGACGCGCAGGGCCTTTTTCGCCGACATCAGCCACGAGCTGCGCACGCCGCTCACCGTCATCCGCGGCGAGGGCGAAATCTCGCTCCGCGGCAAGAACAAGCTGGTGGTCGAGTACAAACGCTCGATCGGCCGCATTGTCGAGCAGGCGAAGCACCTTTCCTTGCTTGTCAACGACCTTTTGTTTATTGCCCGCCAAGGGGCCGGCGCCGCGCGCATGAACCTGCAAAACATCGACCTCGGCGATCTGATCGAGAAGGCCTGCGACGACGCCAAGGTGATCGCCCATTCAAAGTCGGTGAACATTAGCTACAGCGATGGATCCGCGGACGATTTTGTCAACGGCGATCCGGCAAGGTTGCGTCAGCTCTTTATGGTTCTCCTGGATAACGCGGTTCGTTATTCGAAATCCAAGGGAGAGGTCAAAGTCGATATTGCCAGGACCGAAGGAGAGATCAGGGTTCGCGTCTCCGATCGCGGCTTCGGCATCGCGCCCGAGGAGCTGGAGGTCATCTTCGAACGGTTCCGCCGCGGCGGCAATGCAAGCGAACACAATGAAGAAGGCTTAGGGCTGGGATTGCCCGTGGCCAAGGCCATCGTCGAGGCCCATAAGGGAAGGATCGAAATGGACAGCCGTTTGGGTGAAGGCACCACGGTCACCGTCGCCCTCCCGGCCTCTTCCCCGGAGGCAATTCCGTGAACGTGCTCCTAGTCGAGGACGAGCCACGCGTCGCTGACTTTATCGATCGCGGGCTCCGCGCGGAAAATCATGGCGTTACGGTCGCGGCATCCGGCGGCGAAGGTGTCGATCTCGCCAAGGCCGGCGAGTTCGACGTGATCGTGCTCGATCTGATGCTTCCCGACATGCATGGCTATGACGTCTGCCAGCGGCTGCGCTCGGAGGGCGACCACACTCCCATCCTGATGCTCACCGCGATGGACACTCTGGAGGACAAGATCAAGGGCCTGAAAATTGGGGCAGACGACTATCTCGCCAAGCCGTTCGATTTCGACGAGTTGCTCGCGCGCATGGAGGCGCTGGTGCGCCGATCTCGCCATTTCGCGCCGAACTCGACTGTCTTGCAGGTTGGCGACCTCGTGCTCGACCGGGATCTGCTCGAAGTCCGGCGCGGCGGAGAGATCGTCAAGCTCACGGCCAAGGAACTTGCCATCATCGAGCTGCTGATGGGGGCGCCTGGGCGGGTCTTTTCGCGGACCCGAATCCTGAACCAAGTCTGGGGGTACAGCGAGGACCCGCTCACCAATGTAGTCGATGTCTATATCGCGCGTCTCCGTCGCAAGATCGACACTCCGGACCGCGAGCCCCTGCTCGAAACCGTGCGGGGCCATGGTTATCGCCTCAAGGCCACGGCCTAATGCCATAGATAGGGTCGGCTTACCCATGGCCATCCAGAAGAGCGGCAATTCTACCAAGCAAACCTTGCGTCACCCCGCCGGATGGGTAGAGTATGCACCGCCACTCTCGCGGTCACGCACCATACCAATCCCGGGACCTCGCCCACGCGAGTCACGGCAGCGTTTGCCGGTTTCTGAGGCACTGAGCTGTTCCGCTCATCTCGTGGCAAACCCCAGCGAATTGGGTCTGAAACAATAACGCGGAAGGAGCGCCCGTTGCGTCCAGCTCTACTAGCCCTGTTGATTTCCACTTTGACCGTTACGTTCCCGGGTCAGTCAGCCAATGCCACCACCAAGATCACGGTTGGCGCGCTCGCCTTCGGCACCGTCAGTTGGGTGCTGGACACCATTCAGCGCAACGGATTTGACAAGGCTGAAGGGATCGAGCTCGACGTGGTGGCGCTGGCCAGCACGGACGCGACCGCCGTCGGCCTCCAAGGAGGCTCGGTCGACATCATCGCCACGGATTGGCTTTGGGTATCGCGGGAACGGGTGGGCGGCGCCGACTTCTCCTTCTCGCCGTTCACGACAGCCCTCGGCGCCATCATGGTTCCGCCCGACTCCCCCATCAAGACCTTGGGCGATCTGAAGGGAAAGAAGCTTGGGGTCGCGGGCGGGCCACTCGACAAGAGCTGGCTCCTCATCGTGGCCTATGCCCTGAGGACGGCCAATCTCGATCTGAGGACGGAGACCAGGCAAGTCTATGGCGCGCCGCCGCTTCTGGCCGAAAAGGCCAAGCAGGGCGAGATCGACGCCGTACTGAACTTCTGGCCCTATGCCGCAAGGCTCGAGGCGCATGACTTCACCCAGCTGATTGGCCTTGAGGATGTGGTGAGCGAGCTTGGCGCCAAGGGCGAAGTCGCCATGATCGGTTATGTGTTCAGAGACAGCTGGGCCAAGGAGAACAAGCAAGGCATCGATGGCTTTCTCCGCGCCGCGGCAAAGGCCGACGAGCTGCTCGCCACCTCCAACGAGGCCTGGGATGCGATCAGGCCGCTGATGCGGGCCGAGGACGACGCCACGTTCGAAGCTCTGCGCCGGCGCTACCGGGAAGGCATTCCCGAGCGCTCCGTGGCCCAGAACGAGGCCGACGCCAAGGTGCTCTATCAATTCTTGCGCGAGCTTGGCGGCGAAAAGCTCGTTGGTCCCGGCGCCGAGCTTGCCCCCGGCACATTCTGGAAGGGTAGCGGGTCTTGAGCGTCGGTATTGCCCGTCCCGACCCTCTCACCGGACTGCGGGCCTATCGCGCTTCGCTAACGTCGGTCCTCTCTGTCGCGGGCTTTCTGCTCGTTTGGTATATCGGGGCGGAGATCGCGCAAAGCCGAATGTTGCCGGGACCGGAGGAAGTCCTCCGCTACGTCGTCGACGAGGCCCTTCACGGCGATCTTCTGGCCGAGCTCGGCATCACCCTATGGCGTGTGGCGGCGGCCTTCGTCGTCGCCATGCTGATCGGCAGCGTGATCGGGCTTGCCATGGGAGAGCTACCGGCGCTGAACCGGACGCTCGATCCCTGGGTGATCGTTCTGCTCAATCTGCCGGCCCTGGTCATTATCATCCTGGCCTATGTCTGGTTCGGGCTGAACGAGGCCGCCGCCATCGGCGCCGTGGCCTTGAACAAGATCCCTAATGTCATCGTCACCATACGCGAAGGCGCCCGGGCTCTCGACCCCGGGCTCGACGAGATGGCGCGCGCCTACCGCCTGTCCTTTTGGAGCAAATTGCGCAACGTCACCCTGCCTCAGCTCCAGCCTTATTTTGCCGCGGCCTCGCGGTCTGGTATCTCATTGATTTGGAAGATCGTTTTGGTGGTCGAGCTGCTCGGCCGGCCAAATGGCGTAGGTTTCGAGCTTCACCTGAACTTCCAGCTTTTCAACGTGACGGCAATCCTCGGTTACACCGTGGCCTTCGTCGCCGTCATGCTCGCAATCGAATACCTGCTGGTGCAGCCCCTTGAACGACGCACGACCCGCTGGCGCAACAAGCCAGTTTGAAATCCGCATCAAGGAGAAGACGCATATCGGCGCCGACGGGACAGCCATCCCGGCGATCCGCGACCTCGTGCTCGAGATCAAGTCGCAGAGCATGACGGTGCTAATGGGGCCTTCGGGCTGTGGCAAGACCACATTGCTGCGCATTGTCGCTGGGCTCGACGATCTCTATGTCGGCGAGGTGACGGTGCCGGAGAGCGCGCGCATCGGCGTCATGTTTCAGGAACCGCGCCTGCTCCCCTGGCGCACGGTCAAGCAGAACATCGAGCTCGTCGCCCATGATGTTTCGGCCGCCGATCTGGAGCGACTTGCGGCGTCCGTCGGCATCGCTGACATGCTGCCGCGCTTTCCCCAGGAGCTGTCGCTTGGTCTCGCGCGCCGGGTGGCGTTGGCGCGCGCCTTCGCCACGCGGCCGGACCTTCTGCTGCTGGACGAGCCTTTCGTCTCTCTCGATGAGCGCACGGCCGACCGCTTGCGGCGTCTGCTGATCGAGGTTTGGTCGGCACGGCCGACCACGGCGATCCTCGTCACCCACAATCCGAGAGAAGCCATATTGCTAGCCGACCAGCTCGTGCTGCTGGCACCAAGGCCCACCCATGTGGTCGCCAATGTGCCGATCACGGTTCCGCAAGGCGAGCGCGATGCGGCGATAGTCGAAGAGATTTACGTCGACCTGCTCAAGCGCTATCCCGCCAATTTCGCCACGGGCTGAACCGCGCCGATACTAGTTGGAGAGGCTAGACCGCCGGCACCGCCACCTTGCGCTGTTGGATGCCGCGAGAGGGGTCATAGGCCCACACCGACACCCCCAGGAACACCACGAGGCACGCCGTGACAACACCGAGCGCCTGCCAGTTCACCTGGAGATAAAGGGCGAATCGGATCAGTTCGACGGCATAGGTGAACGGGTTGTACAGGCAGAGGTAGTACAGCCAGAGACTGCCTTCGCGCATCTTCCACAGCGGATAGAGCGCCGAGGAGGCGAAGAACATCGGGAAAATCACGAAGTTCATGACGCCGGCGAAATTCTCGAGCTGCTTGATGGTCGAGGATAACAGCATGCCGAGCGCGCCGAACATCATGCCGGACAAAATGAGCGCCGGCAGCGCCGTCAAATAGCCCCAAGGCGGCAATTCGACGCCGAAGAAATAGGCGATCAGCAGAAATGCGTAGACCTGCAGCAAGGATACGGCGACGCCCGCGAATAGGCGCGAGAGCAGCAGGAACCAGCGCGGCAACGGCGTCGTCAGCAGCACGCGCATGGACCCCATCTCCCGGTCATAGACCATAGACAGGGAACTCTGCATGCCGTTGAACAGCTGGATCATGGCAAGCAGACCGGGCGTGATGTAGACGTCGTAGGTGATGTAGGTCTGGTAGGGCGGGATGATCGAGATGCCGAGGGCAGCCCTGAATCCCGCCGCGAAAATAATGAGCCAGATGAGCGGCCTGACGAGCGCGGCGAGGAACCGCTCGCGCTGCTGCAAGAACCGCAGCAGCTCTCGCCAGACAATGCCGTTAAAGGCGCGAACCAGATGCATCAGGTTCATGCGGCGACGTCCTCGTCGGCGTCGCCGCCAATAAGGAGCCTGAAAGCCCCACCCAGATCCTTGGCTCCCGTCTCGGCCACGACCTCCGCGGCCGTTCCGCGCGCCACGATCCGGCCCTTGTCGAGTACGAGCAGATCGTCTTCCGGCCTCACCTCGTCGAACAAATGCGTGGCCCAGAGCACGCCGATATTATCCGTCCGCGCCAGCTCGTGAATATGCCGAACGATCGCCGTCCGCGTTGGCGAATCGAGGCCGATGGTCGGCTCGTCGAGCAGCAAGAGCTTCGGACTGTGCAATAATCCACGCGCGATCTCCACCCGGCGCCGATGGCCGCCATTCAGCGCCCGCACGCGTTCCCCTATGCGCTCGCCCATGGCCAACTCATCCAGCGCCCGGGCCATCCGCTCGTCGGCATCCTTGCGCTTCAACCCCCGCAGCGCCGCGAAATATCGCAGATTCTGCTTCACCGTGAGATCGAGATCGAGCGTGGGCTGCTGGAACACTACGCCGAGCGGTTCAAGCGCCTTACTGCCCCACTCCGAGGGCGATCGGCCGGCGATCTCGATGCGGCCGGTGGGAGCGTCGAACAGGCGCGTGATCAGCGAGAACAGCGTGGTCTTGCCGGCGCCATTGGGGCCGAGTAAAGCCGTCACCCGGCCGGGGAAAACCTTGAAACTCACATCGTCCAGCGCCTGCTTCGATCCGTAATAGTAGGAGACGTCCTTGACCGTGAGGACCGGAGCGATCGGAGATCCGCTTGGGGATGCTTCCTTCTGCATGGCGTTCTTTCCAAGGGGCGGACGAAGCCGGCGTGGCCGGCGCGTGCCCCAGAGATAGCTCCGGAACTGGTCTTCCACAACCCCGCCCCTGGCAGAGACGAGAGGACAGGCAGACCTGGATCCACGGTTGAAACCTCCGTGCATCCGGCCCGCTATTCAAGACCTTACCCCTCGACGCAAAAAAGAAGCCGCCCGAAAGGGGCGGCTTCAATTGGAAGGTGGTTCGTTCGTTTAGAAGAAGATCACGCCACCAATCTGGAAGATATCGAGACCTTCCCAGCTGGTGTTCAGGTTCTTGCCAAATTTGCCGTTGCCGAAGCAGAACTTTTCGCCAGGCTGACCAACACAGTCAACGCCGAGGTTCTTGGCGTTGAGGTCGAGGTCAAGATGCTGCCAACGGGCGAACAGATGCATGGCAGCGGAGTCGATCTCCTGGACCACGCCGACGCCATAGCGCGTCACTTCCGATCCGGTGATGATCGCATCGGTCTGGATGGCCTGCCCCTTGTAGAAACCGGAGTTCACGACACCGGTGGCAACGCTGGTGGCGCAGAAGGTCGCAGCTTGGTTCGGGCCAAAATTGTCGCTGAAGTCCGAAGAGCTGGGATTGCCACAAAGGCCACGATACATGTCGTTGTACTGGCCCCACTCGCCCCAGATCACGGTGGCGCCGAGCGGCGAGAAGGTCCGCTTGATACCAGCCTTCACGAACCAAGTGTCGGATTCGTTGGCGGCGGCACTACCGACGTTGCCAGTGTTGAAGTTGATGCTCTTGAACTGGGTGCCTTCTTCCTGGTCGTTCTGATACATGCCGTAGACGAACAGGCCTGAGGGAACGTGCATGGCCGATGCGCCAACCTGGAACAGCTGACCTTCCTGCCGATAGTTCTGGAACGGCGTACCGCCGCCACCAACAACCGCGACGTTGCTGCAAGTCGCTCCGCCGTTCTTGACGCCAGGAGCCGAGCAGCCTTCGTCGGTCAGCATCGTATAGCCGGCCGCCGCCGAGAACTTCACGCTGTTCCAGTCAGCTGCATATTTGACGGCGACATCCCACATGTCGTCTTCGCCATAAGACGTCGAAGCGCTGAAACCGCCAAACGTCGGCGTGTCATAGCGGAAGGCGTTCTGCGGATAGCCGTTGCAGTCTGCCCCGAGGCCGCCGCCATTGGTGTTGCAAGTCAGCACCGCGCCCCATGCAAAGTCGGTGGCGAGGTCGTTGGAGTTCTGGGTGCGCTTCGGACGGACGAACATGCCCGCGCCGTCGAACACAACACCGTTTGATTCGATGACGGTGCCGGACAGGTCAGGCAGCAGCGCGACGTTATCCGTCGCCTGGCTGAGCTGGCCCCAGTTGATCGTGCCCCATTTGTCGCTCTTGACCCACATATAGGAGAGCAGGGTGTTGATATCGCCGAACAACGCGCAGTTGTCGTTGAACTGGTTCTCGCAGAAGCCGACCGAGGCGCTGGTGCCCGCAGTCTCGACCGCGATGGTGTAACCAGCGGACCAGCCGGGTGCGATCTGCGCGCTGCCCGAGATCTGGAAGTGGCTCGACAGGGTCGTGTCCTTGTCACCCACGTAGAAGTTCGTCTCATGGCCGTCGTCCCACCATGATCCCAGCTTGACCACCCAACCGGACAAGGTCACGGAGACCTTCTTGTTGCCCTTACGGACGGTCGTCGCCTCAAGCTCCGCGACCCTCTCCTCGAGGTCCGCGCAGCAGTCACCCCCAAGATCCGCGGCCTTTGCAGGGCTGGCGCTCATGGCGAAACCGCCGAGCGTCATACCAAGCGCGGCTGCGATGGCGATGCGACTGGATGTTTTTGTCAGTCCCCCAAACATTTCCATCTCCACCTTCCCTGAATAAATTGCCTAATTCAAACTCTCGGTCCGAATTAGCCTCTGGGCATCATCCGGTAGAGTCCCGCCACGAGCTTCGTGGGCAGAACCCCCCCGATAAGAGAGTTCTAGTAATGCTTATTGCGGATTCCACTCCGAAGGTAAATTGCTATCCAAGCAGGCGGGGACGTTTTCGGCAGTCTTGTGACATTTCAGCCACGAAACGCGACGGCCCCGCCGGGTCATCCGCTCACGGCAAACGGTTTAAGAAAACAAAACATATTCAATAGCTTGTTCAAAGAGAAGCATGACGGGTCGCCCGGCGGTCGAGAGCGTCGCCGGAGGAGTCCGGAGACGCCGTTGTGCGAGTGGGGCCGGTGCCGGGGTGCCCAATGGAGAGGCAACTTTCGCGCGCCCCAATGGCAGTGAAATTTGACATTTGATCGCCTTCAAGCCCCCGGCGATCCCGACATTGAGTCGCCTGCGAAGGGCGTCCAGGGCCCACTGGACAGCCTCTGGAGGCAGAGGCTGGGAATCTTGGCAGGCCCAAAGCTAGCAGGGTGCCAGAGCCTTTGCCACGGCCTCCCCTGCCATCAACACCTTCGCGCCGGCGAATCGCCTCCGGCTGCGAAGGCGCTCGCCGAGGCGCGCCGGTCGGATGATTAGCGGGCGTTACCGCTGCCTCGCTTGCTGCCGCGAGCAGGCAAAAAGCCGCTGGAACGGGGCGAAGTCGCTTGTCGAGAGTTGGAAGGCGGTGCTGAAAAGCCGGCCTGCTTCCTCGCCATAGTCGCCGGCGCACTGTTTGAACCAGGACTGTTGCAGCTGCACGATGTCCTGCATCCCGCCGCAGTGACGAAGATGGCGGATGAATTCCAAGTCGCAGCAGGTCCTCCTGGCAACGAACCGAAGCGCTTCAACCTGATACTCGACCATCGCCTTCAGAGCGCGCTCGGCGCCCCACGTCATGGCGTCGAGCTCCAGATCGGCGACCTCGCCCGAAGCCGGTTTGCCCCGAGGCTTGGGCCCGCTAACCCGCTCATCCATGCATGACCTCCATCATCTGCTGCCGGTACTTCTCTCCGAGCCTTGGATAGGCCCAATGCGACGCTACGACATTGAGACACATCAATATTTCATACGACTGGCAGCCTCACTCTCCGAGAGTCTTGCCACCTAAACGCGAAGGCTTCAGCGATGAACGGGCCGGTCGATCACCACGAGAATTGGTCAGCTTTGCCCCCCGAAGCGGTTCTTCGGCAATTCGAGTCGTCCATTGCGGGCCTCAACGATGTCGAGGCCGGCCGCCGGCTGATCCGGTACGGTCTTAATCGTCTGCCGTCTGCGAAGGCGAGCAGTGTGCTTCTCCGATTCCTGCGGCAATTCCACAACGTCCTCATCTATGTGCTGCTTGCCGCAAGCCTTGTCACAGCCTCACTAGGCCATTGGGTGGATACCGGCGTAATCCTGGCCGTCGTGGTGATCAACGCCTTCATTGGGTTCATTCAGGAGGGCAAGGCCGAACATGCCATGGACGCCGTTCGGAAAATGCTCTCGCTCCAAGCAACCCTCATACGTGATGGACGCCGTCTTGTCGTACCAGCCGAGTCCGTCGTGCCGGGGGACGTCGTTTTTCTGCAATCCGGGGACAAGGTCCCTGCGGATTTGCGCCTCATTCGAGTGAAGACGCTGCAAATTCAGGAGGCCGCACTGACCGGCGAGTCAATGCCGGTCGAGAAAGATGTCAAAGCGGTCCAGCTCGATGCGCTGCTCGGCGATCGAACGTCAATGGCCTACTCGGGAACCCTGGCGACCTACGGCCAGGGCATGGGCGTCGTCGTTGCGACAGGCATGGCCACGGAAATCGGCCGGATCAGCACCATGCTATCCGAGGTCGAAAGCTTGACCACGCCGTTACTTCAGCGCATGGCGGACTTCGGTCGGTGGCTCACTGCCATCATTCTTGCTGTTGCGTCCGCGGTATTCGGGGTCGGCACCTGGATTTGGAATTTTCCGGCAACCGAGATGTTCATGGCGGCGATCGGATTGGCGGTCGCCGCCATCCCGGAAGGCCTGCCGGCGATCGTAACGATTACGCTGGCGATCGGCGTCAAGCGGATGGCGCGTCGCAACGCCATTATACGCCGCTTGCCTGCCGTCGAAACGCTTGGGTCTGTCACGACGATCTGTTCTGACAAGACGGGCACTTTGACGCGCAATGAATTGACGGTCCGCACCGTCGTGACCCCGAGTGCGATCTACGATGCCTCCGGCACTGGGTACGATCCCCACGGCGGCTTTAGCAAAAATGAAAGATACACTTCGGCTAACGGGGGCGCAGACCTTACCGAAGCGCTACGCGCCGCGGCCTTGTGCAATGATGCGGTCCTGAACGAGAGAGAGGGCGTCTGGAGCATCGATGGGGATCCGACGGAGGGAGCCTTGCTGACGGCGGCTCTTAAAGCCGGCCTCGATCTTCGCGAGGAGGCAAAGGAACGTCCGCGAACGGTTGAAATTCCGTTCGAGGCCCGACACCGCTTCATGGCCACGCTGCACCATGACCATTTCGGAAACGGCTTCATTTACGTAAAGGGCGCTCCCGAGCGCCTGCTCGAGATGTGCAGCTGGGAGCGAGGTGGTGGCGGCGAACAAGGTCCCCTCGTTGCCGACCGTTGGCTCCGCCGCATCGACGACATCGCAGCGAAGGGGCAACGAGTACTGGCCGTGGCGACCAAGCGGACTGTTGCCGGCTACCAGCAGCTCGCGTTTGGAGACGTAGAGCATGGGCTTACGCTCCTAGGTCTCTTTGGTCTGATCGATCCGCCGCGCGATGAAGCCATCGCTGCCGTCCACCAGTGTCTTGCTGCGGGCATCGGCGTGAAGATGATTACGGGCGATCACGCTCTTACGGCAGTCGCTATTGCATCCGAGCTGGGACTCGCAACGCCCGACAGGATGCTGACAGGCCGAGATATCGACAAGCTATCGGACGAAGAATTGGGCGCCGTCGCTGCGGATACGACCGTGTTCGCCCGCAACAGTCCCGAACATAAGCTTCGTCTCGTCACGTCATTGCAGGGCCATGGTCAGATCGTGGCCATGACCGGCGATGGGGTCAATGACGCGCCGGCGCTCAAGCGCGCCGACATCGGGATCGCCATGGGCGTGAAGGGGACCGAGGCGGCCAAGGAAGCCGCCGAGATGGTGCTCGCTGACGATAACTTCGCCTCGATCGTCTATGCCGTGCGCGAGGGCCGTGCGGTATACGACAACCTGAGAAAGACGATCCTCTACATTCTTCCGACGAATGGCGGGGAGGCTCTGACCATCATCACGGCGATCGCACTCGGCTATGTGTTGCCGGTGACGCCGGTGCAGATACTCTGGGTCAATCTCATCACCACCGTCACGCTGGGAATGGCGTTGGCCTTTGAGCCGCCCGAACCTGACATCATGGCGCGGCCGCCGCGGCCGCCAAAAAAGCCGATCGCGTCCGGATACTTCGTGTGGCGAGTCGCCTTCGTGTCGGTTCTGATGCTCATCGCCACCTTCGGACTCTTCGAATTGCAGATGGCGAAGGGGGTAGACATCGAGACCGCGCGAACTGTCGCGGTGAACGCCTTAGTCGCCTGCGAGATAACCTACCTCTTCAGTGCACGATTTCTGTCGGCGTCGTCCCTGTCTTGGCATGGCGTGTTCGGAAGCCGCGCCGTGCTGGTCGCAGTGGGCATCGTGGTTTTGCTTCAGGCACTCTTCACCCATGCTCCCTGGATGCAATCACTCTTCGGCACCGCCGCACTCGACTTAAGGTCTTGGGGCGAAATCACCGGCGCTGCAGTTGCGCTCTTCATCCTGGTTGAGGCTGAAAAGGCGCTTTTCCGCGTGGGCCTCCCGCAGCGTCGCCAGCATCAGGAAGGAAAAGCGCGGAGCTGAGACGCGCCCAAGCGATAAGGCGACCACGGACGATCAAGCGTGCAGCCAGCAATTCTGACGCGGGGCGCCAAACTTGACGCTTGTCAACACTCCGCCGCTGAAGGGGCGTTATACATGGATGTCGAAAGGAGAAATTCATGCAGGCGCCGTTGCAAATCAGCTTCAGTAACATGGACGCCTCACCAGCCGTCGAAGCTGTCATCCGCGAGAAGGCCACGAAGCTTGACGGCTTTTTTGATCGGATCGTGAGCTGCGACGTCACCGTCGAGGCCCCGCATCGTCATCATCACAAGGGCAAGCTTTACAAGGGCGAGTTGACATTGGCATGCCGGGGCGCGACGTCCACGTGAATCAGGAGGGACCGCAAAACCACGCTCATGAGGACGTCTATGTCGCCATCCGCGACGCCTTCAACGCGGCGGTTCGGCAGGTTGAGGACCAGGTTCGGCGCTTGCGCGGCGAAGTTAAATCACACGCGCCCTAGCCGCCTCAGTCCTTGAGACTGAGGATATAGGCCGTCAGATTGCGGAGATTCTGCCCCTCGACCACGATGTTCGGCATGGTTGGGTGGTGGGAGCTTTGCAGCCACACCCTGATCGCCGTCGGCGTCATGCCCGCGGTATTTGCGACGTCCCTGAACCTCGGCGCCCTGGGGTCTGGCGGCGCCTCTTGCGAGATGGCGTGGCAGCCCCCGCAATTGGCGCGGGCATATTCGAAGCCCGCCTGTGGATCGCCGATCTCTCCCATTGGCACATTCCCGACGTCTTGAGCCTCAGCGGCGGCTCCCGCGCCGATCAGCGCCACAGTGGCAAGTATGAGGCTTGAGCGCGCGCATCCGATCACGCCGCTTTCTCCAGTTCGGGCTTCCACTCCCCGCGCGAGGCAAGCGAGTTCATTTCTGCCCGATGGCTGAAGGCGTTCTGGGCGGCCTGAACATTCTCGGCCTTCCCCGCCCAGGCCTTCTGCGGCGCCGCCTGCAAGGCGCGGCTGTAGGAAAAGCTGAGCTTCCAAGGCAATCCACCGATCTTGTTCATGGCGTCGAGCCTGGCGGTCGCGTCCAGCTCTGATTGGCCACCGGAGAGAAAGGCGATGCCGGGAACCGCCGCGGGGACGCACTCTTTCAGCACGCGAATGGTCTTTTCGGCGACCTCCGCCACCGAAGGCTGCTTGACGCAGGCCTTACCCGCGACGACCATGTTCGGCTTCAGCACGGTGCCCTCGAGCTTCACCTTGGCGTAGTAGAGCTGCTCGTACAGCATCTTCAACGCAAACTCGGTGACCTGGGCGCAGCGGTCGATGTCGTGGTCGCCATCCATCATCACCTCGGGTTCCACGATCGGCACGATATCCTCGTCCTGGCAGAGCGCCGCGTAGCGCGCGAGCGCATGCGCATTGGCGTTGACGCAGGCATAGGTCGGAATGCCGGCGCCGATCGTGATCACCGCGCGCCATTTGGCGAATTTGGCCCCGAGTCCGCGATACTCGGCGAGCCTCTCGCGCAGGCCGTCGAGCCCTTCGGTCACCACCTCCCCCGGGCAGAACGGCAGCGGATGAATGCCCTTGTCCACCTTGATACCGGGAAGCGTCCCGGCCTGCTCGATAAGCTTGACCAGCGGCGTACCGTCCTTCGCCTTCTGCCGGATGGTCTCGTCGTACAGGATCACGCCGGAGATGTTCGCCATGCCCTTGGAGCGGAACAACAGCTCGCGATAGTCGCGGCGATTGTCTTCCGTACATTCCACGCCGATTACCTCGAACCGCTTCTTGATGGTGCCCGACGATTCATCCGCGGCGAGCACACCCCTGCCGGGGGCCACCATGGCATTTGCAACTCGATTGAGCTCAGCGAGGTCCACGTTTCTCTCCCTTTTCCTGATGTTGGTGTAACTTACCTCTTTTCCCCTTTTGCAGGGAAGCCACCTGGCATGAAACTCGACCTGCGCCCCATGCTAGCGACGTTGATCGAAGATCCCTTCGACAACCCAGAGTGGATCTTCGAGACCAAATGGGATGGCTACCGCTTGATGGCCGAGATCGAGAAGGATCGCGTCAGGCTCTTTTCCCGAAATTTGATCGACAAATCGAGCAAATACCCGAGGATTTGCGACGCCCTGCGCGGCCTGGGCCGGCTCGCCGTGATCGATGGCGAGCTCGTGGCCCTCGACGACAAGGGCCAATCCCGGTTTCAGCTCCTGCAAAACGCGGAGCGGAAGACGGTGCGGCTGCGCTATTGCGCTTTCGACCTCCTCTATCTCGATGACCAGGATCTGCGCGACCGCCCGCTCGTCGAACGCAAGGAGATGCTGGAGAGCATCCTGCCCCAAGACCCCCTGCTGCATTACAGCGCCTATGTCTGGGACAAGGGCATTCCCGCCTTCAAGCGCGCGGGGCGAGCCCGCGAGGAAGGCATCATGGCCAAGCTCGCCAGCAGCCACTATTTCTCGGGCAAGCGCAGCCGCGAATGGCTCAAGATGAAGTCATCGCACGGCCAGGAGGTGGTCATCGTCGGCTTCACCGCTCCCAGGCGTTCCCGCCAGCATATCGGCTCGCTCCTGCTCGCCGTGCGCGAGGGCCGGCATTGGCGCTATGTCGGCCGCGTCGGCGCCGGCTTGGACAGAGCAATGCTCAAATCTCTTCACGCCATGCTCATCCCCCTCATCACTGAGACGAAACCGGTCGAGGCCAAAGTGCCGTCGGAAGTGAACACCACCTGGGTGCGCCCCAAGCTCGTCTGCGAGGTGAAATTCGCCGAATGGACGGCCAAGGGCGAGATGCGCCACCCGGTGTTCCTCGGCCTCCGCACCGACAAGAAGGCCACCGATGTGGTGAGGGAGGAGACGACGTCCCGCGACTTCTGATGGCTCCACGCGGCCTGGCCCCGTCCTCTATTTCCAAAAGGGCTTCACCTCGGCAAAGCGGGCATGGGCTGCTTGGGCGCGACCGAGCAACCGGTCAATATTGGCCTCCTTGGAGGTGAGAAGCGTCTTTGCCTGCTCCCCGAGACCAGGGCCATTGGCGATCAGCGCTTCGCGCTGAGCCAGATCGTTCAAAGCGCCAAGCTCATCCTGGAGATCCTTCAGAGCCGAAAGCGCCGCCTCCCGCCGCTTGGCATTCTCGGCGCCGGGAAACAGGCCGGCGAAGAACTCGACGGCATAGCGAAGGTTCTTCGCCTTGATCCTGATCCTGTGCCGTTGCTTCACATCGAGCTTGCGCAATTTCGCGCCTTCCGCCTTGATCCGCTTGCGCACCCGGCCGAGCATCTTGACGGCATGCTCCTCGGCGCTCCGCTCGCGCCGACCGCGGAGCGATGCATCGACGGTCCAGGCGCCGGCCTCGATCCACTCGGCGGCGTCCAGCAGAAGGTTCCGGTATCGCTCCGAGCCGATCGCGGCGACGGCCGCCCCATAAGCTTCGGCGCGGCTTTGGTCGAACACGCGGCGGGTCGCGGCTAGGCTCGCATCGCCGCCCTCGCCGCCGTTCCCTGGCTGCAACACTTCGGCCTCGAACACGTCGAGGTCGCGGGCCGGCCCGAGCGTGTTCGTCATCCATTTCAGTTCGGCCTTGATCCGGTCCCGCTCGGAATCGGCGACGAGTTTCGAGAAAGCGGCAATCGCGGCCCGCAGACGCCTGAGGCCGATACGCATCTGGTGGAGGCCCGTCGCCTCGCCCCCGCAGACGGCCGGCGCATTGACGATGACCTGGCGGAGGCAGTTCTGGCCGATGGCGCGGAACGCCTCCCGGCAGGTCATGCCTCTGTCGAGATCGAGCTCAGCCGCCTTCTCCGCGCCTGGCGCCGCGCCTGCGGCGAGCTCATAGCCACGTTCCGCCTTGGTCTTCACCGCCAGCGTCAGCGGAGCGTAGGCCGAAAGGCTTCGCGCCAGGCGAAACAGCTCGCCGGGATTTCCGTGCTTCAGCTCGAGCTCGACCTCATGCACGGGAGACCAGCGTTGAGCCGCCTCGATCTCACCCCGATCGAACGCGACCTCGATCTCCGAGCTGTTGCTGTCAACGCGATACGCGTCCCGCTCGATGCGCGTCTGGAACACGGGGTGCAGGGCCTCTCGCGCGCGCTCGTCCAATAGCGATTCGAGCGGCGTGCCCGCGGCCAAGGACAAATTCGGCTCACAACCCGCGACCGTCTCCTCCCATTCGGGGCGGTCGAATAATGGCGCCGCTCCATCCATGGCCTTGATGGTTTGCACATAGCCATGGCCGGTATCGCGCAGACGCAAGCAGAGGCGAGCCTTGTGCAAGGCAAGATCATCGGTGTCGAAATAGACGGAGATCAGTCGCTGCGCTTCGCGCTCGCTCGCGGCGAGGAGCGGATGCGCCGCGAGCGCAATCACGTCGGCGGGGTCGAACTCCAATTTGAGCTCGAACTCTCTCGGCTCGCGCAGAACTTCGCCAGCATCCGCCATAACCGTACTCATGCTCGCCGAGCGGCTAAGGATCGATCGTGCGAAAACCTATCATGTTTGTTTGAAGTCAATCTCGCAGCGAATCTTTCGCTGTCACAAATCTGCAATGCGCCGGGCGGCGAGACCCCGAGAAGCGATGCCTAGGTCCGCTGCGGTGACGCATCCACTGGTGGAGCTTCGGCCGGCGGAGCCGCCGGTGGTGGAGCGTCATCGACGACCCCCGCGGCCCAGGGCACGAGCTCGCTCGCGGCTTCGCTGAAGGCTTTGTTCAACGAGGAAGCCGCCGCGGCGGCATCTGTCCCGGTGGCGGGCGCGGTGCCGCGGAAGGTTTGCGCCGCGAGGATCTTGCCATCGGGGCCCAGCACCTTGGCCTCGAAGGCGAGCTCGCCCGATGGCTCTGTTCCCTGCACGAGCGAAAAGCTCCTGATATCAAGCAGGAGCTGGAATTCGGCCTCCAGCCCATCCTTCGGCCGGCTTACTGCGCGCGAATAGCCCGCATT
This sequence comes from Hyphomicrobiales bacterium, assembly GCA_038326945.1. Classification (GTDB taxonomy): domain Bacteria; phylum Pseudomonadota; class Alphaproteobacteria; order Rhizobiales; family Methyloligellaceae; genus Methyloceanibacter. The sequence goes on from JBBQKN010000002.1 coordinate 60,135, forward strand.
CTCGAAACTCTGGATGATCTTCTCCTGCAACAGCACAGGCAGCGCATCCGTCCATTTCGCATCGGGAATGTCGGTACTTTCCGCTCCATCTTGGGGCCTGACGCTCATCTTATCGGTGTTGAGCGCAAGCAGCGCCGAGGGCTCTGGGATCACGAGCTGCCAGCTCGGCTCCGTCGCGAGCGCAGGAAAGTCCGTGACTGCGGTGAGGTCGTAGACCGGGACTTTGGCCTCCGACGCACCGCCACCACCGGTCATGCGCTCGAGCCCGGAAATCAGACCATCGATGCGATCGGAGTTCCGCGCCAGCACATCGGTGAAGGTGTTGAAGTTGGCGATGGCGCTGTGCAGATTGTCGGCGTTGTCGCTGAGGATCGTATTGAGCTTGCGCAAGACATCGCGCCCGAGCGAAGTCCAATCCTGGCCCGCGCCCGGCGCCGCCGAAAGCAGCGGCAACTGGCCGTCCGAGGGTGCCAGCGCGGGCGATGTCGCGTCGCCGCCGACGAGGGTGACCGCCGCCCCGCCCGTCAGCCCCTGGGACTCGATCCCGGCTTGCGTATCGCTGCGAACCGGCGTGCCGTGCTGGACGGCGATCGTCACCTCGACCTCCTGTGGATGGGCCGGGTCGAGCGACAACGCGGTGACCTCACCGACGCGGATGCCGTTGAACAGCACCGCCGAGCCCACGAGCAGCCCAGACACCGAGTTCTCAAAGCGAACGCGATAATAGGCCTGCTGACCGAAGCCGCCTTTGTTCTCGAGCCAATAGACGAAAGCGAAGCTCGCCGCGATCACGGCAAGCATGAACATTCCAATCAGGGCATAGCGAGCTCGTGTTTCCATGTCTAAGGCGCCTCCGTCACAAGCTGGCCGATTCTGTCCGTAAGCATCCCGCCGCGCTTGCCTTGGAAATAGGTCCGCACCCAGGGATGTTCGCATTCGAGCATGGTCGACATCGGCCCGACAGCAACGATGCGCCCATCCGCGAGCGCGGCGATGCGGTCGCATACGGTGTAAAGGCTTTCCAAATCGTGGGTCACCATGAACACGGTCAAGCCGAGCGTCCGTTGAAGGGTCTTGATCAGCGCGTCGAAATCGCCCGCGGAGATCGGATCGAGGCCGGAGGTGGGCTCGTCCAGGAATACAATCTCGGGGTCGAGCGCAAGTGCCCGCGCCAAGGCCGCGCGCTTGGTCATGCCGCCCGACAGCTCTGACGGGAATTTGTTCGCGTCGGCCGCGGTGAGGCCGACCATCTCAAGCTTGGCCAGCGCCATTTCGTCGAGCAGCCGCGACGACAGCTCCAGATTTTCGCGCATCGGAAATTGCACGTTCTGGCGCACGGTCAAGGACGAGAACAACGCGCCCTGCTGAAACAGCACACCCCACCGCCGCTCGAGCGCCCGGCGTTCATCCTCGCTGGCCCTGTCGAGATCGACGCCGAGCACCTCGATCGTGCCCTCGCGCTTCGGCAAGAGGCCGATAATGGTGCGCAACAGCACGGACTTGCCGCTGCCCGAGGCGCCGACCACCCCCATGATCTCTCCGGCACGCACGTCGAGCGACAAATGGTCGAGCACCGTCGCCTCACCGAAGCCGACCACCAAGTCCCGGATAGAGATGACCGGTTTGCTCTGCTCTCTCACGTCACATTCCGATGGAAGCGAAGAATACGGCGAACATGCCATCCAGCACGATGACGAGGAAGATCGATTTCACCACCGAGGCCGTCGTCTGCAAGCCGAGCGATTCGGCGCTGCCTTTGACGAGCAATCCCTCGGTGCAAGCGACGAGGCCAATCACCAGCCCCATGAACGGCGCCTTGATCATTCCAACCTTGAAATGGGTGAGCGATATCGCGTCCTCCAGTCGGGCGATATAGATGTCGGGACTCATCCCGCCATAGAGGAACGCCACCAATCCCCCGCCATAGAGCGCGGCCATGCTGCCGAGGAAGGTGAGCACCGGAAGCGCGATGATCAGCACCAGCACGCGCGGCAGAATGAGCACCTCGACGGGATCGAAGCCCATGGTGCGCAGCGCATCGACCTCTTCGCGCATCATCATCGAGCCAAGTTCGGCGGTGTAGGAACTGCCCGAACGGCCCGCCACCATGATGGCGACGATGAGCACGCCAACCTCGCGCAGGATGAGAATGGCGACGAGGTCGACCGCGTAGAGCTCAGCGCCGAATTTGCGGAAATGGAAGATGCCCTGCTGTGCGATGATGCCGCCGATCAGAAAGGTGATGAGCAGGATGATGGGGACCGCTTGCCAGCAGACGCGATCGAGCTGATGCACCGCCGAGGTGAATCTGAAGTCGCGCGGCCGGGTGAGGAGGCGAACAGCGGCAACGCCGACGGCCCCGAACATGTTGGCAAAGCCGAGCAGATCGCGTCCGACGCCCGTGGTGCCCCGGCCAATGGCGGCAAGCGCGGTAAGCAACCAATATCCGCCGGCCTCGGCCGGCGCGGCCTCCCGGTTCACGCCGCTCATTTCGTCGAGCAGGTGTCGATCATGCTCTGGAAGTCCAACGATCGAAGCGCCGCCCGCGGCGCTCCACTGCCGCGCCAGACGCTCGAGCAGCCAGGCGCCGAAGGTGTCGAATTCGCGCACCCCTCTCATGTCGATGGAAACGCTTCGCGCCCGCGTGGCGTCCCGGGAGACCCCATCCACAAGCGACTCAAGCTCCGCCGCATGGGCGGCGGTCCAAGAGCCTCCCCCGGCAAGAACGAGCCGGTCATCCTCGAACTTGGCTGTCAGCAAAGACCCGTCGCTCATGGATTCCTCCGGCTCTATCGGCGCTCGTGCCTACGCTAGAGACCTCGCGGGCCCGGAGGCAAGGCCAGATTGGCGGCAGGCAGCCTGGAGGCGCGAGCAGCCCCCTGACGTCACAGCAGATCCAGCCTGAGACTCAACTCCGCCCAAGCGTGATGCTCACACCCTGCAGCGCGACACCTTGTGTCGAGATCGACACGGTCTGGCGGGACTTGGTGTAGGAGACAACCATGCTGCCGGTGACGGCGCCCCTGATCGCAAGAGAGATCTTGCTGGACGTCGCCGTGCCGGAAGCACTGCCCCGAGCATTGAAGGTCCGTTCCTCCCAATTGCCTGAGAGGCGGCCGCCGCTATAGCTGAGCTTACTGCGGATTTCGATTTTGTAGCTGTCGCTCGTGCAGCGGATGGCGAGACCGAGCTGGGCACCGCCGCCGGTATAATAGGCATTGCACTTGATCCGCTCTCTCCGGTTTCGATCGAGACGGATTTCGCCCGTTCCCCCCCAGGAACCGAGGAGCTCGTTAAACGGACTCGGGTCCGCGCGGGACGGGCCCGCCAGCAAGAGAATAGCGAGCGCCACCAAAGCAAGGCTCACGGAGACGCGCAGAATGCATGAACGCAAAGTCATGGAATAACCTTCCCCTTCTCCCGAGAGTGTATGACCGCAATAAAACAGAATTGCTACCGCCGACGAAGCTGTGATGCCGCAACCGTTGGGATGGCGCAACATCCAAATCTAGTAAATCGAGAGCAGGGAAGGGGGAGCGACGTCAGATCGCAACCAGCACAAGGCCGAGGCCAGCGAGAAACAGGAGCAGCGAGGTCACGATCAAGCCGAGGCCGAGACGCCGCATGGCATTGCCGAAGGCGCTTGATTGCCCCGAAGCGAGCGCACCCTGCGCCACATAGGCGTTAACGAAGGTGATGCTGCCGAGAAACAGGCCGACGCCAAAGACGGCGAACGCCCATTTCAGCAGCGAAACGTCCACCAGAAGACTGCGTTGGGCCGGAGAGGAGAGGATGTTGCCGAGGAGCAGAAGCAGGGCGACGGCGGCGCCGCCATTGAGAAGAAGGCCCGCCTGGATCGCCGATCTAGCGAGCCCGACGCGTAGCTCGATGAAGAGAAGCTGCAAGGCGTTGGTCGGCGCGGACTCCTGCATAGCTCGCAATTCCCATCGGAAAGGCAGCGGGCGCCGCTCAATGAAGCAGCGCCCGCTGCCTCAATCGGATCGGATCTAGTTGCACTCTTTCATGCCGGCCATTGCCTTGTGGGCTTCGGCTTCGGTGGCATAGGGGCCGCCCATGCTCTTTTTTCCGCCCGTCGGGATGTTGTGCATCATCTCGCATTTGTGGCTCGCCTCGTCGAAGGCGATATAGAACTGCTCGGCGAGGGCGGGGGTGGCGAAGGCGACGGTGAGAGCGGCGGCGATGAGATATTTGCGCATGGGGGTGTCTCCTAGAAGGCGGGGCTGAGAGCCATGGGAATCTCGAGCCGCCGATCATCAGCGGCTCCGAACGATGTGAGGCTAGAGGCGCCGGGAGATGCTTCCCAATACCTTCTGGCTATGGTTTTGCTGCGCGCCGTCTACGGAGTGGGTTCCGCCCGCCTGGCCGCAAGATCGCGCGAAAGACGGGCACCCGCTTGATCGGCGAGTGCCCTGAGCAGCTCTGGGAGGAGTTAGGTGGTCGTCGGAGACCGAGGGGTCATGATTACCGGCAATGCTTGCAAACGAACTCGAAGGGGCTCGGGAAATTATGAGCCATGGCGGGCGCGGCAAAACTAACCACCAGGGCAACGGAGACGGATCCTCTTCATCAGGGTCCCTCCTGTTTGGGCTGGCCGGAAGTTTGAGAGTTCCAAGCAGCTGGCCATGACTTGATCGGAACCAGCCGCTAGGTAATGCCCACTCTGCTCTCTTGCCCAATACCTCTTCGCTATTGAATTCCTTCGTCAAATGCTCGGAATAGCGTTCCGCTATCGAGTTCAAAGCTAACCGGCATTTCCGTTCCCGGCAGGCTTGGCTGATCGTCCTTGGCATCGTCGCGGCCATTTCTTTCCGGCCGAAGCCCTAGCCAAAGGAGTCAACGGAGATGTTTCACTTCCCCCACAGCCTGCTTCTTGCCGCTCTCGTCGCGGGCGCAAGCGCCGTGGCGCTGCCTGCCTTCGCCGACGGATGCCCCGCCGATCAAACGAAGCCGGATGCGCGCGAGGCCGTCGACCTGAAGCCAGTCGGTGTCACCGACACGGTCATTGCCATGATCGACGTGGAGAAGGAGCCAGCGAACATCAAGGATCGCAAATTCCGGATGCGTAAGCTCACCGTCGAGCCGGGTGGCATCGTGCCGTGGCACAGTCACGGCGACCGGCCGGCCATCATCTACATCATCGAGGGCGAGATCCACGAATATGCGTCGAACTGCGCCGTGCCGCTCGTGCACAAGGCGGGCGACGTCGTGGCCGAGACCAACGCCGTCTCGCATTGGTGGAAGAATCTCGGCGACGAAACCGTCGTGCTGATTTCGGCCGATCTGCTCAAGGACCCCAGCGACCACAACATGTGAGGTCGCCCCCCCGGCCTCACCCCTTGGAAGTGACGCTCCGTCTGCCCCTCCCTCGGGCGGGGCGTCACTTCCAGCCTTCATTCCGTCCTCGCAAGGAGCGAGCGTCATGTCAGAGCTCAGTCACGCGATCGCATCCACGCCACGAGAAAACCCAGCCAATTCGGCGGGCCTGTTCTTCCGCTCTGTCGTCATCGCGCTCACGGCCTTTCTCAGCCTTGTCGACCTGTTCGCCACGCAAGCCATCCTGCCGTCGCTCACGACGCATTACGGCGTAACGCCGGGTCAGATGGGGCTTGCCTCTAACGCCGCGACCTTCGGTATGCTGATTTCCGGTCTCGCGGTCGGTTATTTCTCGAGCAGCATTGACCGGCGGCTGGGCATTTTGATCAGCCTCGTCCTGCTGGCGATTCCAACCACACTGCTCGCCTACGCGCCGACCCTCGCCATCTTCGCCGCATTGCGCGTGCTGCAGGGATTGTGCATGGCCTCCGCCTTCACCCTCACGCTGGCCTATCTCGGCGAGCACTATAGCGCCGCGGATTCGGCCTCGGCCTTCGCCGCCTACATCACCGGCAATGTCGCGAGCAATCTCATCGGCCGCCTGATCTCGGCGGGCGTGGCCGACCAGTTCGGGCTTGCCGCCAACTTCTACTTCTTCGCCGTGCTCAATCTTCTGGGCGCGCTTCTCGTCTATTTCACCGTGCAGAGGTCCCCGCTTATGCCGAAGCATGTTGAAGGCATGAGCTCCCACTTTGCCGCCTGGATCATGCACATGAGGAACCCGTCCCTGCGCGCGAGCTTCGCTATCGGCTTCTGCATCCTGTTCGCCTTCATCGGCACTTTCACCTATGTGAACTTCGTTCTGGTGCAGCCGCCCTTCGGCGTGGGCACGATGACGCTCGGCCTGGTCTATTTCGTCTTCCTGCCCTCCATCGCCACGACGCCGCTCGCCGGCAGGGCGGTGAAACGCTTCGGCACGCGGGCAACCTTCTGGGCATCCTTGGGGGTCGCCGGTCTGGGCCTCCCCTTGATGCTGCTACAGAGCCTAAGCGCATTTCTGATCGGCATGGTGCTTGTCGGGGTCGGCACGTTCTTCGCCCAAGCCACGGCAACCGGCTTCGTCAGCCGCGCCGCGGCTTCCGACCGAGGCTCCGCCAGCGGGCTCTATCTTGCGTTCTATTTCTTCGGCGGCCTCGCCGGCGCCGCCGTCCTTGGCCAGATCTTCGACCGCTTCGGCTGGGCCGCTTGTGTCGCGGGCATCGGCGTGTCGCTGCTGGTGGCGGCGATTCTCGCTCTCTTCCTCAAGACACCCATGGCGCCGGAGGGAATGCCCCACGCCGCGTGATGTCTCGGATCAGCGTCGAGAGAGCGACGCTCGCCCTCCGCACAAAAAAACCGGCAGGCTAGGCCTGCCGGTTCAAAACCAAACGCTTTAGGCGAAAGGCTTAGACGAGTTCGACATTCGCAGCCTGCTTACCGCGGCCGCGCTGATCGTCCTCGATGTCGAAGGAGACTTTGTCGCCCTCATTCAGCGAACGAACGCCAGAGCGCTCGAGCGCGGATGCATGGACGAACACATCCTTTTCGCCGCCTTCCGGCGAGATAAAGCCGAAGCCGCGCGTATGATTGAAAAATTTCACTGTGCCATTGACACGAGACATTGGGATTCCTTTCCCGTCTGTAGTTTCACATAACGGGCCGTTCGCCTGAGAGGGCGTACGGCGTCTTCAGATTGTTCGGGAAAAGTTGTCGTGCTCGTAGTCGGCGCGATAGTCTTTGCCGTCACTCTTGGTCCCGCGCCCACCTTGGGCGCGCCGATAGCCACCATATGGAGCGGATGTGCGGTTATTGCAAGGAGTTATTCAAGCGGACGGTCTTGGCACACAAGCCTGCCGGTCCCGGACCAAGGCCGTTTGACCAGGATCCAACCCGCCTTTTGATCTGGCGCAAAGCCGGTCGCGCGGGGACCGCTAAGGCTAGCATCGGTAGAAGCCGCGTTGTCGCATCATGGTCTCATGCTTCTGCCGGCGGCCTCGACCGAACGGGCAGATACCGCTGCGGTCGGGGCCGCCCTTGCCAATCCGGGCCGCGAAGCGCGGGTTATTCCGGTTCGAACTGTCCTGTGTGACGGCACACTATGGCCAAACCGAAGCCCTTTTTTGGTCGACTTGTTGGTGGAACGATTAAGGCTAACGAACGGTTTAAATGATCCGCCGGTTAATCCTTTTCTAAGGGGGCGGCGGCTAAAAAGCCAACAGTGACCTTTAGGGGGACTTCAGTCTATGCGCACCATTCTCGTTCTTTCCATCCTCGCCACGTCGTTGATGCTGGCCGGCTGCTTTCACCATCGTCAGGCCGTCTACGCCGAGCCGTTGCCGCCGCCGGTGTCGAATCCGCCGCTGAAGTAGGCGCGGGTATGAGGGCTAGGTCCCAGGCTCGCGCCGAGGAAGATCCCCTCACTACTTAATTTGGTTGAGACAGAAGCCGGAGGGGTCACGCCCTCCGGCTGTTCGGCGTTGCTGTACTCAGGCGCGACCATCGGCGTGTGCGTGCGACCTTTACTACCTTGGCTTGAGCGAGACGTTTCGCCGCTCCCCTGCGTTGCCAATCTATCCGAATAAAGTACCAATATTTATGTAAAATTTGAATTACCGCTTGACTGGAGGCCCGCCACGCCGCCTAGGCTTCAGGCCATGCCCCAGCCGCACGCCTCGAGCCAATGCAACTTCTAGCGCGCTGGCGGCAGGTCCTCCGGAAGCTGAAGCATCTGGGGCTCCTCGTTCCAATCGCGATTTGGATTGGCCTGCTGAGGCTGACCGGCGTGGGCAACGACGAGGATGGCAATAGCAATCTCCCTTAGCCCTCGTCGCCACGAGCCCGACGTCTAGCGCTCATGGCCCGATCGCGCAGGCACTCACCCAGACAAGCAGCATGACCGCGGCTGTGGCAGCACCCAACGCCACGACCAGGTTGAGGACGGTCTGACGCTTGAGCATCGGCGACGGATCGCCACCATGCAGTTCTCCGGCAGATTCACCCAAAGCAGGTCGACCAGAATCACGGCGAGGAGAAAGCTTAGTCCCGTCGCCGCGAACTGAAGGGCCGAAACCCCGTGCCGAGCTGAGGCCCCATGGCGCCCTGCCCTACTCGGCCGCGAGCTTGTGGGGTGGCGGAGGCACGGTGTTTTCACCCGGCTTCATCTCCGCCGCCGGCTCCACGCCCGGCTCGGGCTCGTGCAGGATCACGCCTTCAAGCAGGTCGCACTCGTCGAGCCATGCCTGTCTGGCGAGCGCCCGGTTGGTGTCGGCGTAGCCGGCCTCCCAACGCGCGCGAATGCCAGCGGGCGTGAAGTCGATATCCTTGATGTGGCTCTCATTGTCGAGCCGCGGCGCCAGCAGGCGCACCACATGCATGCGCGTCCGGCAGGAATAGCTGGCAAGCTCCTTCACCAGCGGATCCTTCCTCGCTTCGTCCGGCACATATTTCAACAGCTCGGTGATCACGTGACGAAGCCTGTGCGACTCGCGCTGGCGGACGATGTGGCTAGCGATCCGTCTCGAATATTGGATGTCCTTGTGGCGGTGCAGGATCTCCCAAATGGTCTCCGGCTCCGATCCCGTCGGGTTCCACAGATGCACGGCGAAGATGAGCGAATTCCGCCGCGGGTTGTCCTCGAAGATGCGCTCTGCCGGCGTGTTGGAAAGAATGCCGCCATCCCAATAAAGCTCTCCGTCGATGCGCACCGCGGGAAAAGCGGGGGGAAGCGCGCCTGAGGCCAAGACATGACTTGGGGCGAGTTCCATCTCACGCGAGTCGAAATAGTGCATCACGCTCGACCGCACATGGGCGGCGCCCACCGTCAGCCGGGTGTGGGCCTTGCTGATGAGCGAGAAGTCGACGAGTTCGTCCAGGGTCTTCTTCAGCGGCATGGTCGAATAAAACCCGGCGTGGTCGGCGCCGAGCGGCACATGGGCGCCGAGAAAAGCCCGCATATTGGTTTCGAAGAAACCGGGGATGCCCGTGGCGAGCGTCGTCCAAGACGACAAGGCATCCGACACGCCGGTCCAGGCCGGGAACGCGCCCCAGAACGTGCTGCGCTCGACCCGGCGCCAGAACTCCTGAAGCTTGCCGAGACGATCCTCCGGCTTGTTGCCGGCGATGATGCTTGCATTGATGGCGCCGATCGAGGTGCCGATCAGCCAGTCGGGCTCGATGACCGCCTCGTGCAGAGCTTGGTAGACGCCGCCTTGATAGGCGCCGAGCGCGCCACCGCCCTGCAGGACCAGAACGACCTGGCCCTTATTGTCGTTGCGGATCTCGTCGACGGCTTGAAGCGGGGAAAAAGCTGGGTTGGCCGGCATGATTGTTTTCTCCAGACTGTCGGGTCACGAGCTCAATGCGCGGTCCAGCCGCCGTCGACCGGAATGGCGGCGCCCGTGATGGACGCCGCCGCCTCCGAGGCCAGAAACACCGAAAGCGCGCCAAGCTCGTCGACGGTGGCAAAGCGCTTGTTCGGCTGCTGCGCGAGCAACACCTCGCGGATCACCTGTTCGCGCGGAATGCCATGGGCCTTTGCCTGGCCCTCGATCTGCGCCTCGACCAGTGGCGTGTAGACGTAACCGGGGCAGATGGCATTGCAGGTGATGCCCTGCTCGGCCGTCTCGAGCGCCGTCACCTTGGTCAGCCCAAGCATGCCGTGCTTCGCCGCCACATAGGCCGATTTGAAAGCCGAGCCGACGAGCCCATGCGCCGACGCGATGTTGATGATGCGCCCCCATTTGCTGGCAACCATCGAGGGCAGCGCGAGACGCGTGGTGTGGAAGGCGGAACTCAGATTTATGGCGATGATCGCGTCCCATTTTGCCACCGGAAACTCCTGCAAGGGAGCGACGTGTTGGATGCCGGCATTGTTGACGACGATGTCGATGCGGCCGAATTTGCCGAGCATCTGCTCGATCATTTCGGCAATCGAGGCGGGGTTCGACATGTCGGCGCCGGAATAGTCGACCTTCACGCCGAAATCCTTGGCGAAGCCGTCCTTGGTGGCCTCGATCTCCTCCGGCTTGCCGAACCCATTGAGGATGATGGACGAGCCGGCACCGGCGAGCGCCCGGGCAATGCCGAGGCCGATGCCGCTGGTCGAACCGGTAATCAGCGAGATTTTGTCCTTCAGCGGCGGCACAGCGGTCATGCCGCGCTCCGTCATGGCGATGTTCATGCCTCTGGCTCCTTGGCTGGTGGCACCCCTCCGCGGGGCCCAAGTTAGGCTCAGCCAGGATCATGCGCGTGGACGACCGCTTCCCGGAAATGCCCTTTGGCTAAGACATCCATAGGGGGGCGCTATCGCAATGTTTGCAGGAAAAATTCGCAAGAAGCGCGAGCCCGTAAAGCCCATGGCGTTGCTTAAAATTTAGGCATGGACCCAAAAAGCATCTCGACGGGAAAGCTCGATCGAGCGTAGAAGATGAGAATCGTTAGCACGAACCGAAATTTCCGAGGTCTCCTGGCATGATGCGAGCCGATCCTGGCGCCGGCCTGTCGCCGTTGTTGCGCGCGCAGATGCTATCAATCGTGATTGGAGCGTGTGCTACCTTGCCGATATTCACCCCAGGTCGTGTTCAGCCAAACTGACAGGGCTCCTTCGGCATGGAAATGCATCAGGTCCGTTACTTCCTGGCCGTTGCCCGGGTGCTGAATTTCACGCGCGCGGCGGAGGAATGTCACGTGGCCCAGCCCTCGCTCACCCGCGCCATCCGGCAACTGGAGGGCGAACTCGGCGGCGATCTCTTCCGCCGCGAACGGCCGAAAGCCCAATTGACCGAACTTGGCCAGCGCATGCTGCCCTTGCTGACGCAGTGCTACGACAGCGCCATCAGCGCGAGATCATTGGCCTCCGCCATCAAGCATGGAGAGGTGGGCTCACTCCGACTAGCCATGTCGCAGACCATCGACCCATCGATGGTGACGCCTCACATCGTCGAGCTTGGAAAGCTGTTCCATGGACTGGAGCTGAAACTTTATCGCGGCACGGGCGACGAGGTGCTGGGATACCTCAAACGTGGCGAGGTCGAGCTCGGGCTTGGCGGCGGCATCGGCGACGAATGGGAGCGTCTCGACAGCTGGCCGCTATTCACCGAGGACTTTCAACTCTTCGTCAGCAGCATGCACCGCTTCGCCAACGCCTCGGTGGTAGCCCTAGGCGATCTGCGCCAGGAGCGGTTGGTGGTGAGGACGTGCTGCGAGACCACGCCGAACTTGCTCGAGCTGCTGCGCGGCCAGGATTTCGATGTCGACCGATGTCATGAGACCGGCGCCGAAGCGGATCAGATCGCATTGATCGAAGCTGGCGTTGGCGTAGCGCTCATGCCGCGGAGCACGAAAACTCCGGAAAGCTTGATGCGCATCGCGGTGGAGAATCTCGCGCTTAACCGGACCATCTACCTTTATGGCGTTGCCGGCCGCCAACGCACTCCAGTCGCCTCCACGCTGATGAAGTTGTTGCGTGCCTTCGATTGGTCGAGATCGGCGGCCGCTAGAGATCCGGTACCCCGTGGCCTAACTCGATGAGCAGTTCGTCGGCAGCACGGGCATTGACCATCACCATCGACGAAACGCGAAATGTCTCCGGTCTGTTCGACACGCCGAGGGGTGCGCGGGCCTGTTACGTAGTGGCGCATGGCGCGGGCGCCGGCATGTTCCACCCGTTCATGGCGGCCGTCGCCAATGGTCTCGCCGAACGCGGCATCGCCACATTGCGCTATCAGTTCCCGTATATGGAAAAGGGCTCCAAGCGGCCGGATGCCCCCGCATTGGCTCAAGCAACCGTCAGGGCCGCGGTGGCCGAAGCATCAAGGCTCGCGCCCGGACTCGCTCTCGTCGCTGGCGGCAAGTCGTTTGGCGGCCGCATGACCTCGCAGGCGCAAGCCCTGTCGCCTCTGCCCGGCGTGCGCGGCCTCGCCTTTCTCGGCTTCCCGCTCCACGCCGCCGGTCGCCCGTCGGCCGAGCGCGGCGCCCATCTCTCGGAGGTGCGGATCCCGATGCTGTTCCTGCAGGGAACGCGCGATGCGCTCGCGGACGCCACGCTGATGCGGAAGCTCGTGCAAGGGCTGGGCGCGAGGGCAACCCTCGTGCTCATCCAAGACGCCGATCACTCCTTTCATGTGCCCGCCCGCAGCGGACGCAATGAGACGGAGGTCACAGCGGAGATGCTGGATCCCTTGACTGCCTGGATTGAAGCCTCGATCTAAAAATTTCCGGGTCACCCCGATCGGGGTTTACTTGAGCGGCGGAAGCGGCTGTGCAACTTCAGCCGTATAGACCTGGCTCTTATGGAAATGAAAACATCCGCCCAATGCCAAACCGGTGGCAATGGCCATCATGGCAAGAATAATACGCATTACTGCCCCCTCTACTCGTTACGCTCACGCTTTACCGCATAGCCCTACAAACACCGGTCAAATTCACCATATCTCGAGGCGAATTTGGTGACGTAATTGTCACAGCGGCGGGCCCTGTTGAAATCGCCGGCGGCCAGAGCATCGTTGCATGGGAGTCCGCGACTCAGATAAGCCGGAAGCGGCGTACCGGAGGTTGTCGGCGCATTCCAACAACTCTAACCCCTTTGCTGCTGTGTCCGATCGAAGCCAATCCAAGGTCCCGCTATTCGTGCTCGCCGTGGGCGCGGTCTTGCTCTGCGCCGGCGCGCTACTGTCCGTGCTCATCACCGTGCCTGGACTGGGAAGCCGCACCCCTCCCGCCGTGACCGCCGAAAACGGCAAGACCGCCCGGCCTCAAAGGTCGCCGGCGAGCCCGGCGCCAGCACAAGCCGAGGCCCAAAGCGAGCCTATGCCGGCCAAGGAAGACAAGGCAGCACCCGGCGATCCGCCTGTCACCGGAGCACTGGCCGAGGCCCCACCAAGCGCCGAAACGCCGGCCGCGGGCGCGACCGAGGGGAGTTCGACCCCGCCAGGCAAGCCCGATCCGGTCATGAGCGAGACGACCCCGGCCACCGACCCTACCACCGAGCCGGATTCGGGTCCGGCTTCGATCGCGGCGGCCGATCCCACATCCGAGCCTGAGCCGGACGCGGACATTGGCTCGCCTGCATCGGCTCCGAACGCTCCGGCCGAAATTGCGACGGAGTCAGGGCCGACCTCAGACACCGAAAGACCAGCGCAGGTGGAGACCGAGACGCAGGAGGCGCCAGACCCCATTTCGGATGGGCCTACCGCAATTGCAGAAGCATCGCCGCACGCGACCGAGATCGAAGCGCCGGCACGAGATCATATCGAGTCCCACGCGCAGGATTCCGCGGACGCGGAGACGGCTAAGGGGTCGGAGCCGGACCGGGACTCCGAGTCGACGGAGTCCGCGAGGGCCGCGACCGCCGCGCCCGAACCATCGCCCGAGCCATCGTCATCCGATACAGCAGACAAAATCGCGAAGGATTCAAAGCCGGACACTTCCCCGACCGAGACGGCGACGGTCGAGGCCGCCGCTCCGGAACCGTCCTCAAACGTGGCAGCCGAGACTGCCGAGACGTCCAAGCCGGATAGGGCCACGGCATCACCGAATGAGATGAAGACTGCCGGAACGGATGCCCCCGCAAGCGCCTCCGAGACGGCAACCAGCACCGAAGCTGTCGCGAAGGAACCAGAGGAGCAGCAGCCGACAAAATCGGCGCCGCCCCCGCCTGCCCCGGTCCGACGGGCGGAAGAAAAGCCGGAACCAGCCCCGATCCGGCGGGCCGACAAACCAACCCCGGCAGTGACCTCCCAAGCCCAGAGCAAGCCGGGGATGCGGCCCATGGCTCTCGGTTTTGGCGGCGGTTTGTTCAAGCCTCCGGCAAAATCGGCGCCAAAAGCCCGCGCGCCAAGCCCGGGCGCCTACGGGGCCGCAGTGCGCGCGGCCATCGGCCGCCACAAGCCGCGCGCCGCGGGTGCCCGCGGCAAGGCGACGGTAACCTTTTCCATCGGCGCCTTGGGCGGCTTGCGTTCGGTGGGCGTCAGCCGCTCGAGTGGAAATAAGCAACTCGACCAGGCGGCGATCGCAAGCGTGCGGCGCGCGGCGCCCTTCCCGTCGCCGCCGGCCGGTTCAAACCCGACCTACTCGCTCCAGATCTACTTTCACTGAACCGAGAATTGCCTGCCGCGTCAGCCGGCGCTTTTGAGCGCGGCAATCAAATCCTCGACCGCCATCCGCCTGCGATAATCCGGATCGACGAAGCGCGCCTTGACCTCGCCATCTGTCCCGACGACGAAGGTCGCTGGGATAGGGAGCAGCCAAGTGTTGCTTCCTTGCGAGCGCGACACATCCCAGCCCGCCCAGGTCATCAGCTCCTGCATCTCGGTCCCGACCCAGAACGCCAGATTCAAGGACATCGCATAGCCATTGTCGATGTCGGTGAGGATCGGGAAAGGCGCATCGGACTTGGCCTTCAGCTCCGAGGTGAAATGCTGCTGGTCCGGCATGATGGCCGCGATCTGTCCGCCCTCGGCGGCGATGTCGTCTTGAGCTTCAGCGAGTGCACGGGTGTTGATGCGGCAATAGGGGCACCAATGTCCGCGGTGAAAAGTGATGGCGAGCGGGCCCTTCTTCAAAAGCTCTTCGAGCGTAACGAGGTGGCCGGCCTCGTCGGGAAGCACGAAGGACGGCATTGGCTCCCCCGGCTTCGGCGCGCTCAAGCCCGTCCCACTGTCCCGCAGCCTTGCCACCAGGCGGTCGACGGCCTCCTGAAAGTGCGGTCCAAGCTTTCTCACCGCGTCGGCGAAAGCCTGTAGGCGCTCGGCCAGCGAGGCGTCGAGGTCGCGCGCCTCGACGAACGCGTCCTCAAGGGACTCAGAAAGCGTTTTCGACGTCATGTGCAAGAGTCCCCCGCCATGGGCCATAGGCTGGACCCGACCCGGAATACCCTAAAACCTTAGGTCTTCCCCAAGCCTTGTCCATATCATTTGACGCTCCTCCTGGGTAGACGCGGGCGCCATAGGCGCGGCGCGGGCGCCACGGCCCGCCAATCTCACCCTCGGCGCCCAGCCCTCCGGACGGCCTCGAGCAGATCCTCTACGGCCATCCGCTTCCGGTAGTCAGGATCGATGAATCGGGCGCTCACAATGCCGTCTGGGTCCACGACAAAGGTCGCGGGCAGCGGCAGAAGCCAGGCCTCGTTGCCCTGATAATGGGGGAGATCGCGCCCCGAACTGGCCATCAGGCCTTGCACCTCGGCGCCCACCCAAATCGCCAGGTTCAACGAGAGCGCGTAGCCATTGTCCATATCGGTGAGCACGGGATAGCGCACCTTCGCCTCACCCTTGAACTTGGCCGCGAATTGGTGCCGATCCGGCATGATCGCCACGATCTGGGCCCCCTCTGCCGCGACCTTGGCCTGCGCCTCGGCCAGCGCCCTGGTGCTGATCCGGCAATAGGGACACCAATGCCCGCGATGGAAGGTGACGGCCACGGGGCCGACCTTGCACAGACCCGCAAGGCTGACGAGCTCGCCTCTCTCATTCGGCAGGACGAAGGGGGGCATGAGGTCCCCAGTCTGCGGGGCGGCAACGCCGGCCTCGGCCGCCATCAGCCGCTCCACCATTCGGTCCACCGCCTCCTGCATCGCCGGGCGCAGCCGTCTGGCCGCCTCGGAAAAACTATCGAGCCGTTCGTGCAAGGACGCGTCCATGTCGCGGCAATAGACAAATGCCTCGTCGAGGGAGTAGAAGACTGGGGTCGTCATCGAACCTTTCCATTACCGTGGAGGCGGCGAAGCGCTTCGTGACGACGCCAGGCCCGGCCTGGCCGTTCGGACCCGCACCGAGCGATCCGAAAATGCCTCTCCCTCACGCCCCGTTACGCACCGCTTCCGGCACGGGCGAGCTCTGCTGAGGCCTCGGCATGTTCTCCACCCGGGATCCGGAGATCCCCGTGATCAAGCGCGTGCCCCGCTGAAACGTCACGTAATTCCATGCCCAGTTCATGGCGACAATCAGCCGGGACCTGAAACCGATCAGAAAATAGATATGGGCGAGGCTCCACAGCACCCAAGCCAAGAAGCCTTTGACCTTAAGGCCGCCGAGATCGGCCACGGCACGCTTGCGGCCGATGGTGGCAAGCGAACCGAAGTCGCAATATCGGAACGGCATGATCGTCTTGCCAGCTTCGCGTGCTTCCAACGTTTCGGCGACGTAGCGGCCTTGTTGCTTCGCCACCGGCGCCACCCCGGGGATGGGCTTGCCATCAGCGCCGAGCGCGAGAGCCGTATCGCCGATGACGAAGATGTTGGGATGGCTTGGCACCGAAAGATCCGGACCGACTTTGACCCGCCCGGCCCGGTCGGTGTCGACGCCGAGCCAATTGCCAGCGGGCGAGGCCATGACCCCGGCAGCCCAGATGATCGTACGCGACTCGATGCGGTCGGAGCCGAGCGTGGCACCGCCGCAATCGCAGTCGGTGACGGCGGCGCCAAGCCGCACCTCGACGCCCAACTGCTCGAGCGAGCGCTTGGCGGTCTCCGAGAGCTTCGGATCGAACGGCGCCAAGAGCCTTGGACCAGCCTCGACCAGAACAACGCGCGCCTCGCGCGGATCGATCGCCCGGAAGTCGGCGGCAAGCGCGCGCTTTGACAGCTCGGCGATTGCCCCAGCCATCTCCACGCCCGTCGGTCCACCGCCGACCACGACGAAATTGAGCAGCCGCCGGCGCTCCGTCGCATCGGGCTCCGTCTCCGCCTTTTCGAAGGCAAGCAGGATGCGGCGCCTGAGATAGGTGGCGTCGTCGAGCGTCTTCAGACCCGGCGCGAAGGAGGCCCAATGGTCATGACCGAAATAGGCATGCTGGGCGCCAGTGGCGAGGATCAGATAGTCGAAGGGAATGCGCCGCCCCTCGGCCATCACCGCGCGCCCCGCCACATCGACGCCGCTCACTTGCGCGAGCACGACACTGACATTGCGGGCGTGGCTCAGGATGCCGCGGATCGGGGCGGCGATATCGGATGGCGCGAGACCGGCCGTCGCGACCTGATAGAGCAGCGGCTGAAACAGGTGGTAGTTGTGCTGATCGATGAGTGTCACCTCGAACGCCGTGCCGCCAAGTTCCTTCGCGGCGCTTAGTCCACCGAAACCGGCACCGACAATGACGACGCGGGGGTGGGCGGCGGCTTCCGGCCGGGATTGGACGTTGAGCATGGGTTGTTCTCCACTTCTCGTCGCGACGGCCGCACGAGGCACAAAGATTCGTCCCGCTGCCGGCCGGGGAGCCGCAGAGGCCATAACAGGCTTTTGATTAGGCGCCTTGGGGGGCCTCAGGTCCAATAGCGAGGCGCTATGGTGTCGATCATCGATCGGCATTTCCTCGATGGCCCTTGCTCGGGCTTTGATGCAGACGGCAAAAACCTCCGGCGCCAATAGAAGATGGAGAGCGGGCCCCGGAAACGTGACAAGGAGACGGTCGATGTGGCTCATCAATCTGCTGGAAGCGGGCAGAGCGCTGGCTGAGCGAATTCCCTATAGTTTCGTGGCCCTGGTCGCGCGTTTCGCCGTGGCGAGCGTGTTCTGGCGCTCCGGCCAAACCAAGGTGGAAGGCTTCTTCCGCCTCAAGGACAACACGTTCTTTCTGTTCCGCGAGGAGTATATGGTCCCGTTGTTGCCCCCCGATGTTGCGGCCTATTTGTCGACGATCGCCGAGCATGTCTTTCCGGTGTTGCTCGTGGTTGGCCTCGCTTCGCGTCTGTCGGCGCTAGGGCTTTTGGTCATGACCGCCGTGATCCAGACCTTCGTATACCCAGACGGTTGGCCTGAGCATATTCTCTGGGTCGCGTCGCTGCTCTTGATCATCGCCCGCGGACCCGGCGCGATCTCACTCGACCATCTGATCTGGGGCCGGGTGCAGCCGGTCCCGGCGCCGGCCCGCTAGGTCTCACCCTGAACGAAATCCGCCGATGGCCGGCGGGAGCCCCCGGCCACTCCGGCTTGCGCAGACTCGCTCGGGCGCTCGTCCGGATGGATCAGTGGGCGTCGTGGAGGTCGATGGCGAGCTGGGCACCGATCAGCACGGCGAGCCCTTCGGAGGCGCTGAAATCCGCGCTCGCGGCACTGGCGGCCTCGACCGCCTCGGCGATGGTTGAGCCGGACTGAAGCCCAAGCAGGAACATGTCGGTGCCGGCGGGCAGCCGCCGCGTCTCGACCTCGAAATATGGCCGCGCCACCAGCGCCGACTCCGCGCCCCAATGTTCTACTGGCCTTCCGGCGCCGGCCTGATTGATTTCCCAGATAGAAAGCATGGGATAGGCGGACGTCACGATTGCGGCGGAGGGATGCAGGGCGACGCGGTATTCGCCAATGCGCCCCTTGGGCAAATCGGCGAAGGCGGCGCGGGAAAGCGGCTCCGCATCGGCGGCATGATAGGCGCGGCCGCGCGCCAGCTCGAGCCGCGCCACATCGCTGAGATAGGGGAGCGGCCTTGCCGCATCGAACTCTTCGATAAAGGCGGGCAGTGTTTCGCCGTAATGGATGAGGAGCGGCGAGAAGGGTGGCTCGCGCAGGACATAGGTATGCGCCAGGGCGCTGAAGAATTCATCGCCGACGAGGCGCTTGACCACCGGGAACCGCGCCGCCACGGCATCGATTAGGCTGGCCACGACATTGTTGCGATAAACCGCGAAGCGCCGGTCCGCCCGGCGGATTGCCGAGCCCTTGAGGCAGGATGGCACCGGGGTCGTGGTGCTCAGCAGCGCTTGAGCGAAATCGTCCTGGATATCGGACAGGCCGGGCATATCCTCGTTCCTAGCACCCATCCGCATACGCGGTCTGACGACTGCGCCGCTTGATCTCGGCCGCCATGAGGCCGCGGGCCCTTGCCGCCTCGGCCACAAGCACGGGGAAGTTCGGCACATCATTGTCCCATTCGATCAAGGTGGGCACCGCGCCGATGCGGGCGAGCGTTCGGGCATAGAGATTCCAGACGGTCTCCGCGACCGGTGTTCCATGCGCGTCGATGAGGAGTGGGGCGTATAGATCGTCGCGATCCTCGAAATGTCCGCCGAGATGGATCTCGCCGACATGCTCCATGGGAAAGTCGTCGAGATAGGCCATCGGCTCGGTGCCGTGATTGACAGCAGAGACATAGACATTGTTGACGTCGAGCAAGAGCCCGCAGCCGGTACGCTTCACCACCGCGCGCAAGAAGTCGACCTCGCTCATGGTCGAGCTGTCGAAATCGACATAGGAAGAGGGGTTCTCAAGCAGCATCGTGCGCCCAAGCGTGTGCTGCACCTCGTCGATATGGCCGGAGACGCGGTCCAGCGTCTCGGCCGTGTACGGCACCGGCAGCAGATCGTTGAGATAGACCCCCTCATGCGTCGACCAGGCGAGATGCTCGGAGAAGAGAGCGGGATCGTAGCGGTCGATCAGACGCTTCAGCCGCGTGAGATGCTCGCGGTCGAGCGGCGCCGCCCCGCCGATCGAAAGCGCGACGCCATGGATGGACAAGGGCGCCAGCGCGCGAAGCTCGGAAAGCATGCGATGGGGTGGGCCGCCGTCACCCATATAGTTTTCGGCATGCACCTCGAAGAAGCCGAGGCCATGATCGGTGCCGAAGACCTCCGGGGCGTGCTCGAGTTTGAAGCCGACCCCAACACTGCCAGCCGGGATGATTGCTTCGATGTCGAAACTCTGGACGGACATGTCGGCCTCGCTGGCGAGAGCAGGAGCGAAGGCAGACGGGAAGCTGGTCAAGGCCAGTCTCGCCGCATCCGCCCCCAAGTCTCTCGGGTCTAGACCTTTAGCTTGCCTTGGGCTCAAGCGAGCCGGGGCCATTGTGCGTCTCGATTGTGGTGCACGTTCCTTTGGGCACGAGCTTCCAGGAATTGCCCTGATAGTCGGTCTTGGACGTTCCGGCGCAAGTCGTGCCCGGACCAGCAGCGCAGTCATTCATGCCTTTTTCGGCAACGCCAAAGCATTTTTCCTTGCCGGACTCTTCGGCCGCGGCCGGGAGAGTGGCGAGCGCGCTTGCCAAGGCGCCGGCAAGCGCCAATGAGATCGTGGTGGTCTTCGCTGTCATCAGGTCGCTCCGTTGTTCACGAGTGATACGCCGATTGCCTCGAGCGTCGTCCGATAAAAGCCGTTTGACGGCTCTTGGGGAAATACCCTTGGCCAATTGAACCCATAGCCGTCGCCTATCACCACTTCGATGCAAACCTGATCACGACTTCGAGACGAGTGATATGGCCTCTTTTGGCTGTGAATTCCCGCCCTATCTAAGGAATTCCGAAGGACCAGCTGTGTACGAGGGGTGACGTCATGATTGAACTGCGACCGTTTGAAGGACTTGGAGGCGCCGACCACGGCTGGCTCAAGGCCAAGCATCACTTCTCCTTCAGCCGCTATTACGACCCCGAGCGCATGGGCTGGGGCGCCATTCGGGTTTGGAACGATGACGAGATCGCGCCGCATACCGGCTTCCCCCCGCATCCCCATGCCAACATGGAGATCATCACTTTTGTCCGTGAGGGCGCCATCACCCATGAGGACAGCCTGGGCAATGAGGGCCGCACCGAGGCCGGCGACGTGCAGGTGATGAGCGCGGGCTCGGGCATCCGCCACGCCGAATATAATCGCGAGCCGGAGACCACCCGCCTCTTCCAGATCTGGATCGAGCCCGACCGCGAAGGCGGCGAGCCTCAATGGGGCGCCAAGCCTTTTCCCACGGGCGACCGCGCGGGAAAATTCGTGGTGCTGGCGAGTGGATTCGCCGCCGATACCGAGGCCTTGCCGATCCGCGCCGAGGCGCGTGTCCTCGGCGCCACGTTGAAGGCCGGAGAGAGCCTTGACTATGGACTGGGCCGCGGCCGCCACGCCTATCTCGTGCCGGCCAGAGGAGCGGTCGAGACGAACGGCGTACGGCTCAGCGCGCGGGACGGCGCGGCGATCGAAGACGAGACGCTGGTGAAGGTCACCGCGCTCGAAGATTCCGAGATTGTTCTGGTCGACGCCGCCTAGGCGACATTCTTCCCAAAGCAAAAAGGGCCTGCCGGAGCAGACCCTTTTTGCTGGCGCTAGACCGGCGAACAGACCTATGAAGCTCGCCATGCTGCTCGGCTCCGAACGACTCCTCGCCTCCGAACGCTTGAATGGGCTTCGCGTGGGCGTCCTCGCCAATCCCTCATCCATCGACCACGCCTACCGCCACGTGGTCGATCGCTTTACCCACTCCAATCGCTACAAGCTCACCGCGATCTTCGGGCCGCAGCACGGCTATCGTTCGGACTTGCAGGACAACATGATCGAGACGCCGCACGCCAAGGACAGGCGCCGCAAAGTACCGATCTTCTCGCTCTACAGCGAGACCCGCGAGCCGACACGCGAGATGCTCAATCTCATCGATGTCCTTCTCATCGACCTGCAGGACGTTGGCGCGCGCATTTACACTTTCATCTACACCATGGCCAATTGCCTGCGTGCCGCGGCCCGTCAGGGGCTGCCAGTCATCGTCTGCGACCGGCCCAATCCGATTGGTGGGGTAGAGGTCGAAGGGCCTACACTCGAACCCGGTTATGAATCCTTCGTGGGCCTGTTCCGTATGCCCATGCGCCATGGCATGACCATCGCCGAGCTCGCGAGGCTGTTCAACGAGCATCACGGCATCAATGCCGATCTCGAAATCGTGCCCATGGAAGGCTGGTCGCGCGAGATGTATTGGGACGCGACCGATTTGCCATGGGTGATGCCATCGCCGAACATGCCCACCCTCGATACGGCGATCGTCTATCCCGGCACCGTGCTGTTCGAAGGCACCAGACTGTCGGAAGGTCGGGGCACCACGCGACCGTTCGAGCTCATCGGGACGCCGTGGCTCAACGGCGACCAACTGGCGGAGCGCATGAATCGGGTGGGGCTAAGCGGCGTTCGTTTCCGCGCCGTGAACTTCGAGCCAACCTTCCAGAAGCACGCGCGCGAGACCTGCGGCGGTTGCCAGATCCATGTCACGAACCGCGAGGGATTCGAGCCCGTGAAGGCCGGCGTGTCTCTGCTGCGCGAATGTGTCGGTCTCGCGCCAGACCGATCCCCATGGCGCGACCCGCCCTATGAATATGAGCACGAGAAGATGCCCATCGACATCCTGGCCGGCTCACCGGAGCTGCGACGGCAGATCGAGCAGCAAATGCCGATCGAGGAGATCGTGGCGAGCTGGCGTCCTGGCATCGCCGAGTTCGAGGAGATCAGACGCAGCTTTCTGCTGTACTGAAACGCGCGAGCCTAGAGCGGGTAGCAGATCGGTGCGTAATACTGCCAGTAGCGGAGTTGGTAGGGGCGAGCGCAGAAATAGGGGGCGTAATAGGGACGCCGATAGCCGCGCCGCTTCGCCGTCCGCTTGCGATAGGTCCGGGCCGGCTCGACCAGCCCGGCGCTCGCGTCCTGGGCGTCCATGGCAGCGCCTGGCGTGGCCACAGGCAGCGACGAAGCCGAGCTGAGAGTGATCGCCAACAGGACGCCACACAACAGCAAGGCGAAGGGGAATAGGGTGGTGGCGCGCATAGGGCGGTCCTCTCCTTGCGTGGGTTCTAGGCGGTGTCGCTCGCCCGCGCAACCGCACTCCGCGCATCTCAACACATCGCGGCAAAGGAAGCGTAAATCGCGTTTGCCGCGCCACAATTCGCCCTTACCTTCGAGGTTGGGACACAACTCGGCGAACCTTGAGGAGGCGCGCATGCCGAATAGACGTTTTACCCTGATCGCTCTGACCGGCCTGTTTCTGGCGGTCAATTCGGCACCCGCCCTCGCTCAGGATACGCAGATCTGCTTCGCCGCGGCGGACCGCGTCACCAAGGACGGTGAAACCCTCAGCGAGCAGGAGAAGGGTGCAGCGCACGAGGCCTGCCTTCGCGCCCTGGCCGAGACGTCAAGCGTAGTGCACAAATATCATTTGCAAGAGGCCGATTTCGACATCATGGGCACCCGGCCGAAGCAACCGTGAAGCTGGCGCCGGTGGAGCTTCAGCCTACGAGACGCGCGCCCTGGTCGGCTGCACGATGAGGCTGCCGCGCCCGTGGTCGAGGATCTCGTCGTCGGCGAGCTTGAAATTCTCCATCCGCATCGTGTGGTAGCGGTCGAAATAGTCCTTGAGCTGACGCTCGATGCCGCGGTCGTAGTCCGGCCGCGCCACATGGGTCGCGCCATTGACGACTTTCACCACCTTGCCCTTGCGCACGATCAGCTCGCCATTCTTGAATACGAACTCCGGCGTGGCGAACATCGCCTCGCGATCCGGGTCGTCCTTATAGACGGTGATGTCCGCATTGGCGCCGGCACCCAGATGCCCGCGATCCTTCAGGCCTAAGCTCCGCGCCGGCCCGGCCCGCGTCATGATCGCGATCTCGTCCAGCGTATACTCCCGGGTCAGCGATTTGAGTATGCCTTGAGCCGCCGCGTCGGGGTTGATCTTCTGAATCATGTCGTCGCGGAAACCCTTGTCCATCAACAACCTGATCAGATGCGGGTAGGTGTAGAATGGCGCGCCATTCGGGTGGTCGGTGGTGAGAAAGATGCGCCAGGGATCGTCCATCAGCAGAAACGTCTCGAGCCCGATGGCCCACTGCAGCGCGTTGACGAAGCTCTTGTCGCGATAGCGCATCGGCACCACGCCGCAGCCAGCGTCGCATTCGATATCCATCACCACCGGCTTTTTCGGATGCGCGCTCCGCGAAATCGCGTATTGGCGCATGCTGTCGCCGGACGCGGTGCAGGTCTGCCCGAACATGACCTGGCCCACGTCGATGGAGATGTTGGGGTTCTTGGCGAGCAGCTCCGCGATGCGCGCGGCGCCGGAGGAGAATTTGTGATCGCCCTCGGTGCCGTAGCTGTGGAATTGGATATGGGTGAGGTGGATGGGGAGTCCTTCCGCCGCGCGGATGGTCTCGAGCGTGGTCTCCACATTGCCGGGCACCCCCAGATTGCAGCCATGAATATGCAAGGGATGGGTGACGCCGAGTTCCTGTAGCGCGCGAGCGAGCGTGACGATGATCTGCCGCGGCGTCACATGGTAGAACTCATGCTCCTCGTCGAGATCGAGCTTGCGCTGATTGAACTTGAAGGCGCTGATGCCGCCGGGATTGACCACCTTGACCGCGATCGCTTGGCTGGCGTGCATGGTCCAGGCAACATAGTCCTTAATGCTCTCGAAATCCTGCTTCCCGGCGAGCTGACGCAGGAAGAAATCGTCGCTGCCAAGCATAGCGAAGGCGCCTTTGTCCACCATGGGCGTGTCGCCCATCTCCATATGCGCCTGGCGCGCATTGGCTGGCAGCATCGCCGGCTCGAAGCAGGCGGTGTAGCCCATCTCGGCGTAGCGATACCCGGTGATCAGGGTCGAGGGCACCGCATGGCCGGTGCCGGCGCGAGTGAGATCGGTGCGCGCCACCTCGTCCTTGATGTGATCCTCGGGCAGCAGCATGCGCGCGATCGTCATCTTGCCGCCGCCGATATGGGTGTGCGGGTCGATGGCTCCGGCCATCACGACCTTGCCCCTGAGGTCGTGGGTCTTGTCGATGTGGGCGTTGGGCGGAGGCGCCGCCACGATCTTTCCATCCTGCACATAGATGTCGCGAACTTCGCCGCTCACCCCATTGGCGGGGTCATACACCTTTCCGCCGGAAAGCTTGGTCAGCATGAGATGGAGCTCCAGTTTTAAAGCGCGGCTTCGATTGCGGCGACCACATCGGCGACGCGAGGAAGCTCCGACCGGCCGAGATCTTTCAGCGGTAGCGACACCACATTGTCGCAGCGGACGAGGCGTCCCTCATGATCGACCCCAGGTGTGCCGACGGGAATGTACACAGCAGGCGCGTTGGCAAGCTTCATCCCCGGCGTGCCCAACAGGATCGTCGGCACCTTGGTCGGCGGCGGGGTGATGTCGGGTGAAAAGGATGCGATCCAGACGAGCAAATCCCCCTCCCCATCCGCGAGCATGCGGCCAATAGCGTGGCGATAGGGATCGAAGTCGGGCGCCCCGCTCGCATAGCTGATGCGGAGCGGGAAACCGCTTTGCCAAGTCGCCACCGCGCCGGCCGTGATGCCACCCTCGGCGCCGCCCAATGACAGCCCGGCGAAACGCGTCGTCTGATTGAGATCCTTCACCAGACCGGTGATCTGGTCGACGATAAGTTCGGCATAGGGAATGTTGAGAACCGGAGGTGCCCAGACTACGACACCGTATTTTGCCTGCCGGCATCGCTCCGCGAGCGCATCGATATCGGCGAGGGTGATGTCGTCGATCGAAACGGGTTTCACGCGAAAGCCGCGGAGCCTGGCTCTGAGGACGCCCAAGACTTCGCCCACCTGCTCGATATCGCAAGGAAGCGAAACCAATTCACCGACGCGCTCGCCCTTGGCGGCGGCCTGGCCCGGACCCTTTCCGAGCACCACGATGGTGCGCTTCGACGCCGTCACATCGAACATGGAGCCGGGCGGACATACGATCCGCTCGAAGAAGCGAGGATGCAGCTTCTCGATGTCGTTCCCGACCACGATGATCAGATCCGCGCGGTTGCGCGTCTCGGTCAGGGTCGACATGGTCCAGCCGGTGGTCTGTAAGACCCTGACATTGCGGTATTGCGCCTCGCTCAGCGCGTGGTCGACAATGCCGCCCGTGCGCTCCGCCAGCGCCATCACCGCGCGCATCCCCTCCACATCGGTGGCGAGCCCTCCATAGAGGGGCAACCGGGCTTGATTGATCAGCGCTGCCGCGGCCTTGACTGCCTCGGCCAGCGCGACCTCCTTACCATCGACCGCAGCCACCGCCTTGGGGAGCTCGCGCTGAAACCCCGCGATCGCCTTGCCGCAACCATTCTTGCGGACTTCCAGCTTGGTTCCCTTTCGCTCGATCTCAAGATCGTCGCAAAGCATGCCGCAAAAGGGGCAGGCCACATTCTCGTATAGCTCTGACGATGCGCGGCTGCCGGAGGCATCGCGCGCAGTCGAAATCGGCATGCTGTTGACCTCATTCTGAAGGCGGGTGGCAGAGAAAAGCACGGGATGGGGGTCAACACAACTCAGGAGGGACGGGGGCGCTTTGTCGCCGCTTCAGCTTGATTTTTTAGCCGCCACACCAGCTTCTGGCCCCCGCTCACCGTGTTACGGAGTCGGCACGAGCCTGCGTCACCATCGGGCAACCGAGGGACTTTTCCAGCGCGGCAATCAACTCCTCCCTCGTCTCGGCGGTGATATAGAGGCCGCCATTCTTCTCAGCCAGGCATTTCGCCTCGCCGATGCTTTGCTCGCCCGTCCAGGAGAAGCCCTTCGGCCGATAGCCGATGACGTGGACGGTGAGTTCATCGGCCTCGGCGTGAAGCCGCTTGCCGAGCTCGCACGGCTCGCCCCCGCAGGTCTCCTCCCCATCCGTCACCACGACAATCAGACCCGGCTTGTGACGGAAGTCGAGGACCTCCGCCGCCTCCTGTACGGCCGAGGTCAGTGGCGTGCGGCCGGCTGGAGTGAGCGCCTTCACCGCGCCCATGATCAGGCCCGCGGCGTTCGGCGTCGGCTCAAGATCGAGGTGAACGTTGCACTGCTGATACGGCCCCGGACCATAGGTCACGAGGCCCACGCGCCGAAACCGCGTGATGCTTGGCAGCATCTCACCGAGCGCGGCCCGCACCTCGTCGATGCGGGTCACCGGGGTGGCGATGCCGAGCCCAACGGTTCCCGACATCGAACCGGAGGCGTCGAAAACGAGCATGGCGTCTTCAATGCAAGGTGGACGCTCCGGCTCAGCCGCGCCGGCAACGGAGCCGCAAGCGCCCATCATAGCCAGAGCAATCGCCGAAGATCGAAGGGAGCAGAAAGACGAGGCCAAATTCATGCGCTCCAGGGGACTGACCTCGAACTCTACCCCTTTCTGGGCGTGGCGCGAGGCGTCCCGGGGAGTATGGGCAAGAATGAGCCTAGGCCGCGGCGACGCCGACGACGGACTGGGCGGCGCCGGCGACGATCTCGGCCACTTCCGCCGGCCGCTCCTCATGGGCCAAATGGCCGAGCCCTTGCAAAAGCACCACCACCGCCTCGGGCACGAGATCGCGCACCCTGAAGGCATCCTCCGGCGCGATCGCCCGGTCGGCGCTGCCGACCGCAAGCGTAAGCGGCACCGCGAGGCGATGGAGGTTGCGCTCCAGCGCGAACAGATCCCAATTGGCCACCATGCCAAGCGCGGCCGAAACATGGTTCCCGGTCTGGAACAGGCGCCCGTAACGCTCGATATCCTCTGGCCCGATGGTGGAGCCGGTATTGCTGATCGTCTGAGCCACCGCGTCGAAATTCGCCGCGCGCCAAGAGACGAACCAGGGCAGGAACGGATTGAGAGCCAAGAGCTTGGCGAAGGGCACGAAAAACTGTCCGGCGATGCTGCCGAAGGGCAGAAGCGCGCCATTGATGCTGACCAGCGCCTGAGGCGTGCTGTGGCCAGCGAGGCTCATCTGCACCAGGATGGCGGCGCCGGCGGAGTGACCGACCGCGAGCATCGGCCTCAGATTCAGCGCCTGCAAGAGCAGGCCCAAGTCCTCGGCCATCCCCGGCAGCGAGAGCCGTTCGGACGGAGGCAAGTCGGTGAAGCCATGCCCCGGCAGATCCGGCACCACCACAGTGAAACGCTTGGCCAGGATCCGAGCGAGCTGGCCATAGGAATGGGTTGACGCCCCGGTGCCATGCACCAACAGGACGACGGGTCCCTGCCCCATGATCTGCACGTGCCAGGAAAGTCCGGCCGCGGTGATGAAGCGGCTTGCCTCCCGATTCGGCCAAGCGATTCCGTCGCGGTCAAAGTCGAGCTTGTCGCTCATCCTCGCTCCCCCATGGTCTCCGCGATGTTTCTCGCGCATGATTCGGCTTTGGCACCGATGCCGGAAAGGAGAGCAGGGAAAGCCGGGCACCGCAAGAAGCGCTTGGTCCTGCCCGAGCTTGTAAGCCAACGAGCGAGAGACTAGCTTCGACAACGATAAACCTAAGCGGAGTAAGCCTTTGGCCGGTCCCATCGTCCGCGCTCCACGCGCCCTTTGGCGCGTCGAGGGCTTCGCCCAAGGCGACCGCGCGCTCCCCGAGGAGACGGCGATCGCCTTCACCTACAACACCGCCTCCTATGCGGTGATGATGGCGACGCCGCAGGACCTCGAGGACTTCGCCACCGGCTTCAGCCTGACGGAGGGCGTGATCTCCTCGCCCGAGGAGATCGAAAGCGTGGACATCGTCGAGGACGACATCGGCATCGAGCTCCGAATCTGGCTTAAGGCCCCGCATGCGGCTGAATTTCTGGGCCGCCGCCGCAAGATGGCCGGCCCCACTGGCTGCGGGCTCTGCGGCATCGAAAGCCTGGCCGAGGCCACGCGGCCGCCGCCCAAGGTCGAGGACGGCCAGGTCTTCTCGCCGGATCAGATCATGACGGCGATCAATTCGCTGTTCCCCTTGCAGGTGCTGAACCAGGAGACGCGCGCCGTCCATGCCGCTGGCTTTTGGCATCCGGCCCGTGGCCTCGTCGCCCTGCGTGAAGATGTCGGCCGCCATAACGCGCTCGACAAGCTCGCGGGCGCGCTGACGCGTGAGGACGCCAATGCCGAGCAGGGCATTGTGCTCCTGACCAGCCGCGTCTCGGTTGAAATGGTGCAGAAATCCGCCGCCATCGGCGCGCCGATTATCGTCGCCGTATCAGCCCCCACCGCCCTTGCGCTGCGCATGGCGGAAACCTGCGGCATGACGCTCGTGGCCATTGCCCGCAAGGATGGCTTCGAGATTTTCACCCATCCCCATCGTGTCACCGGGGCGCATGCCGGCCGCGCGGCCGAGGCCGTCAAGAAGGTTACGGCCGGCACGCGCTGAACCGAGGAGCGGCTGCCGAGGTTGACTCCGCCGATCTTAGGATCTGAACTCGGGCGATGCTGGAATCTGCCGAGGAGGACGGTCCATGGATATGAACGAGATCCACGATTATGCGCGGCGCCTGCTGGAAGCGCATGGCGATAAGGCCGAGATCGAGGCCGCGCAAAAGGCCGCCGAATGCGAGCAGCAGAATGACCCGCTTCAAGCCAATGATTGGCGACGCATCCAGTCTGCGATAAGCCAAATGCGGGGCCCGCATTTTAGCTAATCGCGGGGCACGGCTAGCGCGCCAATGAAATCATGGCCTCGCCTCTTTGTCGTGCTCATGCAAGGCTCGTTGATCTGCGCCGCCGCCGAGGCCCAGACTCTGGCGGACCCGCAATCGACCGAGATGGATATTTCGATTTATCCCTGGTCGGCCATCGGCAAGATCAACGATAGCGTCGGCGGCTCCTGCACCGGGGTCGCCGTCCAGCGAAATGAGGTGCTGACCGCCGCCCATTGCATCTTCAACCAGCGCACCGGCAATTTTCTCCACCCGAGCTCGCTGCATGTGCTCTTCGGCTATCATCGCGGCGACTACACGGTTCATGCTCGGGTTGAGCGCTACATTCTGGGTCCGGGCTACGACCCGGCGAAAAAAGCGGAGAGTATCGCCTCCGACTGGGCGATGCTGACGCTGACCGAACCGCTTCCCGCGTCGATCCGGCCGCTACAGCTTAGCGAGTGGGTCCCGGCGGCAGGCGCTTCCCTCGCCATTGCAGGCTATGGCCGGAGCCGGTCGCACATCATGACGGGGGACGAGGATTGTCGGGTGCTGAGCGCCCCAGCGGAGCCCGATCTCATCGCCCACAATTGCAGCGTGGCGTATGGAATGTCGGGCGCGCCTCTCCTTGCCAGCCAGGGAGACGCTTTCGTCGTTGTCGGCATTCAGGTCGCCGCCGCCAGCCGCGACGGATCGGAGATCGGGCTCGCCGTCTCGCTGCCAAGCATCAGGCGGCACATGCCGCGGTAAGGGTGGCGGCGGTTGATCTCTGGGCCCCGATTTGCCTGATTAAAAATTAGTGACAGTTTTATGGTTAGGGCTCCTGCCAGATCGGCCGAGGCGCCATAAAATAATGTAAGCCGCGCAGGAACCCCATCGGCAATTCGATGATCGCACCTCGCGAGGAGCGGCGGTCGTCATCTCACCGAGCTCGTGGTGGCCCCCGTGGTGACGCTCGGGCTGTCTCTTCTCTAGCGCGAGATCGGCACTATATTTGAAGCTCAACCGGACGGCAGCGCCCATTCTTGATCTGGCCCGGAGCCTCCGCTACCGTCTGAACGATCCACAGTGAAGCGGTGAAACCTCGTGTTGGATGCTCCCAGCGCCCAGACTATCCGGCCAGGACCGCCACGGCCCTCGGTCATCTTGCGGCCCGGCATGCTCACACTCGCTGCTGGCGAGGAGCGCTACACTGCGCCCGGCGGCGGCGCCATCGTATTTCCGATCCATGCCGGCGACACTGTGCGGGTCGTTGATGTCGAAGGCATGCAGCGCTGCGAATTGGTGGCGATCGATGCCATCGGCGCCTTCGATCCCGCCATTCTGGGCGCCCGCGGCGACAGCGATGCGAGCGGGCTGAAGCAAATTCTGAGCGCGGGCGGAGATAGTGCGCGGACCGTCCGCTCAGGCCTTGAGCGGCGAGGCATCGATCTCGCCGCGGCCCGCGCCATTACCCTGTTCGGCGGCGATTCACGCGCTGGAGATTCCGGAGCATTCACGGTCTCGCGCGATGGCTTGTTGATAGTGGCGGCCCCAGGGGCGCCGATGGCCGCGGATGCGCAGAATACTACGACGCCGATCAGGGTGCATGTCCGCCGCAGCCGCATCGTGCCGCCAAACGACGCGGCTTTGCCCGAACCCCTCGCCGACCCGCTTCAGGACATCCGCGTGCACCGGGAAACGGCCGAGGCCTATGTCGTCCGCGCCGGCGAATACGTCCAGATCATCGATGTGAGCGGGCGCCAATGCACCGATTTCCAGTGCTTCTCGGCGCGGAAGCTCGACAAGGGGCTTGGGCATCCGCTCGACGTCACCACGACGCGCTCGCTGATGGGCCAGAGCTATCCGCTTCCCGGCCTGTTCTCCAAGGCCTTCGATCAGGACATGCAGCCGCTGGTAGAAGTCGTGCGCGATACCGTCGGGCGCCACGATGCCTTCGGCCTTGCGTGCAACGCGCGCTATTATGACGACCAGGGTTATCCCGGCCATGTCAATTGCACGGACAATTTCAACAAGCAGCTCGCGCCCTACGGCATCGCCGCGCGCAAGGGCTGGATGGCGCTCAACTTCTTCTACAATACCGGCATCGACGCGAATAACGTGCTTTATTTTGATGAACCGTGGTCGCGCCCGGGCGACTATGTATTGTTGCGTGCGGTCACCGATCTCGTCTGTGTCTCGTCGTCGTGCCCGGACGACATCGATCCGGCCAATGGCTGGGACCCCACCGACATCCATGTGCGCACGTATTCCGACAGACAGAGTTTCTCCAGAGCGGTGGCCTATAGAATGACGCCAGATGCCAAGCCGGAGCTCACGCGCGAGACCGCGTTTCACCCCCGTTTCTCGGCGCTCACGCGCAATTTCGCCGAGTATCGCGGCTACTGGCTCCCGATCCAGTTCTCCAACGATGGACCGGTCGCCGAATATTGGGCCTGCCGCGAGCGCGCGGCGATCATGGATTTGTCGCCCTTGCGCAAATTCGAGGTCACCGGGCCGGACGCGGAATCGCTGCTGCAATACACACTGACCCGCAACGTGCGGAAACTGGCCACCGGCCAGGTGGTCTATACCGCGATGTGCTACGAGCATGGCGGCATGATCGACGACGGCACGCTGTTCCGCCTCGGCGACAACAATTTCCGCTGGATCGGCGGCGACGACTATGGTGGCATCTGGCTGCGCGAGCAAGCGGAGAAGCTTGGTCTAAAGGCGTGGGTGCGCTCGTCCACCGATCAGCTGCATAACGTCGCGGTGCAGGGGCCGAAGAGTCGCGACATACTGCGCGAGGTGATCTGGACGCCAGCGACGCAGCCGACGGTGGAAGAGCTCGGCTGGTTCCGCTTTACCATCGGGCGCATCGGCGGTTTTGATGGCGTACCCGTGGTGGTGTCGCGCACCGGCTATACGGGCGAGCTCGGCTACGAGATCTTTTGCCATCCCAAGGACGCCCTCACCGTGTTCGACGCCATTTGGCAGGCAGGTGAGCCGCATGGGTTGCTGCCACTCGGCCTCCAGGCGCTCGACATGCTCCGCATCGAGGCTGGCCTCGCCTTCGCCGGTTATGAATTCTGCGACCAGACCGACCCGTTCGAGGCTGGTATCGGCTTTACCGTCCCACTGACCTCGAAAAATGAAGACTTCATCGGCCGCGAGGCACTGGCCCGGCGGAAAGAGCACCCGCAGCGGAAGCTGGTCGGCCTGGAGATGGAGGGCGACGAGCCGGTCGGCCATGGCGACTGCGTCCATGTCGGCCGCGCCCAAATCGGCGTGGTCACCAGCGCTACCCGCTCACCGATCCTGAAAAGCACCATCGCGTTGGCGCGGCTCGACGTCGCCTATTGCGAGCCCGGTACCGAGGTGGAGGTGGGCAAGCTCGACGGCCGCCAGAAGCGGCTGCCGGCGCGCGTCTCACGCTTCCCGCATTTCGATCCGGACAAGACGCGCGTCCGCGCGTGAGCGGCAGAGCATCGCGACGCGATTGACCCCGTTGTCTGCGCTTGACATCCTTTGCGGATGATCCGCGCTGTTCTGCTCGACCTCGCCGGCGTCGTCTATCAGGGCGAGCGACCGCTGCCGGGCGCGGTCGATGCCGTCGCGGACTTACGCCGTGCCGGTTTTCCGCTCCGCTTCCTCACCAACACGACGCGGATGCCACGGCGGACGCTGCTCAAGCGTCTGAACGCAATGGGCATCGCCATTGCCGATGAGGAGCTGTTCACGCCGGCTGCGGGTGCCTGGGCGTGGCTTGCCGCCAACAGGCTGGCGCCGCACCTCCTGATCCATCCCGATCTTCGGGAGGACTTTGCCGATTTGCCCGCCGCGGAGGACGAAGCCGTGGTGGTCGGCGACGCCGCCGACGGATTCACCTATGCCGCGCTCAACGCCGCCTTTCGCAAGCTGATCGCGGGCGCCGAGCTCCTGGCGCTGGCGCGGAACCGGAGCTTCAAGGACGAGGATGGCGCGCTCAGCTTGGACGCGGGAGCTTTCGTCGCGGCGCTCGAATTTGCCTCGCAGCACGAGGCGCGCGTGTTCGGCAAGCCCGCGCCCGGCTTTTTCAAAGGCGCACTCGCCAGTATCGGATGCGGGGGCGAGGAGGCGGTCATGGTCGGCGATGATGTGGAAGCCGATGTCGCCGGCGCGCTTGCCGCCGGTCTCGGCAGCGCCCTTCTGGTACAAACGGGTAAGTACCGGCGCGGCGACGAGGAGGGAGTGACTCCCTCTCCCACCGATACGGTCGAGGACCTGGCGGCGGCGGTCCGATGGATCATGGACCGCCGCGATTAGAGCGCTGCCGCTGCCTATTCCGCGGCGGCCTGGCCCTTGACGGCGAGGAAGGCCTTCATGGAATCGTCCATCGCCTCGAGCCAGGGCGTGTGATGGACCGGCGCCATGGTTCCGGTACAAGGCGATTGGAACGCCTTGTTGCGGTAGCCGAGGATGGAGTGCTCCTTATCGTGCTCCCATTGCTTGAACTCTTCGACTGTCATGTCGATGTCAAATGTCGGATAGTCGGTCTCCGCGCATAGATCGCGCACATAGTCAGCCTGGAACTCGATCTTCTCGAATGCATCCTTCAGCGCCTCTTCGCGCGCCACCCAGGCGTCGACATCCTTCGCCATTTCTTCCTTCGAGGGCAGTTTAATGCGGCCCAGCATCACGTCACGTGCGTACCAGGCCTGCGCGTCGAACATGGAGAAGGTGTAGAACTGATCCTGCATGCCGAGATACATTAGCTTCGGATTTTTCAACCAGAAGATGTCCTTGTAGAGATTCGGCGGATACATCCGATTATGCGTGCGCAGCTTCAGGTCGTCGTCGAGGAACGGGAAATGGTGCTGATAGCCGGTGCACAGGATGATGGCGTCGGCATTCTGGCTCGAGCCGTCCTTGAAGTGAACCGTCTTACCCTCGATCTTGGTGAGCAGCGGGCGCTCTTCCATAGTCTCCGGCCATCTGAAGCCCATCGGGGCCGTGCGCCAGCACATGGTCACGGATTTCGCCCCGTATTTATGGCACTGCAGCCCGATATCCTCGGCTGAGTAGCTGGCACCGACGATGAGCACGTTCTTGCCGGTGAATTCGTTGGCGCTACGGAAGTCGTGGGCGTGCAGGACGCGACCGGGAAAAGACTCGATGCCGGCGAAATGCGGCACGTTCGGCACCGAGAAATGGCCCGTCGCCACGACCACATGATCGACAGTGTCGGTGTGCAGACTACGGTCAGGCAATTTCTCGACGGTCACCGCGAACTTGCCCGTGTCCTTGTCGTAGCCGACATGGCGCACGGCTGAGTTGAACTGAATCCAGGGCCTCACGCCGGCATCCTTGGCTCGTCCGATGATGTAATCGTAGAGCACCTCGCGCGGCGGGAAGGACGGGATCGGCTGCTTGAAATGCTGATCGAAGGTGTAGTCGGCGAACTCCAATACCTCCTTGGGTCCGTTCGACCACAAATAACGGTACATGCTGCAATGGACCGGTTCGCCATGCTCGTCCAGGCCTGAGCGCCACGTGTAATTCCACAAGCCGCCCCAATCGCTCTGCTTCTCGTAGCAGACGATTTCGGGGAGATCGGCACCTTTGCTCCGTGCCTGCTGAAACGCCCGCAATTGACCTAGGCCGCATGGCCCCGCTCCAATGACAGCTACGCGCCCTGTCATGACTGCCCTCCAGTTGCTCGTTTCGACCTGTGACCCGTGCACACTACATCATATTTTTGGCATGGCCCCGTATCCGCCTCAACCAATTCCCTACCATTCTAGACCAATATCGGCCCAATTTGTCAAAGCAAAGCCGATTGGTATTGTCCAATGGTCGAAAACCGGTCTAAGCTTTGGCCTCGTTGCAGTAAAAATTGCTGCAAAACCTTGTACGGGCAACGAGCGCAAGCCAGTCGCCCAACCGCGTGGAGGGGCCCAGATGACGACCAAATTTGCGATCAGCGGGTTTAGCCGCCGCCAGTTTCTTTTAACCACAGCCGCAGCCGCCCTCATGGCCGGCGTATCCGTGCCAAAACTCGCCTTTGGGGCCGACAAGGTCGTGAAGATCGGCTTCCTGGCGCCGCTGACCGGTGCAGTCGCGGCCTGGGGTAAGCCGGGACTCGACGGGCTCCACATCTGGGCCGACCGGGTCAACGGCGCCGGCGGCATTCCGATCGGTGACGAGAGCTACAAGGTCGAGTTCATCGCCTATGACGAGGAATACGACCCCGGCAAGGCCCGCACCGGCGCCGTCAAGTTGATCGGCGAAGACAAGGTCAAGTTCATCATGATGCTTGGCGGCGATCCTTGGCCCGGCGTGTCGCCGGTGGCGGACAAGGAGAAAATGCTGGTCTCCACGCTGTTGCCAAGCGATTTGACGCCCGAGACCAAGATGCTGGTCGCTCCTTGCGAAGTTCATCCGATCTATAACGTCACCGGCGTTGAATGGCTGGCGGAGAAGAAACCGGAGTTGAAGACCGCGGTCATCTGCGCCCAGGACGATTCTCTCGGCAAGCCTTCGGTGGCGACCTATCTTGCTGCC
Organism: Hyphomicrobiales bacterium; assembly: GCA_038326945.1. Classification (GTDB taxonomy): domain Bacteria; phylum Pseudomonadota; class Alphaproteobacteria; order Rhizobiales; family Methyloligellaceae; genus Methyloceanibacter. The sequence goes on from JBBQKN010000002.1 coordinate 96,105, forward strand.
TTCGAGGCGGCGGGGATCAAGGTTCTCGGCGATCCGATTTTCTTCGATCCGGCGACCACGGACTTTGCCCCAATCATGTCGAAGATGCTGGCCGAAAAGCCGGACATTCTGTGCCTCGACACCTGCTATGCCGACTATGTGCATCCGCTGACGGAACAGGCTTTCCAGCAGGGTTTCAAGGGCCAGATCATCTCTTGCACCGCCGACTTCTACACCAAGATGATCGACAAGACCTCCAAGGAGTTCATGCAGGGCTTCATCTTCCAGTTCCCGGATTTCGACGATCCGGCGCTGAACGAGCCGCAGATCAATTTCAAGGACCCGAACGGGTTCTACGAGGAGTACAAGAAGCGCTACGGCGAAGGCGAATGGAGCGCGGTGTCGTGGGAATATTCCTCGATCATGGATTTGTGGTCCGACGCCGCGACGAAGGCCGGCACCGCCGACCCGGAGGCCGTGCTCGTGGCCATGAAGGACGACGGCAAGGGGAAGCACATCTTCGGCGAGGCCGAGTGGTGGGGCAAAGAACTGTTCGGCATCGACAACGCTTTGGTTGGCAATTGGCCCGTGGTCGTCATCGAGGATGGCAAGGCCAGGATCCAGGCGTTCAAATCCATCCCGGCTTGGTGGGGCAAGAACAAGGATCTCCTGATCAAGCACATGACGGCGCTGGATCAGATGTACTTCCAGCGCAAGTGAGCTTGGCGCCGTTCGGGCCGGCACTTCAGCGCCGGCGGTGGGTCTTGCCGCACACCGCTTGGAGGGCGCCTTGATGGCTTGAAGCATGCCGCGCGCCGCGCGAGCCTGTTAAAGAATGCCCGCGCAGCAGCGAAGGCCGGGCGGATCGCGGGGCTTGGCCATGACCCTTGAGCTTTTCCTGCAGACCGTCGTGAACGCGACCTACGCCGCGAGCTATATGGCCCTCGTCGCCGTGGGTCTGGTTCTCATCTTCGGCGTGATGGGGGTCATCAACTTCGCCCATGGCGAGCTTTATATGGCCGGCACCTATGCCGTCGTCGCCCTTTATGCCGGGCTTGGCATCCCCTTCTTCCTCGCAGTGTTTCTCGGCCTCCTCTTTGTCGGCCTGCTCGGGCTAGTGATGGAATACGGCCTATTCAGACCGTTGCGTAACAACCCGCTCGGAGGGTTGATCGCCTCGATCGGGTTTCTTCTCATCTTGCAGACTATCGCGGTGCTCGGCTTCGGCGTGCAGATGGAGCATGTCTCGCCCTCCACCCAAGACAAGATCGTATTCTCGGATGGCGTAGTGCTCACCTATCAGCGGCTTTACGTCATCGTCGCCACGGTGGCACTGCTGTCGGCCCTGTGGCTGTTCTTGCGCAAGAGCAAATTCGGCTGGGCGCTCCGCGCCTGCGCCCAGGACCGCGAGGCGGCGGTACTTCAGGGCATCTCGATCAACAATACCGCGAGGCTCGCCATGTTCATCGGCGCGGCTCTCGCAGGCGTCGCCGGCGCGCTCACCGCGCCACTCGTCGCGCCGACGCCCTATATGGGGCATCCCGTTATCATCACGGCGTTCATCATCATCATCGTCGGCGGCGTCGGTTCGCTGGAAGGCGCGGTGCTCGCGGCCGTCATCTATGCCTTCGTGAATACCTTCGTCACCACGATCTACGACGGCACGCTCGCCAATATCGTCGGCCTGCTGTTGATGCTGGTCGTGTTGGTGGTGAAGCCGACCGGTCTGTTTGGAGCCAAGGAACGTGCCTGAGCGCGGCGCCAGCAGCAGCCTCTCCCGGGCGCTCGGATGTGTCCTGCTCGCGGTGGCGCTCATCGTGCTGCCGCATCTCCTCTCGCTGTCGCAGAAGGAGATCCTGGTCCTTCTCGTCATCAACGTGCTGCTGGTCTCGAGCTACCGGCTGTTGACCCTGACCGGGGAATGGTCGCTCGCCCATGTGGTGATCATGGGCATTGGCGCCTATGGCTCGGCGCTCGTCTCCAAGGAACTCGGCGTTCCGGTGCCGTTGGCCATGCTGGTGGGGTCGTCGATTGCGGCCTTGGTCGCGTTTCTGTTGAGCTTCCCCCTGTTCCGCATGAAGGGCTTCTACTTCCTGATCGGGTCCTTTGCCGCGGGCGAGGTCATCAGGCTGATCTGGAAGTGGAGCGAGGTGACCTGGCTGTTCGGCGGACCGAAGGGCATCAAGCTCATTCCGCCCGTGCCCGACATCAAGCTGTTCTCGCTCGATATCGATTTCTACGATCCCGTGAATTACTACTATCTCTGCCTCGTCGTGGTGGCGGTCTCGCTTATCATTCTCTACCGCGTCGAGCGCTCGCGCATCGGGCTGACCTTCCATGCCATCCACTGGCAGGACAAGCTCGCCGAATCCGTCGGTGTCGACACCTTCCGCTATCGCAGTCTCGCCTTCGTTATCTCAGCCTTCTTCGCCGGTCTCGCCGGTGCGCTCTATGCCCACTATATCGGCACGGTGAACCCGAACCGGTTCGGCGTGGAGGAGATGACCTATGTGCTGATCTGGGCCATCGTCGGCGGCACGGCGACGTTTTACGGCCCCATCCTCGGCGTGGTCGCGCTGACGATTCTGAACGAGGTAGTGTTGCGCGCGCTCGGCGTGGATGTGATGCGGCCGATGTTCTACGGCGCGCTCCTCATCGTCTCGATCCTGTTCCTGCCTGACGGGCTCGAGAGCCTGGTGCCGAGGATCAGAGCCTGGCTTGCCGAACGGAAGGAGAAGCGCGCGGTCGCCGACCAGCCGGCGGAATAGGCGCTAGCCCTTCCCGCCTGAAGCGGGTGCGTTGGGCGCGAGTGGCGCCAGCAGCAGAAAACCAGCGGCCATCAGCTTCCGTGTGTCGTTGAGCATGGCTGGACGCTCGCGCCGCCACCGGGTGAAGGCGTCGGGAGCGGGCGCGCCGGGAGCTTCGGCGGACGCGTTCAACACCTCGAGCCGCGCCCGCGCCTCCGCGGCAATCTCAGCCCAGCGTTGCTGCCACCTGGCGCGATAGGTGTCGCGGTGGAGGGCCTCCATGCGCAGATGAAACAACGAGCTTCGCGCGACCCGGGGCGCGTCCATGCGCGTAATCCAGGGGTCCCCGCGCCGCCACACATCCAGAGCCTCGCGAAATAGCGGCCCGACTCCCTCTTGGTGGCCGCAGACGTGTAGGCATAAGCCAAAATTGGCGAGGCTCGTACCGAGGCGCGGGTCGATTGGCTCGAATTCGGCGCGGGCTAGCCGGAGCGCTTGGCCGGCCTCATCCTTCGCCCGCTTTCGGTCTTTCTGCTCGATAGCTTCGGCCGCACGTTCGGCCGCCATTTCCCAAGCGAGATCAGCCTCGCTCCAGCCGGCGCTCAGGAGCTCTCGGACGCTCCAGGTCTCAGCCGCCAAGATAGGCCCGCCTCACATGTTCATTGTCATGGAGCTCGTGCGCCGGCCCCTCCAGGGCGACCGTTCCCGTCTCGAGCACATAGGCAAATCGCGCGAGTCTCAGCGCAAGCTCGGCATTCTGCTCCACCAGCACCACGGCCACGCCGCGCGCGACGATCTCCCTAACGATTCGGGCAATCTCCTGCACCATCACCGGCGACAGGCCCATCGAGGGTTCGTCGAGAACGAGTAACTTCGGCCGCGACATCAGCGCCCTGCCGATGGCGAGCATCTGCTGCTCGCCGCCTGAAAGCGTCCGCGCCCAGACCTTGCGGCGTTCCTTCAAGCGCGGGAAATGGAGGAACACCTCGTCAAGATCCTTGGCGATCTCCGCCTTGTCGGAGCGCAGGAACGCCCCCGTACGCAAATTCTCCTCCACGGTCAGGCCCGGAAAGACGCGGCGTCCTTCGGGCACATGGGCGATACCGAGAGCCACGATCTTCTCCGGCGCAAGCTTGTCGATGCGCTTGCCGGCGAATCTGATCTCGCCCTTGCTGATGCGCGCGAGTCCCGAGATTGAGCGCAGTGTGGTGCTCTTGCCCGCGCCGTTGGCGCCGATGATGGTGACGATGCCCTCGTCGGGCACGACCATGTCAATGCCCTTCAGCGCCGCCACCTTGTGGTAGTGGACATGAACGTTCTCGATCTCAAGCAGCATCGGCGGCGCTTCCGAGATAGGCCTCGATGACGGCGGGATCGGCGCGCACCTCGTCCGGTGTTCCCTGCGCCAGGAGTGTGCCGAAATTCATCACGGTGATGGTTTCGCACAAACCCATGACCGCCTGCATGTCGTGTTCGATCAGCATAATAGTCACGCCCTGCTCGTCGCGCAGCCGGCGCACTAGCTTGCCCATGCGTCTCGTCTCCTCCGGGTTCATGCCGGTGAAGGGCTCGTCCAGCATCATCAGCTTCGGCTCGGCGGCGAGCGCCACGGCCATGCCGAGGGCGCGCTGATGACCATGCGGCAGCTCGGAGGCGAGCTCGCCAGCCAAGTCTTCCAGGCCGAAGAATTCGAGGATTCCGCACGCTTTTCGATCGGCGGCCTCGTCCTTGGCGCGGTCGCTGCCGAGAATGCGGCTGACGAGACCGGCCTTGGCGCGGCGGTGACAACCGAGGCGAACATTGTCGATCACGCTCAGCTGGTGAAACAGAGTTGTGCCCTGAAAGGTCCGGATCAGGCCGAGATCGGCCAGCGCGCTGGTCTTGTGCCCGGAGATGTCCTCGCCGAGATAGATCACCTTGCCGCTGGTCGGCGCGTAGAAGCCGCTGATCACGTTGAAGGTCGTGGTCTTGCCGGCGCCGTTGGGGCCGATCAGGCCGTGAATCGAGCCCGGATACACGTCTAAGCTGAAGTCGTTGACAGCAACGATGCCGCCGAAGGCTCGGACCAGATCGCGGACCTGGAGAATGGGTTGCTCAAGCTGCGTCATCGGCGGATTCTACATCTTTCAAATAGAGAAACGCTGAAGTCGGCATTGTTACGACGGACTTATCTTCCACGTTTAGCGCCTCCTCTGCATCCCCCAATTTCTCCCCCGCGACCGCTAAAATTTGACCATCACATGGCGCACGACGGTGTAATCCTCCAGCGCGTACATGGAGAGGTCCTTACCGTAGCCTGAGGATTTAAGGCCGCCATGCGGCATCTCGCTCACCAGCATGAAATGCGTGTTGACCCAGGTGCAGCCATATTGGAGCCGCGCCGCCGTCGCCATGCCTTTGGCGAGGTCCGAGGTCCACACCGACGAGGCGAGCCCATAGTCGCTATCATTGGCCCAGGCGACTGCCTGGTCGACGTCGTCGAAGCGCGTGACCGACACCACGGGACCGAACACCTCCTTGCGCACGATCTCGTCGTTCTGGAGGGCGCCGGCGATGACGGTCGGCTCGAAGAAAAAGCCCTTGCCGCCGGGTGATTTTCCGCCTGCCGTGATCGAAATGTGATTTTGCACGCTCGCGCGCTCGACGAAGCCTTTGACGCGGCCGTAATGGGCCGACGAGATCAAGGGGCCGATATCGTTCTCGTCGTCATTGGGCCGATTAAATTTCAGGCCCTTGACCGCACTCGAGAGGTCGGCCACCAGATTGTCGTAAACCTTCTTGCCGGCATAGATGCGGCAGGCGGCCGTGCAATCCTGACCCGCATTGTAATAGCCGAACGTCTTGACGCCATCGACCACCGCCGCGATGTCGGCATCGTCGAACACGATCACCGGCGCCTTGCCGCCGAGCTCGAGATGGGTGCGCTTGATCGTGGCGGAGGCGGCTTGCAGCACCTTCTGCCCTGTGCCGATGCTGCCCGTAAGCGAGACCATCGCCACCTTCGGGTGATTGATGAGGGCGTTGCCGGTGGTTGCACCGCGGCCGGTGACGACGTTCACTACGCCTTCGGGGAAGATGTCGGCGATGATCCTGGCGAGCTTCAGCGTCGTCAGCGGCGTCTGCTCTGACGGCTTGATGACGATGGTATTGCCGCCGGCTAAAGCCGGGGCGAGCTTCCAAGCCGCCATCATCAGGGGATAGTTCCAGGGCGCAATCGAACCGATCACCCCGATTGGATCGCGGCGGATCATGGAGGTGAAGCCCGCCATATATTCACCCGCCACGGCTCCATGCATGTTGCGAACGGCGCCGGCGAAGAAGCGGAAGCAGTCGGCAACCGCGGGCATCTCGTCCTCAAGCACGCGGATCCGCGGCTTGCCGCAGTTCAGCGCTTCGAGTGTGGCAAACCCCGCGGCCTCACTGTCGATGGCATCGGCGAGCTTCAAGAGGAGCCCCGACCGCTCGACCGGGGTCGTACGCGACCAGGATTGGAATGCCTTCGCCGCGGCCTCCACCGCGGCATCGACTTGCGCCGGTGAAGCCTCCGGGAGATCGACGATCGTCGCCTCGGTCTTGGGATTGATCACGGTCTCTGGAGCTTCGGTGCCGGCAATGAAATTCGAGCCAATCAACATCTGCGTGTCGAGCATGAATTCTTCCTCTAATAGCGACGTGGTTTGCTGGTTACTTGGTTGAGCCGCCAGTGTTCTCGCCCACGCGCGTCAGATAATAGGCGGCAAGGATTGGCAGCAGCGTAACCGCGATGACGAAGACCGCGACGACGTTGGTCACTGGGCGTTGGCGTGGACGGATCAGTTCGCCCAACATCCAGATCGGTAACGTCGATTGCTGGCCCGAGGTGAAGGTTGTGACGATGACCTCGTCGAACGACAGCGCGAAGGCGAGCATGCCGCCGGCGAGAAGCGCCGTGCCGATCTGCGGCAGGATCACATAGCGGAAGGTCTGGAAGGCATTGGCGCCGAGATCCATTGACGCTTCGATGAGGTTGCCGGAAAGGCGCCGGAAGCGTGCGATGGCGTTGTTATAGACGACCACGATGCAGAATGTAGCGTGGCCCAGAACGATGGTCCAAATCGAGAAGTTCATACCCACGGTGTCGAAAGCTGAGCGTAGCGATATGCCGGTAATGATGCCCGGCAGCGCGATCGGCAAAATGAACAGCAACGAGATGGTCTCGCGGCCAAAGAAGCGGGCGCGTGACAGTGCCGCGGCGGCGAGCGTACCGAAAATGAGCGCGAGCCCGGTCGCGATCGCGGCGACCTTGAGCGAGAGATAAAGCGGCGGCCAGATATCGGGCCGCTCGGACCAAGCGACGCCGAACCATTTCGTCGTGTAGCCGGGCGGCGGGAACTGGTAGCTCTTGTCCTCAGTGGTGAAGGCATAAAGCAGGATCAGCGCCAGTGGCAAATGCAGGAATAAGAGGCCGGCAATAGCCGAAATTCGCAGTCCGAACGGTGTGGCGCGATTTGGCTCAGAGGACATCGAACGCCCCCATGCGTTTTGCCATCCACAAGTAAAATCCCATGATGATCATGGGCACGACGGTGAAAGCCGCGGCCAGCGGAATGTTTCCAGCGGTGCCTTGCAGCGTGTACACCGCCTGTCCGATGAACAGACGCGAATTACCGACGATCTGCGGGATGATGTAATCGCCGAGCGTCAGCGAGAAGGTGAAAATCGAGCCGGCAACGACGCCGGGCAGCGCCAGGGGAAAAATCACCGTCCAGAACGTCTGCTTCGGTGTCGCCCCTAGATCCGCCGATGCCTCGATGTAGTTGGTGGGCACGCGCTCCAGCGCGGCTTGGATCGGCAGGATCATGTAGGGAATCCAGACATAGACGAACACCAGGAAGGTGCCGATATAGCTGAATGACAACGACGGACCGCCGATCACCGGAAGGGCCAAAATTCCATTGAGTAGCCACGAAAGATGCACACTCTCGGCGAGCCATGTCACGATGCCTTCCTTTGCCAGGATGAGCTTCCAGGCATAGACCTTGACGAGATAGCTCGACCATAGCGGCATCATCACTGCGAGATAAAAGAACGCCTTGGTCCAGCCGCGTGCATATCGCGCCGCGTAATAGGCGATCGGAAAGGCGATGATTGAGCAAGCGAGCGTGACCAGCGCCGCCATCGTCACCGTGCGTAGAATGATCTGGAAGTTGGCCTCTTCCAAAAGCTGCTTATAGGTCGAAAGCGTGAACTCGTGGACGATGAGCCCGGAGAAATAGTCGAGCGAATAGAAGCTCTGCAGCAGGAGCGCGAACAGCGAGCCGACATAAACGATGCCGATCCACAACAGCGGTGGCAACAACAGCAGGAGCGTCAGAAGCTTGGGGCGTGCAATGAGCACGTCGGAGATCTTGTCGAGAACCCCCTCGCCTCCCGCTTCGGCTGACGCCACCTGGCTCACGCTTCGTCCTCCATGGTGACCATGGCCGACAGCGGCCAAATGAGCCTCACGCTGTCTCCTTCATTGAAGCTTCCCGCATCGCCTCGCAGCTCGGCGGTGATGCGCATGTCCTCCGCCTCCACGGCGAATCGAGTGACCGAGCCTTGATAGTTGATCATCTTGATGTCGCCGTCGGCGTGAGCGTTCTCCGCCGACGCCAGCGCGCCCGCCGGGAAGACGCCGACCTTCTCTGGCCGGAGGCTGGTCCACTTGGCCGCTCCGCCATGACTGGAGGCGAAGGCGGGCGAGAGCACATTCGACGATCCAACAAAGTCAGCGACGAAGCGGGACTGAGGCCGCTCATAGACATCGGCGGGCGAGCCGACCTGAACGATTCTGCCGTCCTTGAAAATAGCGACGCGATCGGCCATCGACAATGCTTCGCCCTGGTCGTGGGTGACGAAGACGAAGGTGATGCCGAGTTCCTTCTGCAGTGCCCGAAGTTCCTCCTGCATTTGTTCTCGGAGCTTGAGGTCCAGCGCCCCGAGAGGCTCGTCGAGGAGCAACACCTTGGGCCCATTCACGAGCGCACGCGAGAGAGCCACGCGCTGGCGCTGGCCGCCCGAGAGCTGCGCCGGACGGCGATCCTCATATCCCGCGAGCTTGACCATGGCGAGGGCGTCCTTCGCCTTGGCCTCGCGGTCTGCCCGGGAGACCCCCTTGATCTTGAGACCATAGGCGACATTCTCGCCCACCGTCATATGGGGAAAGAGAGCATAATCCTGGAACACCGTGTTGACGTTGCGCTTGTAGGGCGGCACGCCTTCGGCGGTTTCACCGAAGATCTCGATATGCCCTTTATTCGGCTGCTCGAAGCCGGCGATCAGGCGCAAGCAGGTCGTTTTGCCTGAGCCCGAAGGACCGAGCATCGCGAAGAACTCACCCTCGACGACGTCGATGGTGACGTCGTCGACAGCCCGGATCGAACCGAAGCGGCGAGAGACGTTGACCAGTCTAACGGCAGGCGACATGGGCGGAGCCATCACGGGAGCGGCCCGGTCTTTGCGGGTCCGGGCCGCTCCTAGTTGACTGCGTCACTTGCCGAGGATGGCGATATAGTCCTTCGCCCACTGCGAGTAGGGCACGCAGCCGCCCTCCTTCTCGCACTTGGCCGTCGGCGTCCGCCAAAACCAGATCTTCTCGAAATTGTCGAAGCCGTTGGTGGCGCAGCCCGTATCGGTCAAGAGTTCGTTGCCTTTGCAGGCAGCCGGCACCGAAGGCACCGAGCCGAACCAGGATGCGAGGTCCCCCTGCAGCTTGGGGCTCAACGAATGCTCGAGCCATTTATAGGCGCAGTTGGGATGCTTGGCGTCCGCGTGCATCATCGTGGTGTCGGCCCACCCCGTCGCCCCCTCATTGGGGATGGTCGAGGCGATGGGCTTCTTCTCGCCCGACAGGAGATTGACCTGGAACGGCCAGGACGATGATGCGACGACGCCTTCGTTCTTGAAGTCGTCGACCTGCACCATGGCGTCATGCCAATAGCGGCCGATAAGCGCTCGCTGCTTCTGTAGCAGGGCAATGGCTGCCGCGTACTGGTCCTTGTTGAGCTCGTAAGGATTCTTGATCCCGAGGTCAGGCTTGTTCTTCATGAGATAGACGGCCGCGTCGGCGATGTAGATCGGGCCGTCATAGGCCTGCACGCGCCCCTTGTTGCTCTTGCCGTCGGGGAGCTTCTGCTCCTCGAACACGACATTCCAGCTCTGCGGCGCCTCTTTGAACACATCCGTATTGTAGGCGAGCACATTGGGTCCCCATTGGAACGGCACGCCGTAGTGAACGCCGTCGACAGTGTGCCAGGGCGCGTCCTTGAGCCGATCGTCCACGGTCTTCCAGCTGGGGATCAGGTCGACATTGACCGGCTGTACCTTCTTGCCGGCGACCAATCGCAGCGAGGCATCGCCCGAGGCAGTGACGAGATCGAACCCGCCCTGATTCATCAGGGTCACCATCTCGTCCGAGGTGGCCGCCGTCTTGACGTTGACCTTGCAGCCCGTCTCCTTCTCGAACGCGGTGACCCAGTCATAGGCCTTGTCAGTCTCGCCGCGCTCGATATAGCCAGGCCAGGCGACGATATCGACTTCGCCTTCGCCCTCGCCGATCTCCTTCGGCATTTCGGCAAACGCGGCACCGCTGAGGGCGAACAGGGTAACGACAGCTACTGAGATACTTCTAATGGGCTGCATTTTTAGTGTCTCCTGGAACGAGACGTGATTGACCGCAGGTTTTGGGATTTCGACCCCAACCGGCTGCGTTACTCCGGGCAAAACAAGGAAAGATGTTAGTTGAGGACGGTGTTCCCCGCCACAGGAAAGCACGGGCCAAATTTGGCCAGGGGCCTAACGGCAACGATTCGCAGCCTCGCATCAGGGGCCTTGGATAGTCTCGCGGCATGCGACACCCGAGGCATCGCTTCGCCGTGGCTTACAGGCTCACTTTTGCGCGGCCATGATCTCGATGACCGCGGCGGCGGCACGGTTTCCGCTTTCGACGCCTCCGTTCATGTAGCCCAAAAAGTCGCTGCTTGTATGTTCGCCGGCAAATTGCAGGCGGCCGTCGAGAGCGGGTTCCGACGCCACCTCCAACATCGACGTGTATTGTCCGGGTTTGGCGCTGGCATAGCTGCCGAGCGTGTATGGATAGACGGCCCAGAACCAGGAGACGACTGCGTTGGGATCGATGGCTTCGGCCATCTTGGGCGACATCTTTGGCAGGTTAGCGCGGAAGGCGTCGAGCGCGGACTTCGCGTCGTTCAGGCCGGCTTTGCCGCCCAAATAGTTGGTGATGATGCCGGCGTCTCCCGGCTGATTGCGGCTTGAGTCCCACAGATTCTGAAAGGGGAGATCGGTAAAGAAGGTGCCGTTCGATGGGGCAGGAAGGCCCGATTCAGGGCTCCGCCAAACGCGCGACGTCGTGCCCTGCAAGATCTTTGCATTCGTCCCGTAGCCGAGCTCATGAATGCATTTCAACTTATCTTCCCCGAGCTCCAGGCCCTCCAAACCTTTGACCTGCCGCAGCTTGGTGAATGGCAGAGCGAGAATCACGGCATCGAAGCCTTCCGACGCAGGACCGCCGGGGGCATCGAAGCCCATGACGATTTGCCTATCCTTGTGATCGAGCGCTGTCAGCGTGTGCCCCTGGCGCATGTCCACTTTGTTCTCAACCGCGGCCAACAGCGCCTTGATGAGTTCCGACGAGCCGCCCTTGATGCGGAAGACTTCGTCGCTCTCGCCGAACATCTCAAACGGCGCGCTCAGATCGGTGCTGATGAAGTCCACCATGTTGAGGCTGGACTGATCCTCCGTCTCCAGCCCGAATTCGATGTTGTAGGCTACATCGAGCAGATCGATCACCCAGTCCTCGGCTTTGCCGCGGAACTGCTCCAGATAGGCCTTCAGGCTCATCTCGTCGAGCTTGCGGGCATAGTCGGTCCAATTGTCGTCATCGTCAGTCAGCTTGTCGGCGTCGGCAGCGATCTGCTCGGCAATCGGGGCGAAGGCGCCCGTCTGCTTTTCCGGATCGACCATGTCCGTCGGTACATGAAAGACCCCCTTGAAAAAATAGAGGTCCTCGCCGTCGCCTTCGACCGCTAGCTTCTGCAGCTCCACCCCGAGTTCCGCCGCAAGCTTCTGTAGATCTTCATGATTGGTGTCGACAAACTCGCCGCCGAGTTCGCAGAACATCCCCTCGTAGAAATCGTATTGGGTGAACATGCGCCCACCCCAACGATTGCTCGCCTCAAACACAACCGGCTTCACCCCTGTGGCCTGCAGGCGATAGGCCGCGGTCAGCCCGGCAACGCCGCCGCCGATGATGGCGATCGAGCGCGGCCCTTTTTTCTCGGCCTCGGCGTACGCGCTCCAGTCGAAAACAGGGGACAGCGCTGCTGCGCCGGCCGCGGCCGCTGAGAGCCGCAGCAATCGCCGCCTTGTGAGCGCGGAAAATTGTGGCCCGACGACTGCACTGTTACGGGAAGAAAGCGCCAGGGCTTTCTTTACGGCGGCGAACAGAGGCGTACGCGACATGACAAGGACCCGGATGTTGTGAACGAGGCGTCAGATGTCGATATTGGGACCACGACACGGGCCGTGCAAGAAGCAGTTTGGGGTCCTCTGGAGGCGCTCCGAGGCGACTCACTTGCGCACTGGCAACAGACAGGAAGCTGGCAGAGGATTGTTGACGACATTCCGGAGCGCGAAGCTCGACTTGAGCCGCCCGACGCCCGGAAGTCGCGAAAGCTGCTCTTTGTGGATGCGCTCGAAATCGGCGAGATCGCGGGCCATGACCGTGACGAGATAATCGTCCTCGCCCGACATCAGATGGCAGGAGACGACGGACGGTGCGCTGGAGACGGCTTCCTCGAACGCCTTGAGCAGCTCTTCGTTCTGACTCTTGAGGCCGACCTGCACGATCACTGTCATGCCGAGGCCAAGCGCCTCCCGGCTCACTCGCGCCTGGTAGCCTTGGATGACCCCTCTCTCCTCCAGCGCGCGTATGCGCCGGGCGATGGCGGTGGCCGAAAGCGGAATGCGCTCGGCCAGCTCGACTTGGCTGAGCCGACCGTCCCCGATCAGAGCGCCTAGTATCACCCTATCCAGCGCATCTAACTCCTTTTCCTTCATTTTCTACCGCATTTGCATAAAAATACGCAACTATTCGGAAAAAACCTACCGATTTTGTGAGAAAAAGGCCAGCAATCATTTCCCGTTTTCTGGCACTCTAGAGACGAAAGAATCAAGCCTGAAAGCGATCAAGCCTGAAAGCGGAGGTCATCATGCGCATCGGTGTTCCGACAGAGATCAAGAGCGATGAGTTCCGGGTGGGGTTGGTGCCGGGCTCGGTTCGCGAGCTGACGGCACGCGGGCACGAAGTGGTGGTGCAGTCTGGCGCTGGCGCCGGGATCTTCGCCGACGATGTGACCTATGAGAAGGCAGGCGCCCGCATTCTGCCCACGGCGGAAGCGGTGTTCGCGGATGCCGAAATGATCGTCAAGGTGAAGGAGCCTCAGGCGGTCGAGTACAGCCGGCTCAAGCCGCATCAGATTCTCTTCACCTTTCTTCATCTCGCACCGGATCCGGATCAGGCTCTCGGCCTGATGGCATCGGGCGCGACGGCCATTGCCTATGAGACGGTGACCGATCCTGCCGGTGGCCTTCCGTTGCTTGCTCCGATGAGCGAGGTTGCCGGGCGTCTGGCGATCGAAGCCGCGGCCATCGCGCTCAGGCGTCCGACCGGCGGGCGGGGCGTGCTCTTGGGTGGCGTCCCCGGCGTTCGCCCGGCCAAAGTCGTCGTCCTGGGTGGCGGCGTCGTCGGCACCCACGCGGCGCGCATGGCCGCAGGCGTGGGCGCCGAGGTTTCAATTGTTGACCGGTCGCTTCCTCGGCTAAGGCAGCTTGACGAGCTGTTCGAGGGCCGCGTGCGTACTTTGGCGTCGACCATAGAAAGCGTCGAGACCGAAGTGCTGGGCGCCGACGTGGTGGTCGGCGCGGTGCTTATCGCCGGAGCGAGCGCGCCGAAGCTCGTCCGCCGCGATATGCTCCCCCAGATGAAGCGCGGCGCCGTGTTCGTCGACGTGTCCATCGACCAGGGCGGGTGCTTCGAGACCTCGCGGGCCACGACCCATGCCGAGCCGACCTTCGAAATTGACGGCGTCATCCATTATTGCGTGGCGAATATGCCGGGCGCCGTCCCTGTCACCTCGGCCCAGGCCCTGAACAACGCGACTCTCCCCTTCGTGATCAAGCTCGCCGAGCAGGGATTGGCAGCCTTGGATGGCGACCCGCACCTTGCCGCCGGTCTCAATGTCCGCAACGGGCGGATTACCCATGAGGCGGTCGCGGCCTCGCTTGGCTTCGACGGCGGTGCAATGGGAAACGCGTTCCCCGTCGCGGCTTAGGCGAGCCCGCGACGAATTAGTCTATCCCGGACGCACCCCCCCGCGTCCGTTCGCCGGTCCGCTTCGTCCCCCCCGAACGGACCGGCTTTTTATTTCAAGCTCGGAAAGTTGAACTCGGCGCCGCCTCGGATACCGGTCGGCCAACGCGCGGTCACGGTCTTGAGGCGGGTGGAGAAGCGCACGCCTTCGGGGCCGTAGATGGAGTGATCGCCGAACAGGGAGCGCTTCCAGCCACCGAAGGAGTGATAGGCGACCGGAACCGGGATCGGCACATTGATGCCGACCATGCCGACCTCGATACGATCGGCAAAGGCGCGGGCGACGTCGCCGTCGCGGGTGAAGATGGCGGTACCATTGCCGTATTCGTGACTGTTAATGAGATCGGCGGCTTCCTCGTAGCCGTGCGTGCGAACCACGCAGAGGACCGGCCCGAAGATCTCGGTGTTGTAGATGGTCATCGCCTTGGTCACGCGGTCGAACAGCGAGCCGCCGAGAAAGAACCCACCTTCGTAGCCCTGGAGCTCGAGGCCGCGCCCATCGACGACGAGTTCGGCGCCTTCCTTCACGCCCTGGCCGATGAGACTCTCAATGCGGTGCTTGGCTTCCGCCGTGATCACGGGGCCCATCTCGGACTCCGGGTCCGAGGCCGGACCCACCTTCATGCCGCGGACCTTGGATGCCAACGCCTCGACCAGCCGGTCGGCGGTCTTCTCGCCCACGGGCACCGCGACGGAGATTGCCATGCAGCGCTCCCCCGCGGAACCGAAGCCTGCTCCCATCAGCGCCTCGACCGCCTGATCCATGTCGGCGTCAGGCATGACAATCATGTGATTCTTTGCGCCGCCGAGCGCCTGCACGCGTTTGCCCGCGGTGGAAGCCCGCCGATAGACGTACTCAGCCACCGGAGTCGAGCCGACGAAGCTCACGGCCTTAATGTCGGGATGGTCGAGGATCGCGTCTACGGTCTGCTTGTCGCCGTGGACGACGTTCAACACACCGGGCGGGAAGCCGGCCTCCTGGAACAGATCCCAGATCAGCATCGAGGCGGAAGGGTCTCGCTCGGATGGCTTCAGGATAAAGGTGTTGC
Source organism: Hyphomicrobiales bacterium (assembly GCA_038326945.1). GTDB lineage: Bacteria > Pseudomonadota > Alphaproteobacteria > Rhizobiales > Methyloligellaceae > Methyloceanibacter. The sequence continues at coordinate 111,290 of JBBQKN010000002.1, forward strand.
CGCAAGCGATGGCGACTGGATGCATCCACATCGGTACCATGGCCGGGAAGTTGAAGGGCGTGATACCGGCGACGACTCCGAGCGGCTGGCGATCGGACCAGGTGTCGATCTCGGGACCGACGTTGCGGCTGTACTCGCCCTTCAGGAAATGCGGAATGCCGCAGGCAAAATCGACGACGTCGATGCCGCGGGAGAGCTCGCCCAGCGCATCGGCGTGCGTTTTGCCATGCTCGTTCGAGATGGCGCGGGCGATCTCGTCGGCGTGCCGGTCGAGAAGCTCCTTGAAGCGGAACATGTGCTTGATGCGCTTGAGCGGCGGCATCGTCCCCCAGCAGACGGCCGCGTTCTTGGCTGCCGCCACGGCTTCATTCACCTCCTCAACGGTCGAGAGCGGCAGTTCGGCCGTCTGCTCCCCCGTCGCGGGGTTGTAAACGGGGGTCACGCGCCGCGACGATGACGTGACCTTGTGGCCGTCGATGGCATTTTGAATGATGTGCATGGCGGTGCCGTATGGTCTCAATTCGCGGTCTTGAGGACGCCCGAAAGGATTTCGAAAAGCTGATCGATTTCCGTCTTTTCGATGATGAGCGGCGGCGACAGCGCGATGATGTCACCCGTAGCGCGGACCAGAAGGCCGCGGTTGAAGGCCTCGACGAAACGGCTATGGGCGCGCTTGCCAGGCTCCCCGGGGACGGGATCGAACTCGATGGCGCCGATCAACCCGATATTGCGGATGTCGATGACGTGTGGGAGGCCCTTGAGCGCATGGACTGCGTCCTGCCAATAGGGCGCAAGCTCCGAGGCGCGCGTCAGCAATCCCTCTTCCTTATAGGTCTCCAGCGTCGCGATGGAGGCAGCGCAGGCGACCGGGTGGCCTGAATAGGTGTAGCCGTGGAAGAGATCGATGACCTCCTCCGGGCCGTTCATGAACGCCTCGTGCACTTTCGTCTGCACGAACACCGCTCCCATCGGAATGGTGCCGTTGGTGATGCCCTTGGCCGTGGTGATGATGTCGGGCGAGACACCGAAATAGTCGGCGCCGAACGGCGTCCCAAGGCGGCCGAAGGCGGTAATGACCTCATCGAAGATGAGCAGGACATCGTGCTTAGCGCAAATTGCGGCGAGGCGTTTGAGATAGCCCTTGGGCGGGATCAGGACGCCGGCCGAGCAGGCAACCGGCTCGACGATAACGGCGGCGATGGTCGAGGCGTCATGCAGCGTCACCAGACGCTCCAGATCGTCTGCAAGCTCGGCGCTATGCTCGGGCTCGCCGCGGCTGAAGGCGTTCCGGGCCATATCGTGCGTGTGGCGAAGATGGTCGACGCCGCTCAAAAGCGTACCGAACATTTTGCGGTTGTTGGCGATGCCGCCAACTGAGGTGCCGCCGAAATTGACGCCGTGATAACCGCGCTCGCGGCCGATCAGCCGGGTTTTCGACGCGTTGCCTTTGACCCGGTGATAGGCCAGCGCCATCTTCAGCGCAGTCTCGACCGACTCGGACCCCGAGTTGGTAAAGAACACGTGGTCGAAGCCCGGCGGGGCGATGCTGACCAATTTCGAGGCGCATTCGAAAGCTTTGGGATGACCGATCTGGAAGGTGCCGGCGAAGTCGAGTTCGCCAACCTGTTTGCGGACTGCCTCGACGATCTTCGGCCGGCAATGGCCGGCATTGACGCACCACAGTCCGGACGTGCCGTCGAGTACGCGGCGTCCGTCGTCGGCGGTGTAGTGCATGCGCTCGGCACCAACCAACAGACGCGGCGCCTTCTTGTATTGGCGGTTCGCCGTGAACGGCATCCAAAATGCTTCGAGATTGTTCGTCGCGAGCTTGGCGCTCATGTAAATGCCTCGTAACCGCTATGTCTGTTGAATTGGAGGAGAGCTCACGCGATCCGGGTCACGGCCTCGGTAAGGCTCGTCTCGAAGATGTCCATGCCTTCGCGTACGAGTTCATCGTTCGCGGTGAGCGGCACGAGGAAGCGGATGACGTTCCCATAGGTGCCGCAAGATAGAAGAATGAGTCCATTGTCGCTCGCGATCTTGGTCAAAGCCTGGGTCAGCTGCGGCGCCGGCTCCGCGCTCGCGGCATCCTTGACCAGCTCGATGGCGCACATGGCGCCAAGGCCTCTCACATCGCCCACGCAGTTCAGGTTCGAGCGGCTCTTTAACTGATTGCAGCGGTCGAGAATGATGTTGCCGATAGCATTAGCGCGGTCGCAGAGCTTCTCCTCCTCGATCACGTCTAGCACGGCGTGGGCGGCGGCGCAGGCGACCGGATTGCCGGCATAGGTGCCGCCGAGCCCGCCGGGGGCCGACGCATCCATGACATCGGCCCGCCCCGTTATGGCGGACAGCGGCAAGCCGCCGGCTAAACCCTTCGCCATGGTCACCACATCCGCCTTGATGCCTGAGTGCTCGAGCCCGAACATTTTCCCCGTGCGGGCAAAGCCCGTTTGAATCTCGTCGGCAATGAGGAGGATGCCGTGCTCGTCGCAAAGCGCCCGCAAGCTCCGGAGGAAGTCGAATGGAGCAATGTAGAAGCCGCCCTCGCCCTGCACCGACTCGATGATGATGGCGGCGATGCTCGAAGGATCGGCCGTATATTTGAACAGGGCCTTAATAGCGGTGAGGCTCTGCTCGCCGCTGACCCCATGGTAAGTGTTGGGGAACGCGACGTTGTAGATTTCAGCGGGGAAGGGTCCAAAGCCCTTCTTGTAAGGAACGACCTTACCTGTCAGCGCCATGCCCATATGCGTGCGGCCGTGGAAGCCGCCGCTGAACGAGACGATGCCCGGACGGCCGGTATAGGCGCGCGAGACCTTAACCGCGTTCTCAACCGCCTCGGCGCCGGTGGAGACCAGCATGGTCTTGGCCGGGCCGATGACCGGCGCTAGCGCGTTTAACCGCTCGGCCAGGCGCACATAGGATTCATAGGGCGTGACCTGAAAGCAGACGTGACTGAACGCCCGCATCTGCTCCTCGACGGCGGCGACGATCTTCGGATGCTGATGGCCGGTGTTAACCACGGCAATGCCGGCGCCGAAGTCGATATAGCGATTGCCGTCCTCGCTCCAGATCTCGGCATTCTTGGCGCGCTGGGCGTAGATGGCGGTCGCATGGCTCACGCCGCGCGGCACGGCCGCCATCCGTCGCTCATGCAGCTCGGCCGAATTTGACATTTCAGTTCTCGCTTACTCGAGTTGTCGCAGAGTGCGGGGGTCAGCCCTGGAGCACGACCGGGCTCGATCCGGCCCAACTCACCCAGACCTTCTCTCCCCAACCGAAATTGTCCTGGTCGAAGCGCGAGCGATTAGGCCGCGAGATCCGAATGAGCCGGCCGTTGGCGAGCAGGACGTGGAATATGGAGATGTCACCGAGATAGGAGATTTCCTTGATTTCCCCCTCGGCAACGTTGTGGGCAGCCGGACATTCTGGTACCGGCGGCGGCGCGTCGGCATTCTTGTGCAGGGTCATTTTCTCCGGGCGGATCGCAACCCAAACGGCTGAGGACTCCCTGCCGAGAACGGCATGGGGGACGTAGACGCGATGCGGCTCCAGCTCAGGGCAGGAAACGGTGGCCTCGTCGGGCTTGTCGTCGATGAGCGTGCCCTCGAACATGTTCACCGACCCGATGAAGTCGGCGACAAAGCGTGAGCCTGGAAACTCGTAAAGGTCGGTGGGTGAGCCGATCTGGGCGATCGCGCCCTTATGCATCACCGCGATGCGGGACGCGATCGCAAGCGCCTCGTCCTGATCGTGGGTCACCATGATGAAGGTGATGCCGACCTTCTGCTGCAGCTGGGACAATTCGAAGCGCATGGCCTCGCGCAATTTGGCGTCCAGCGCCGAAAGCGGCTCGTCGAGCAGCAGCACCTTAGGCTTCTTCACCAGCGCGCGCGCAAGGGCCACGCGCTGGCGCTGGCCGCCAGACAATTGATCAGGCTTGCGCTCCGCGAAGTGTCCGAGCTGAACGAGGTCGAGAGCCTCCTGCACGCGCGTATCGCGCTCAGCCTTGGGCACGCGATCGACCTTGAGGCCGTAGGCGACATTGTCGGCAACCGTCATGTGAGGAAACACGGCATATGACTGGAACACCATGTTCACGGCGCGCCGATTGGGCGGGATATCACCCATGTCCACGCCGTCGATCAGGATGTGACCCTCGGTCGGCACTTCGAGACCGGCAAGTATGCGCAGCAAGGTTGTCTTGCCGCAGCCTGATGGCCCGAGCAGGGCGAAGAACTCGCCGGGCTCGATGTCGAGGCTGACATTGTCTACACCGATGGTCGAGCCCCACCGCTTCGAGATGTCGCGAAAGCTGATGATGGGCTTGGCGCCGGCTTTGGCGTCTTCGGATATTGCTTGGTCCACGGCGCTCTTCCTTATCCCTTCTTCTGCGCTCTGCCTTGCACCACCATCATCAGGGCCATGACCGCGATCGTCAGTACGATGAGCATGGTCGATGCGGCGTTGACCTCCGGCGTCACGGAGAAGCGCAGCATCGAATAGACCTTGACCGGAAACGTAATCGTATCCGGCCCCGACGTGAAAAAGGTGATGACGAAGTCGTCGAGCGACAGCGTGAACGCCAGCAGTCCGCCCGCGATCAGGGCCGGGCGAATATGAGGCAGGAGGATATCCCGAAACGCTTGCCAATCGTTGGCGCCAAGGTCGCGCGCCGCCTCCTCCTGCTCCTTGTTGAAGCTCGCGAGCCTCGCCCCGACGACAAGCGCGACGAAGGGGAAGCAGAACGAGACATGGGCGATGATGATGGAGCCGAGGTTGAACGGCCAGAAGAGATTGTTGGGCCACGGCAAGACGCGGGTGAAGAACAGCAGCATGGCGACGCCCATGCAGATTTCCGGCACCACAATGGGCAGCGTGAAAGCACCCTCCACGGCCGTCTTGCCGATGAAGCGGTAGCGCCACAGCAACACCGCGGCCAGGGCACCGATGACCAGGGAGATGAGCATGGCCACCAAGGCGATCGTCAGCGAGTTGGCGAAGGCGACGAGCAGGTCTTGGTCGTTGAAGAGCTTGTCGTAATATTTGAAGGTGAAGCCGCGCCAAACGGTGTTGCGCTTGGAGTCGTTGAAGCTGAAGGCGACAAGGGCGATCAGCGGCGCATAGAGGAAGAAGAACACGGCGAACAGCCAGACACGCATCTGCCACATGCGATTATATTCGAGGGGGGCGCGTCTGAGTGCCATAGCTAGATCCCGTGACCGCCGGAGGCGGGCTTGCCGCGGCTAAAATAGGCGCGAAGCGCGATGGCCCCGAACGTCGCGTACATCAAGAGGAAGGACAGCGCGGCGCCGAACGGCCAGTCATTGGCCTTCTTGAATTGACGCTCGATGACGTTGGCGATCATCTGGCTGTCGGGGCCGCCGAGCAGATCTGGCGTTAGATAGGCGCCGAGCGCCGGCACGAAGGTAATGATGATGCCGGAGATGATGCCCGGCAGCGCCAGCGGCACCACGATCAATAACAGCGTTCGGATGTGGCCGGCGCCGAGGTCGAGGCTCGCTTCGATGAGAGATTTGTCGAGCCGATCGAGCGCGGCATAGAGCGGTAGTACCATGAAGGGCAGGTGGACGTAGACGAGGCCCACCACCACTGCGGTGTTGCTGTATAGCAGCTGCAAGGGGGTGAAGTCGCCGAGGGGCTGCAGGCCCACCAACGTCATCAGCCAGCTGGCATTGGTCCAAAACCATTCCAGCGTGAAATTGACGTAGCCCTCGGTGCGCAGCACCGCGATCAGGGCGTAGGTGCGGATCAAGAGATTGGTCCAGAACGGCAGCATGATCAGTAGAAGCATCCACGCCCGCCAGCGCTCGCTGGCAAACACGATCGACAGCGCCACCGGAAAGCCGACGATGAGACAGAGGAGCGTGGTGAGACCCGCCACGAAGATCGATTTGGCGAAGATGCCAAGATAAAGCGGCTGTAGTGCGCGTGTGTAGTTTGCGAACGTGCCGCTGATATCGACTTCGGTCAGGCCCTGGTTCTGGCCGAAGCTGTATGCCCAGACGATTGCTAGTGGCGCGAGGAAGAACACTACCACCCAGACGATGGGTGGTAGTGCCGTTGCCAAGAAGGTCAGCCGACGTTCCTGAGTTCGGGTTGCCATCGCGGCTGTTCCTGTCGCTAGCTAGCTCTCGTCAATTCCGCCTGATCAAGCCGCGCGCAACCGCGTCATGGCTTCGTCGAGGAGACGCGTAAACTCAGGACCGAGGTAGTTGGGATACTCGCACTTGGCCACGAGGTCGGCGGGCGGGAAGATCACCGGATTGTCTTTGTAGGACGCCGGCATCAAGGCCACCGCGGCGGCGTTGGGGGACGGATATTTGATGGTCTCCGAGATCTCGGCCCCGACCTTGGCGTCGAGGATGAAGTTGATAAACTTGAGTGCGTTCTCGGGATGCGGCGCGCCTTTCGGAATCGCCAGCGTGTCCTGCTGCTTCATCGCGCCTTCCTTCGGCACGACGAAATCGACGTCGTCGTCCTCGAGCATGATCTGAGCGATGTCGCCGTTATACTCCATCACCACGTCAACCTCGCCGGAGAGCAGCAAGTCCTGGCCGTTGTCCTCGTGAAAGACCTTGATGTTGGGCTTCTGCTTGATGAGCATGACCTCGGCCTGCTTGAGCAGCTCGGGCGAGGTCGAGTTCAGGGACTGGCCGAGATATTTGAAGCAATTGCGGAACAGCTCGCTCGCATCAGACATGACCGCGATCTTGCCCTTGTACTCGTCGGAATCGAACAGGTACTTCCAGCTGTCGGGGACCGACTTGACCTTCGACTTACGGTAGCCGATGCCGATCACGAGCCAGGTATAGGGCATACTGAACTTGCGGCCCGGATCAAAGGGCGCCTCGTCGATAAAGGCCGGCGCGATGTTTTTGATGTTGGGGATCTTGGCGTGATCGAGCGGCTCGAGCAGATTGGCCTGGACCATACGTTCGACGAACTCGCTGCCGGGGACGATCACGTCGAAACCCGGGTTGCCCGCGCGCAACTTGGCGAAGAGCTCGTCGTTGGTCGCAAACAAGCTCATGTTGACGTCGATGCCGCTCGCGTCCTTGAAAGCCTCGAGCGTCGTCTCGCCGATATAAGTGTCCCAGTTATAGAAATTGAGCTTCGGCTCTTCGTCCGCCGCCCAGGCGAACTTGCTGTTCGAGAGGCTGATGCCTACGGCGGCGACGCCGAGGCCTTTCAGAATTGAGCGACGTGATTTAGGCGTGGTCAGAAACTTGGCGCGGGTCATACTCACTCTCCCCTGTGGGTGCTGGTCGTGGGCTAGTTTTGGCCTCGTGGCTCGGTGGTTATGGTTTCCGCAGCTTCGAGTATGGTCATTGGCGGCTAGCCCCGCCAGCCCATTCGATAGCCACTTTCCGCCCAGGATTGACCGATTATGCATCGATGGCCCCGAGGCAGATGTACTTGATCTCCAGATACTCCTCCAAGCCTTCGGCGGCGCCCTCGCGACCGAGACCAGACTCCTTGACGCCCCCGAAGGGGACGACCTCGTTGGAGAAGATGCCTTCGTTGACGCCGACCATGCCGGCGTCAAGTTTCTCGGCGACCCGCCAGGCCCGGCTCAAATTCTGGCTGAATAAATAGGCGGCGAGCCCAAACGGCGTGTCGTTGGCGATCTTGATCGCGTCGGCTTCGGTGTCGAAGCGCACGAGCGCGGCGACGGGTCCGAAGATCTCCTCGCGTACGATTTCCATGTCGGGGGTGACGTCGCCCACGACGGAGGGGCGATAAAATAGCGGGCCGGCGGCATCGAGCCCCCCACCGGTAAGGACCTTGGCGCCCTTCTTGACGGCATCGCCAACGAGGCTCTCGACCTTCGCGATCGCCTCGCTGTTGATCAGCGGGCCGATATTGGTGCCAGCCTCGATGCCGGGACCGACAGCAAGCTTCTTGACCGCCTCCACGAGAGCCGCGGCGAAGCGGTCGTAAATGCCGGACTGCACCAGAATACGGTTGGCGCAGACGCAAGTCTGTCCGGCGTTGCGGTATTTGGAGGCCATGGCGCCGGCGACCGCCTGGTCGAGATCGGCATCGTCGAAAACGAGAAACGGCGCGTTGCCGCCGAGCTCCAGCGTGAGCTTCTTCACCGTGTCCGCACATTGCCGGTAAAGCGCCTTGCCGACCTCGGTCGAACCGGTGAAGGAGAGCTTGCGCACGCGGGCGTCGTCGCAAAAGACCTTGCCGACCGCCGGCGCATCCATGGTGGTGACGATATTGAGCACGCCCGACGGGAGCCCAGCGTCCATCCCGAGCTTTGCGATCGCGAGCGCGCAGAGTGGTGTCTCCGCCGCGGGTTTGACCACGACGGTGCAACCGGACGCGAGCGCGGGCCCCACCTTGCGCGTAATCATGGCGATCGGGAAATTCCACGGCGCGATGGCGGCCACGACGCCGATCGGTTGCTTGATGGTGAGGTAGCGCTTAGAGGCGAAGGTGGTGGGAATCGTGCGGCCGTAGGCGCGCTTGCACTCCTCGGCGAACCACTCGATGAAGGAGGCGCCATAGGCAACCTCGGCCCGAGCTTCGGCCAGGGGCTTGCCCTGCTCGGTGGTCATCAGCTCGGCCAGAGCTTCGGTCTCGGCGGTAATAAGATCGAACCAGCGCTTGAGGATGGCCGCCCGTTCCTTCGCCGTCGTGACGGACCAGGCCGGCAACGCGCGGGCGGCGGCGTCGATGGCGTCGGTCGCTTCTTTGGCCCCTAGATCCGGAACCGCCGCAATCTCGGCGCCCGTCGCCGGATCGGTCACGGCAAAGGTTTTGGCGGACGTGATCCACTGGCCATCGATCAGGGCCGCGGCCGGAAACTTCGTTCCGGCGGCTTTCTCGAAATGGGCAAGCGATGTCATGGCTAGCCTCACGCGACTTGCGAGTACCACAGGTGATCGAGCGGAGTGACGATGCGCTCGAAATTGCTGCGCTCGGTATGTTTCAGACGAGAAAAGACATGCTGGAAGGGCGCGCCGAATGCTCCGCGGACAATCTCCGAATGTTGGAAGAGATCGAGGGCGTTGACCCAGGCGGTCGGCAGTGGCGGCGCTTCGACGGTCTCGGGATGGCCGTCTACGGCCGGTCCCGGATCGATCATGTTGGCAATGCCGTGGTTCGCGCCGGCAAGAATGGACGCGAGCACGAGGTAGGGATTGGCGTCGGCGCCGGCGATACGATGCTCGATACGGGTCGCAGCGCCGTTGCCGTAGGGAATGCGCAGCGCGACCATCCGATTGTTGAAGGCCCAGTGCGCGGTCATGGGGACATAGGCCTTCGGCACATAGCGCCGGTAAGCGTTGGCGGACTGCGCCCAGACCGCCATGAAATCCACCATGGTGTCGCGCATCCCGCCCAGTGCGTGACGAAAGAGCGGCGATATGGGGTCGCCGGCGAATAGATTCTGTCCCGCTTTGTCGAGCAGGCTGAGGTGAATATGCATGCCAGAGCCGGGCCAATCCTCGTGCGGCTTGGCCATGAACGTAGCGTCGAGTTGGTTTGCTCGCGCCGCTGCCTTCACCGCGCGCTTCAACAGCAAGCCGTCCAGGGCCGCGGCGACGGCATCGGCGCGATGTTTCAGATTGATCTCGAACTGGCCGGGACCGGCCTCCTGCATGACGGCATCGACAGGAAGATTTTGGACCTCGCAAATCCGGTAGATGTCGTCGATGAAGGGAGCTAGCCGGTCCAACTCCTCGAAGCCGAAGGTGAGTGGCCGGCCCGGATCGTCGGAGAGACCTTCCGGTGTATTGAGCGCGAAGGCACCACTGTCGGTGCTGCGCGTGACATAGAATTCGAGCTCCACGGCCGCGACGGGCGTCTGGCCGGCGCGCGCGAAGCGCTCGACCTGTTCGATCAGCACCGCGCGCGGGTCGAGTTGGTCCTTGACGTCCATGACCATGACCACCTGGGCGTGCTTGCCGTCGCTAACGGGGATCGGAGCCAGCGTCCCTGAAAGAAGGTGGCACTCGTGGTCCGGATCGCCGGTCTCCCACAAGCGGCCCGTCTCCTCCACGCAATTGCCGAGCGGGTCCATGATGAAGATCGTGCTTGGCAGCATGAGGCCGCTCTTGGCGACCCCGAGCAGATCGGAACGCCGAATTCGCTTGCCGCGCGCAATGCCGTTCGTGTCGAAGACGAAGGCGTCGATCCACTGCACCGCTGGATTGGCGTCGAGAAAGGCCTGCGTCTCGTCGTGGGTCAGCCGGGCATTGGTCACGATGCATGACCTTTCGCCGCCGCGCCGAAGCGGCGGAACAGCGAAGTCGAGACGGCGTTCGACTTCGGTTCCCATTCGGGGTGCCATTGTACGCCCAGGCAGAACGCCGTGTCGTCCGGTCCACGCACCGCCTCGACCAGACCATCCTCGGCGAAGGCCTCAGGCTTCAGCCCATCGGCAAGTCGCGCGATACCTTGTGAATGCAGCGAGTTGACCATGATCTCGTCACTTCCGATCCAGTCGCGCAAAACGCCGCGGAGACGAATCGGGTGGAGCGGGCCGTATCTCTCGTCGAGAGGGATATCGGACGGTGCGCGGTGGTCGCGGTGCCCGTTCACGTCGTGAACGGCCTGATGCAGGCTACCGCCGAGCGCCACGTTCAGCTCCTGTAGTCCTCGGCAGATCGCGAAGAGCGGAATCTTGCGCTCGATTGCGGTCCGAATGAGCGGCAGGGTCAGCGCGTCGCGCGCAGGGTCCAGGGTCTCCGGCTTGAGCGGAGCTTCCGTGCCGTAGTGATCCGGCGCGACGTTCGAGGGGCTCCCGGTCAGGAGGATCGCATCGGCGACATCGAGCACGGAGCCGATATTGGCCATGCTGGGGCCGAGCGGCGCGAGCAAGGGCTGACATTCCGCGACCTCGGCGATCGCCGCCGAATATTTCCGGCCCACGGCGTCAAAGACGTAGCCGTCGATCAGCTTGGTGCAGGCTGGAATGACGACGATCGGACGGCTCATGCAGCGATCTCTCCTGCGACGTCGTTAAGCGTGAGATCGAGCGCGCGGCCGATCGCGGCCTCCGCTTCTTCGAACTGCGTCTGCGCCCAAATCAGCGGCGGCGCCGTGACCATGGTGTCGAACACGGCGCGCATGATGAAGCCTTGGCGGAAGAAATGATCGCGGCAGATAAGTCCGACGCGACCAGGATCGGCGAAGCGGCGGCGGCTGTGCTTGTCGGCGACAAGCTCGATCGCCCCGAGAAGCCCGATCGAGCGAACCTCGCCGACCAGCGGATGGTCCTTGAACTTCGCCAGCATTTTCGCCAATGCCGGGCCGCCGAACTCGTTGACGCGCGGGATCAGCTTCTCCTGTTCGATGATTTCGAGATTCTTCGAGGCCACGGCGCAAGCCACGGGGTGACCCGAGAAGGTGTAACCGTGATTGAAGTCGTCATCATGCGCCATCAAGGCGTCGGCGATCATGTCGTCGACGATGATCCCGGAAAGCGGAATGTAGCCCGAGGTCACCGCCTTGGCGAAGGTGAGGATGTTGGGTCGGATGCCGTAATGCTGCGATGCGAACCATTTGCCGACGCGGCCGAAGCCCGTGATCACCTCGTCGGCAAGGAGCAGGATGCCGTATTTATCGACGATGCGTTGCACTTCGGGCCAATAGGTCTCCGGCGCGATCTTGACGCCGCCGGCGCCTTCAACCGGTTCGCCGGCGAAGGCGGCGACGTTTTCGGGGCCGACCGCCAGGATCTCATCCTCGAGCGCGCGCGCGGCTCGCATGCCGAAGGCTTCCGGCGATTCTCCCGCGACGGACTCGCCGTACCAATAGGGATCCATAATGTGGCGGAAGCCCTCATAAACGGGATAGCTATGCGCATGCATGTGGGCCATGCCGCTCATAGAGGCGGCGGCGATGGTCGAGCCGTGATAGGCGCTCTTGCGCGAAATAATGATGCGCCGCTTGGGTTCGCCTTTGAGCACCCAATAATGCCGGATCAGGCGGATCGCGGTGTCGTTCGATTCCGAGCCTGACGAGCCATAGAACACCTGGTTGAGGTTGTCGGGGGCGAGTTCGGCCAGCTTGCGCGACAAGGCCACGACCGGGGGATGCGTGGTGCGGAAAAAGGTGTTGTAGAACGGCAGCTCAAGCATTTGCTCATAGGCCGCCTCGGCCAGCTCCCGCCGGCTGTGCCCGATATTCGCCGTCCACAGGCCCGACATGCCATCAAGAACGCGCTCACCCTCGCTGTCCCAGAGATAGGGGCCGTCGCCGCGCACGATCACGCGCGCGCCGCCCCCCCTGAGCGACCGGTGCGTGGTAAATGGATGCAAATGGTGGAGAGCGTCGAGCTCTCTCAATTGTGCGGTTTGATATTGATTGGTCACCGATACACCTCCAGCAGAACGGGACCCGAGGGTCGTTCAATCAGCGCTGGAGCAAATATGTGGCGTGTAGCCGATGCGGGCGCAGAGCAACAGCAGTCGCACCTTGGGGTTCAGCCCGTAGAGGGCAATCGCTGTTGGGGAAGCAGACATGTCCACCGGCTCAGCCTTGACAGGGGCTAAATTGCGATTATGGCTACACCGAAGACTTTATTGGCTACGGTGTAGAATTGTCAAGGCAAACAGCACGCAAAGCCAATTCCCGCCCGCGCGGCCGGCGGGGCCTTGACCGCAATGCGCTGCTCGATGCGGCGTTCGACATGCTGTCGTGCGACGGCGAGGCCGGATTCTCGGTGCGCAAGCTCGGCCTGCGGATCGGCGTCGACCCCATGACTGTCCTGCATCATTTCGGTTCGAAGCACGAGCTGTTGCGGCGGATCGCCGACCGGGCGCTGGCCACGGTCGAGCTGCCGCACCCCAGTGCCGACTGGCGCGCGGATCTACGCAACGTCGCGGCGGCCTATCGGGATCTGGCCCACCGTCATCCTCGTGTCGTCCACCTGCACTTCCGCTTCCACGCGACCGGCCCCGCCGATCATGCCTCAAGCGAGGTGGTGTACCGCGCGCTGCGGACTGCCGGGCTGCCGGACGCCGAGTCCGCTGGACTTGGACTCGCCTTCTACGCCTTCCTCCTCGGCTATGCCCTGGCCGAGGCCGAAGGGCTCATGCGCCCGATCAGCGACGAGGACGAGGCCGAGCTTCGGGAGCTCGATCCGCTGGCTTACCCGGCGACGCTGGCACTCATACCGGCCTTCAAAGGCCTCGACCGCGACGCGGCGTTTGACGCCTCGGTCGAGGCCTTTATCAATGGGGTGTCATGCCGCTGCCGGGTTGAGTCACTGTCGTAGTCGCGGGGGATCTGCCAGGCACAAGACGTCACGCAGCCGCCGCGGCGACGTCGCCAGCGAGCGCGGCTTCGAACAGTGTCCGGCTCGCCTCCTTGGTCAGGGGAACGGGATTGCCGCCGGCGGTCGGATCCTCGAGCGACATGTCGGCGATCAACTCAGCCCTGCTGTCGTCGACCCCAAGCGCACGCAAGTCCGGCGGAACTCCGGTCTGCTGGCGCAGATCGAGCACGGCCGTTAAAAACCCATCGAAACCGCCATCGATGCCGAGAAAACCGGCAAGGCGCACGATCTTCGCCTCGATCGCGGGCCGGTTGAAGACAAGGACATAGGGCATGAACACGCCATTGGTCATGCCGTGATGCGTGTGGAAGAGCGCGCCAACCGGATGGGACAGCGCATGAATAGCGCCGAGACCTTTCTGGAAGGCGGTAGCGCCCATCGCCGCCGCGCTCATCATATGGGCGCGGGCCTCGAGATCGCTCCCATTCGCCACCGCCTTCGGCAGATACTCGAAAACGAGCCGCATACCCTCCACGGCGATGCCCTCGGCCATTGGATGGTAACTCGGCGCGCAATAGGCTTCGAGGCAATGAGCGAGCGCATCCATGCCGGTACCGGTGGTGATTGCCGGCGGCATGCCGACTGTGAGCTCGGGGTCGCAGATGACCACCCGCGGCATCATCTTCGGATGAAAGATGACCTTCTTGGTCTGCGTCGCCGCCTGGGTAATGACGCCGGCGCGGCCGACTTCCGATCCCGTCCCCGCCGTCGTCGGCACCGCGACGATGGGCGCGATTCCGTCGGGGTCGGCGCGCGTCCACCAGTCGCCGATATCCTCAAAATCCCAGAGCGGCCGGCTTTGACCGGCCATGAAGGCAATCAGCTTGCCGACATCGAGGCCCGAGCCGCCGCCGAAGGCGATGACACCGTCATGGCCGCCAGTCCGGAAGGCGGCGACGCCGGCTTCAACATTCGGCTCGACCGGGTTCGGCTGCACGTCGGAGAACAGCGCCACCGGCAGCCCTGCCTCTTGCACCAGGCTCAGCGCCGCGGGCGTGATCGGCAGTTTGGCAATGCCAACGTCGGTGACCAGCAATGGGCGCTGAATTCCGGCGGCCCCGCAGGCATCGGCGAGCTCCTTGATGCGGCCGGCGCCGAAGCGGATGGCGGTCGGGTAGCTCCAATTGGCGGTCGGTATGCTCATCTCGGGGTCCCGGGATTTAAGAGGTTCGGATTAGAGGTCGCGGAGGTGGAAGCTCTTTGGCTGGGTCAGTGCATCGAAACCGTATTTAGACAGCGCCGCGCCGCGGCCCGTATCCTTGACGCCGGTCCAGACGAGATGCGGGTCGAGGTAGTCGCAGCGGTTCATGAACACGGTGCCGGTCTCGATCAATGTACCAATCTCGGCGGCACGGTCCATGTCCTGCGTCCAGATCGAGGCCGTCAGCCCATAAGGGCTGTCGTTCATCAGCGTCACCGCCTCCTCGTCGTCGCGGACTTTCATGATGCCGACGACGGGGCCGAAGCTCTCCTCCCGCATCACCTCCATCTGGTGGTTGACGTTGGTCAGCACTTCTGGGGCGAGATAGGGCGAGCCGGCGCGATCTTCCGGCACTTTCATATTGATCAGCGCCGTAGCGCCCTTCCGCCGCGCCTCCTCGATCTGGCTCCGCACCGTGTCGGCGAAGGACGCACGCGCCATCGGTCCAAGGGTGGTCGACTGATCGAGCGGATTGCCGACCACGTACTTTCGGGTGAGATCGGCGAAGCCGGCGACGAAGTCGTCATGAACCCGCGCATCGACATAGATGCGCTCGACGCCGCAGCAGCATTGACCGGAATTGTAGAACGCGCCGTCGACCAAATTCTCGATGGCATGATCGAGCTTGGCGTCGGCTCTCACATAGGCCGGGTCCTTGCCGCCGAGCTCTAGGCCGATCGAGGCGAAGGTGCCGCCGATGGCGCGCTCGATGGCGCGGCCGCCAGCGACCGAGCCGGTGAAGTTGATGTGGTCGATCCGGCCCGAGCCGATGAGCTTCTCGGTCTGCTCATGCGACAGGACCAGATTTTGAAAAAGACCCTTGGGCAGCCCTGCCTGCCGAAATGCCTCGGCCAGGCGCTCGCCAACGAGCAGCGTCTGCGCCGCGTGCTTCAGGATAATCGCGTTGCCGGCCAGAAGCCCAGGAACGATGGTGTTGATCGCGGTGAGATAGGGATAGTTCCACGGGGCGATGACCATCACTAGCCCAACGGGCTCACGCGCGATATAGCGGCGGAAACCGGGTTTCTCCGGCGGGTAGAAGGGTTGGAGCACCTCCTCGGCCATCGCCGCCATGGCGCGGATGCGCTCATCCAACCCACCCTTCTCGCCGCCATAACGGACCGGCCTACCCATCTGCCAGGCGAGCTCCACCGTCACGTCGTCGTTCATGGCAAGGAGCGCATCGAGAAACGCCAGCATGTAACGCGCGCGCTCCGCGACCGGGACGCTCCTCCAAGCTGGCAACGCGGCACGGGCCGCCGACAGCGCGGTCTCGATCTCGGCGTCACGCGCGATCGGGCGCTCGGCATAGACCGAGCCGTCGACAGGGGAGATGATCTTTATGGTTTCAGACATGGTTGTCTCCGATAGCCTCAATATCGCTCAAAACCGCGCTCGAGCTCCCAATCCGTGATCCGCCTATCGCATTCGGACTGCTCCCAATCCGCGGTGTGCAAATAATGGTCGATAACCTCGTCGCCGAAGGCAGCCCTGAGCATTGTTGACGTTCGCATCAATTCCGTCGCCTCGCGTAGTGTCTTCGGCACCTCGGTCAGCGCCTCGCCTTGGTAGGCGTCTCCGACATAGGGCGCTTCGAGTTCCAGTCTCTGCTCGATGCCGGCAATCCCCGCAGCGATAAGCGCGGCAAAGGCTAGATAGGGATTGAGATCGGCGCCGCCAATACGGCATTCGATGCGGATGGCTTTGGTGCCCGCACCGCAGAGGCGGAAGCCGGCGGTGCGGTTGTCCGTCGACCAGATCGCCTTGGTCGGCGCGAATGTTCCGGCCTGGAAGCGTTTGTAGGAGTTGATATAAGGCGCGAGAAATCAGGTTAGTTCACGCGCATAGGTGAGCTGTCCCGCCACGTAATAGCGCATCAGCGCCGACATACCGTGCTCGCTGTCTCGATCGAGAAACAAAGGCGTTTTGCCGGAGGCGTCCCATAGCGAGGCGTGGATATGGCTTGACGAGCCTGCCAAATCGTAGCGCCATTTGGCCATAAAGGTCACCGCCTTGCCGAGCGAATAGGCAATCTCCTTGCAACCGTTCTTGAGAATGACGTGCCAGTCGGCCATGGTCAGGGGGTCGGCGTACCGGACATTGATCTCCTCTTGGCCCGGCCCCCATTCGCCCTTTGAGTTCTCCACGGCGATCCCGGCGCCCTGCAGGCCATTGCGGATTGCCCGCATCACGCCCTCCTCCTTGGTCGTCTGGAAGACGTGATAATCCTGGATGTAGGTGCCTGCCGTCTTGATATCGCGCCAGTGTTTCGCCTGCGCCGACTCGTAGGTCTCGTCGAACAAATAGAACTCAAGCTCCGACGCGAACAGAGCCGTCATCTTCATCGCCACGAGCCGGGCGATCTGCTTTCGCAGCATCGCGCGCGGGCTATGTGCCAGCGCCTCGTGACTGTGGTGATCGAGGACGTCGCACAGAACCAGCGCCGTTGCCGGCAGCCATGGGATCCGCCGCAGCGTCGCCAGGTCTGGCTTCATCACGAAATCGCCGTAGCCCTTTTCCCAGTTGGCGACCGCGTATCCCGGCACTGGCTCCATATCGATGTCGTTGGCGAGCAGATAGTCGCAGCCATGCGTTTCCTCGTGGGCTCTTTCGACGAAATAGTTGGCGTGCATGCGCTTGCCGACCAGCCGGCCTTGCATGTCGGGGAGGCAAACCACGACCGTGTCGATCTCGGCGCGATCGGCCGCTGTCCGCAGCTCCTGCAACGAAAACATGCCCGCTATGCCGGATATCTATTTTAGTGAGGTTGAAGCGAGACCCGCGCGGGGGTTACGTCCGCGCGGGTCCTGATTTGGCCTGCCGCAGTCTTAGCTGGAACGATAGGGAGGCCCGGCCTTCGCCATCGTCGCGTTGTAGTTCTTGAGAATCTCCACGACCTTGGCGCAGCGCGGGCTGGTCGCGGCGACCCCGTCCCAGAAGTCTTGCGCCTTTTCTTCGACGGTCTTCCATTCGGCATCGGGGATGGTGGTCAGCTCCAGCTTTCCGCCCGTGGTGCGGTAATGCGCCTCGCCCCACCAATACCAGTGCAGCCGGTAGTAGTGAGACCAGTCGATACACATCTTGAACAGCTGCTGCAAATGCTCGGGCACTTGCTTCCACTTCTCGGTGTTGACAAAATATGACCCGGCCCAAGCGCCCGAGATATTGTTGGTCAGATAGTATTTGGTGACGTCGGCCCAGCCCACCGTGTAGCACTCGGTGATGCCGCACCAGCAGATGCCGTCGAGCTCGCCGGTTTGGATCGCCGGTTGCACGTCTTCATAGGGCAGCGATACCGGAACCACGCCGAATTGCTGCATGAACTGGCCGCCCGTCGGAAACATATAGACGCGCAAGCCCTTGAGGTCCGCGACCGAGCGGATCGGCTTGGTCGTGGCGAAGTTGCACGGATCCCATGAGCCGGTGCTGAGCCAGGTGACACCGGGGACCTCGGCATAGGCCTCCTCCCAAATCTGCTTCAGGCCGTACCACTCCCACAGCGTCGGGACATCGAGCGAATAGCGCGAAGCGAAGGGGAAATAGGCCGCAAACACCCTGACATCGACGGGCGCCGCCGCCGAATCGTCGTCGCTTTGAGCGGCGTCGATGGTGCCGGCCTGGACCGCCCGGAACAGCTCGCCCTGGGGCACGAGCTGGTCGGCGGTGAACAGCTCGATCTCCATCTCACCGTTGGCGGCCTTGTTAAAGACGTTAATCGAGTTCGTGACGACGTGCTCGGCAAGGGCCGGGCCAGCATAGGTCTGCATCCGCCATTTGATCGGTGCGCCCTGCGCCTTGACATAGGGCGCAGCCACCGTTGTTGCAGCAGCGCCGGCCGTGACGAGACCGGCCTTTCTCAAGAAATCACGCTTACTAACTTTGGTACTAACTCCGGCACCTTTGATCATCATCGTCACTCCCTGTTGAGCCACAATTCAAAAGCGTCTCCACTCAGAGTGGCCGAGTATTCCACCCTGTCGGGGCAATCACATCTTGCTTCCTCTCTGATCGTTTCTGCATGCGGGTTGTAATCCCGCCTTTCTCATCTTCCGGCATATAGCTCCGGCAGCCACAGCGTGATCTGGGGAAAGATTATGAGGATGATCAGGGAAATTACCATCAGGAAAAAAAATGGAACGATGGAGCGGTAAATGTCTATCAGCGTGATCTCGGGCGGCGCCATCGCGCGCATCAGGAACAAATTGTAGCCAAACGGCGGCGTGATGTACGCGATCTGGCAAGTGACCGTATAGAGGACGCCGAACCAGATCGGATTGAAGCCCAGCTTGATGACCAGGGGAATGTAGAGCGGCGCCACAATCACCAGCATGGCTGTGTCGTCGAGGAAGGCCCCCATCACGATAAACGATATCAGCATGATGATTAGGATCGTCCAGGGATCGAAATTCCAGCTGCTCACGAGCAGGTTTTCGATTGCCTTGACTGCGCCGAGCCCGTCATAGACCGCGCTAAAACACAGCGCCGCGAGGATGAGCCACAGGAACATGCAGGTCACCGACAGCGTGTTTCGGAGCGAAGCCTCCATCACCTTCCAGGAGAGCTTGCGTTCGATAACAGCGCCGATCACGGTCAGGAGCGCGCCCACCGCGGAACTCTCGACGAGGCTCGTGACGCCGGTCAGGAACATGCCCATCATGAGGCCGAAGATCGCCAGCGGCATGAGCCCTTCGCGCAGCAGCGAGATCTTCTCGCCCCACGTGATCTCGGCCAGCTCCTCTTCCGACAGCGCCGGTCCGAGTTCCGGATTCAGGCGACAACGAACGTAGATGTAGACCGCGAAGATCGTGGCCATCATCAGCCCGGGCAGGACGCCAGCGATCCAGAGCTGCAACACCGGCTGGCGCGCGATCATGGCATAGAGCACCAGAACGACGCTTGGCGGGATCAGAATGCCGAGCGAACTGCCCGCTTGGACGACGCCCGTAACCATAACCTTGTTGTATCCACGCCGCAGCAGCTCGGGTAGCGCGATGGTGGCGCCTATGGCCATGCCCGCCACGGACAAGCCATTCATGCAGGAAATCAGCACCATAAGCCCGATGGTGCCCAGCGCCAGGCCGCCATTGATCGATCCGAACCAAACATGGAACATCCGGTAGAGATTGCTGGCGATGCCGGACTCCGACATCATGTAGCCCATGAACACGAAGAACGGCACGGTGATCAGGGGATACCAATTCAAGACCTGAAAGCTGGCGTTGAACGGCATTTCGAACGAGCCCTCGCCCCAGAGCCAGAGCGCGGCCGCGGTGCCGACGAAGCCGATGACGCCGAAGACACGCTGCCCGGTCAGAAGCAGCAGCATCATGGTGGCGAACATGAAGAGGGTGATGAATTCCGAACTCATTCGATCGGCGTCCCCCGGGCCGCAGCGATGTCCTTGAAGAAGGTCGAGATCGTCTGCAGCAGCATGAGAAAGATGCCGAAGGTCATGATCACCTTGATCGGCCACAGCAGAGGCGCCCAGGAGGAGTAGTTCTTCTGTCCGTAGACGATGGCGTAGTTGGTGGCCGACAGGCCGCCCATGAACAGAACGACAAGATAGAAAATCACAAAAAGGATTGTGATCGCGTCCGTCAGCGCGCGCTTCTGCGGGGAACTGCTTGCGTAGATTAGGTCCATGCGCACATGGCCGTTGAGCTGCATGGAATAAGCGCCGCCCAGCAGGTAATAGGCCGACAGGACGAATTGCGACAACTCGATCGCCCAATTGACGGGAACCCCGGCGACGACTCTCGACAGCGTCGCGTAAATCAGGACGCCGCCGATCACGAAGAACAGATACATGGCAAAGCGCCCGACGGCGTAGTTCACCGCGTCGACATACCGGACGAAGATCTTTATCGGCTTGGGCATGTGCTCTCTTGCAATCGAGTCCTGCTGCTGGCTTGTGCAATCATGCCGGATTCCGCGAGCACCAAGACCCAACGCAAGATCTACGCCGTGGCATGGTCGTTCCACTTCGACCAGGCTTGCTGTCCCGCATCGAGAATTCCGGCCAGCCGGTCGGCCCAGCTCCGCTGGCCGGCTTCGTCGCCGATCTCATCGTTGCGAATCTCGACCATGGCCGCCGGCAAGCCGTGGGCGCCGGCATGGCGGCCAACCGTGTAATAGACGTGATCGGCCGGGGAATAAGGCTGGTTGATGCCCACGGTGAGGGCCTTGTCGGCCGTGAGGCCTCTGAGCAGACCATCGGCCACGCGCCGATCGTCGTCGAAAACGATACCCACCTGCCATGCGCGGGCCTTGCCGAAATAGACGGGCGTATAGGAGTGAACCGCAATGAGCGCCGTCGGCTCTGTCCGAACACGGCGCGAAAGACAAGAATCGATCGCTTCATGGTAGGGCGTGTGGATGCGGTCTAGCCGCCGCGAACGCTCCGCCGCGCTCAGCCCCCGGTTGGCGAGCACCGGGCGGCCCTCGCTTTCCTCGACGATGAGACTGCTCGCGTCGGGCGCGCGGTTGCAGTCGATGACGAGGCGGGAGACATCCGGCCAGAACAGCGGCGCGTCCAGCCTAGCGGACAGACCTCGCGCCACTGCCAGTGCGCCGGGATCCCAGGCGATATGCGTCTTAAGCGCATCCTCGGCAAATCCGAACGGCCGATACGCGTCGGGAATATTATTTGAGGCGTGATCGCAGACGATCACGAACAATCCGGTACCCTCCGGATTTTCCACCACAATTGGGCGGTCCGCGTCCGTGATCTGCCCCCATCTCCCAAATGGACGTTCAGTTGCACGATGCTCGGCAGGCCATATTACCGAGTTGATTAAGAAGGTCTAGAACTGACGGAGACGACGACAGGAATTCTCGCCCTGCGACTTTCCCACTGGTCATGCGCGCAGGAGGCAATGGGGCGACCCACAAAAAAAGGGCGCCGCGAACGGCGCCCTTTAGGTAGAAGTTGTTTTGAGACGACCAAATTCTAGAACGTCGCCTTGATGGTGCCCACCGCTCGCGCGTCGCAGTTATGCGCCCCACCACTTTGGAAAAGGCAATCTGCTTGACTGTAGTTGGTATCATAGTAACGGATGTCAGCAGACCAGTGTTCCAGGAACCCAAGGGTTAGCCCGGCATTCCAGTACGTGTAATCGGGGACGATGTCTTCGTAGGACTGGTATCCGAGCACACCGCTGATGCTGGGCGTGAAGAAATTCCACAGCTTGCCGGAGAAGGCGTAACTCGCACCGCCCTCGATCGCATCCGACTGGACGCCCAGACCGAAATTATCCGGCGACCACCAGTTGCCGATGCTGAGGGTCAGGTTGCCGAAGGTCTTAGCCGCGCCCGTCTTCAACTCGAAATAGCCGATATCGCTATCGCCCGGATAAGAGTAGTAGTTGGCGGAGATAGTCCAGTCGATGCCCCACACTTTGGGACTGATGCCGGCATAGTAGTCGATTTCGATGCCTTCCCCAAATGCGGTATTGGATCCCCAAATGCCGGCGAAGAAGATGCCGTAAGTCAAATCGAATTCCGGCTGAACGGCGGGATTCTGATTCGTGTTGGAAATGCTCCGGAACATATAGTCCGTCGTGAACGCCGCGACCCCCGAGAGCGCCAGCTTATGAGTAGGCGCCGCGGCTTCCACTACCGCTGGCGCATAAAGGTCCGCGGCGAGGGCCGGAACGGCAAACCCGCCCAGAGCCACCAACCCCAAGACACCTGCAAAATAGCTTCCCCGTGCCATTGCTTAGATTCCCCTGCTTCCCAGTCCCGCGCGGAGGCGTTTCCATGTGAGGAAAGACCCAACCGAAGTCACTAATTAGTGACAGGACTGACCTGCGATCAGCAATCAAAAAATCCCGGTTTTTAGCAAGTTGCATGATGCCTGTGTCATCTTTGCACCTAGGAAGCCATTTCTGGGCCGAAGATTGGCAGAAATCGCGCAGGACTGGCGGTTTACCGCCTCGCAACTGATAGTGCAGGTCAGCCACACACGCCAAAAATCGCGCAGGGCGGGAGGCTTTCAATGGGCGCAATCGACCGCCTGCCCGATTCGGCTGTTCGACCTTGATCCCGCGTTCCCACATCGCCGGAGATTTGAGATCGTGGCACGCCGCCGATGGGCGATCCCGGCCTTGAATTCGCACTCACCCGCCGAGGGCAAACGCCCGAACTTTTGTCAGCCACGCATCATAGAGCCGATCGGTGAAGACGCGGTGCATCTTCGCACAACGCTCAGCCAGCCCCTCGGCTATCCGCTCGATGGGTTGAACGCTGGCGGATACCGGCTCGATGTCATAGCCGTAGACGCGCAGCCACTCTTCCAGCATCGCGGCTGTCACCTCCACGTGCGCTACCGTCGCCACAATATTGTCGAGCGCGTAGGCCTGCTCCGGGCAATACGCGCTGGAGTAAAGCGGCGCCGCGCCAGGCGGCAAACTGAATGCGTCGTGATGCCAAATGAAGATTTCGAACTCCTCCGGCATCGCCTGGAGCCATTCGCGGGCGATGGGATTGTCTGATCTTCGGACATCGTACCAACCGATCTCCTTGGCCGGCATTGGCGCGACGGTTCCGCCCAGCGCCTTGGCGATCAGCTGAGACCCCATGCAATGACCAAGCATCGGCACGTTCCGCGAGGCAGCGAGGCGGATCAGCCGCGTCTCCTCGGCCAGCCAGGGATAGTCGTCGTTGACGCTCATGCTGCCGCCCATGAACACCAGGCCCGAAATGCCATCCACTCCCTGCGGGACCGGGTCGCCCTGGTCGACGCGGATCAACTCCCAGGGGATCCCCTGGGCAGCCAGGTACTCGGTGACACGCCCTGGTTGAATCCAATCTTCATGACGGAATATCCTGATCGGCTCCATTTGTTCTCGCTTTCCAGCCCATGCACTCACAAATCGCGAGAGACATTTATGTCTTTCTGGTGCTGATTCCCATCTTGAAGTCCGCGACAACGCGCTTCTCCTTGCGGGAGAACCGGTACAGGCCTAGCTTCGGCTGAGAGAGATAGGGGTTGGCGGTGCTGGAAGCGGAATTCGTCAAGACCACCTGCTCGCGTGATTGCTACGACGCCTGCGGTCTCGCCGTTTACAAGGAGGATGGGGTCATCACCAAGGTTCTGGGTGATCCCGATCACGCCATCTCGCGCGGGAAGCTCTGCGGTAAATGCGCCATCGCCTATAATGGCGCCTGGCGCGATGCGGCGCTCCGGCTCACAAGTCCCTTGCGGCGCGCGGGCGCGAAAGGCACCTCCCGCTTCGTCGAGATTTCCTGGGAGGAGGCCCTCGGCGAAATCGCCACGCGCTTCAGCGGCGTGATCGACGCGGGAGAGGCCCGGACAATCCTCCATACGCATTACACCGGGACCGTGGGACTGATCGGCGGTTCGTTCCCGCTTCGCCTGTTCAACCGCATGGGCGCGACCGAGGTCGATCCGGATACCGTCTGCAACAAGGCCGGCCATGTCGCACTCGAGCTGACATTCGGCAATTCGCTCGAGGGCTTCGATCCGCGCACGTCGAAGGACGCGCGCACGATCCTGATCTGGGGTGCCAACCCATCGCATTCCGCCCCGCACCAAGACATGGTCTTCGTGAGAGAGGCGGCGGAAGCCGGCGCTAAGATCGTCGTTGTCGATCCGATCGGGCACGACACTGCAACCTCCGCCGATATCCACCTCAAGCTTCTGCCTGGCACGGACGCGGCGCTGGTCTTCGC
>JBBQKN010000003.1:0-130704 GCA_038326945.1 Hyphomicrobiales bacterium
AGGCCCCGCCTCAACACCCCGGTTGAAAGCCCGATTGCGATCAACAGCTCGTGGTCGCGCCGGTCATGGTTCTTGGCCCTGGGGGTGGCGCGCCGTGAACCGTCTCAGTCTGGGACCGCCAACGGGCCTCGCACTTCCGTCCGATCTCCGCTAATTTGACTGATGATTTGGACTACCGCTGCACCCGCAGTCACGACGGCATTCCTGAGCTCTCTTGTCGAAGCGGTTGAGGCACTGACGATCGTGCTTGCGGTCGCCTCGGTCCGCGGTTGGCGCCCGGCGGGGATGGGCGCCGTGTGCGGCCTTGCCCTTCTCATATTTATCGTGCTCGCGCTGGGACCATTCCTTGACCGGATTCCGCTACACCTGCTTCAGCTCGTCATCGGAGTCCTGTTACTGCTGTTCGGCATGCGCTGGCTGCGCAAGGCGAGTCTGCGAGCCGCGGGAGTCATTGCGCTGCACGATGAGGCGATAGCTTTCGCTGCCGAGACGGAAGATCTGCGCGACCAGGCGCGGCGCCACGAAGCTGGCCTCGATTGGCTGGCAGGGGTCGCGAGTTTCAAAGCCGTCGCGCTCGAAGGGCTAGAGGTTGTCTTCATCGTCATCGCCGTAGGCGCAGGACGAGGCCTCCTTGTTGCAGCGAGCCTCGGTGCGCTCGCCGCCTGTTTGGCCGTGGTCGCGTTGGGCTTTTTCGTACATCGCCCGCTTACCCGGGTGCCCGAGAACACGCTCAAGTTTGCTGTCGGTGTCATGCTTTCAGCATTCGGAGTATTTTGGATTGGCGAAGGGCTCGGAGTCCCATGGCCAGGCGAAGACTTTGCTATTCCAGTGTTTGCGGCCCTGTTTCTGATGGTAGCGCTCTCCGCTGTCGCCCTCTCGCGTCGCTCTAGAGTAGGGGATTTGACATGACGATGCTGGCCACGGTCTTCCAGATGGTAATCGGATTGTTCGTCGATGACGGCTCGCTGGCCTTGTCAATCATTGGGATCGTCGTACTTTCCTCGATTATTGCAAAGCTGATGCCCGATATGCCGCTGGCTTCCGGCGCGGTGCTTTTGGTCGGCTGCCTAGGCGTGCTTTTCAGCAATGTCATGAAAGCGGCACAGCGGTAGTCGATGACCGCTTGGGGTCAGAAGCGAACATCGTGCAGCACATCTGACTGCCCAGCCTGTCCTTGCCCCCGCTCGAGTGCTGCTTCGGCACGAGCCCGAGCCAGGCTGAGAAGTTCCGTCCCGAGCGGAAGGCCTTAGGATCGGCGACGCTGGCGACTAGAGCCGTGGCCAGCGCCGGACCTACGCCGGGAAGCTCATCGAGCCGCCTGCTCGTCTCATTGGAACGGTGCCAGGCCATGATCATGCGGTCGAACTCCAAAATCTGCTCTTTGAGCCTACGCAGCTGGGCGCCGAGGGCGGCGACACAGGCGCGGGCGATCTCGGGAACGCGTTTATCGTTAGGGTCTGTGAGGGCAGCAAGCAGCTGCTCAACCCCCTTACGTCCCACCGGGGCTACGATGCCGAGCTCTGCCATGTGAGCACGGATGGCATTGATCACAGAGGTCTGCTGGCGGATGAAGAGCTGGCGCGTGCGATGGAGCATCAGGCAGCTCTGCTGCTCGGGCGTCTTGGTCTCGACGAACCGCATGTTGGCCCTGGTCACCGCTTCACAGATGGCCTCGGCATCAGCGGCATCATTCTTCTGTCGCTTGACGTAAGGCTTCACATAGGCCGGCGGCATCAAGCGCACGGTATGGCCGAGCGCCTTTAGCTCGCGCGACCAATGATGAGACGTGGCGCAGGCCTCGATCCCAACCAGGCACGGCGGCTGCTTCTCGAAGAACGCCAGGACGTAACGGCGCTTCAGTTGGCGGCGGATGATCACCTTGCCTTCCGCGTCGATGCCGTGCACCTGGAATACCGACTTCGCGATATCGAGACCGATCGTTATGACCATTTGCATGATTGGCTCTTTCCGAATCGTGGGAGCCTTAACAGCACCCACATCAGTGGCACTCATAAGCTGAGTGTGGCGACCGCGGCGTGGCGACCGCGGCGTGCAGCTAAGCAGACGATCGCTTTCCATGGGTTCAGGAGGTTGAGCAACTGGAGCTTGATATCAGTCCATGCTGCGCGTAAATCCAGCGTGACGACCCGCACACTGTGCCCCTGCGTATCAAAAACAAAATCCACTGACCAGGTGGTCGGTGCACCACTTGCGGTTCGCGCATCCTTTCTTTGTCACCAGGAGTCGAAGTCTTCTGAAGGCCGGGCTCCGGTCTCCAAGAAGTTGACCCTCCCTTTGATGAGCAGCCCCTTTGCCAACGCATCGAAGTCTGGCCAATGGTGCTCCACGAGCTTGCGTGTCTCGCCGATCATCTCGTTGATTAAGGCTTCGGTGCGCTCGGTATCTCGGTCAGTAGCCAGCAGCGCAATGTTCGTTGCCTTCACGCGGTCGTCGGCATCGCCCCAGATGTCCCGCGATCCCATTTTGTCCTCAGCGAGTCGAGCTGCGATGAGCACTTCCAACGAATGCTCGATTTTGTGATTGTGCCCTCCACTCAGCGGGTCTTCGCAACATACTAGTCTGCTGCCGTCAGGAATGATGGCTGACGTAGAGGCACCTGTAGCTTCATCAAACGTAGAACGCCTGCGTCTCCAAACCCAGCATGACGGCATCGCTCATCACTCGCATCCAGTTCCTAAACATAATCTCTCCAACGAATTTAGGCTCCCACATGGACTACCTGGCGACGAAAGGTGTCAGAAGCTACCTGCGACGTTTTGTGCAGCGCAATATTTCTGTTGAAGTTTTGTGCGTTGCAGCATATATGACTGTGATGTGCAACCTATTCCGCCGAGGCGGGAGCAACAGAGGAGGAATGAAAGATGTCAGACGTTCAAAGGTACGGTGAGGAGTTCCAGAGGGCCAGCAAAGACGGCTTCGATGCGTCCGTTCGGTCGTTTGGTGAGATGAACAAGGGCTTCCAGGCGATCGCCGCCGAGGTCACGAACTATTCGAAGAAGGCGTTCGAGGATTCAACCCGCGCTTTCGAACAGCTGATCGGCGCGAAGTCGTTCGAGCAGGCGTTGGAGATTCAGTCTCAATACGCGAAGAAGGCGTTCGATGCATACGTTGCTCAGGCGTCGAAGATCGGCCAGATGTATGTCGATTTGGCGCATACTTCCTACCAGTCCGTGGAGCAAGCGACCGCCAAGACGGCCAGGAAGGTCGGGTAAGGACTTTAAAGTCCGGTTAGAGACCCGGGGCGGAACTCCGCGGGCCCTCTTCGCGACGCACGTGCTAGTTTGTCCAGCGCTTGGCAGTCCGCGCTTAACGCCATGAGGCAAGTACCATGACCAAGTCATCCGCTCGGAAAGTTACAGCCCGGAGGCCGCGCAAAGGCAACGGAAACGCGCGAGATAAACATCACAAGACCGCGCCGAAGGTTGCGGAGAAGGTCCGTAAAAAAGTTGCCGCCGAGACCGTCCGCAATACACACCAGAAGACCGTCGCTGCGTTCGTGCAATTTCGCGGTACCCAGGTGCCAGACAAATTGCGCGTCCTTGCGGAACGGAACGTCGCTCAGACGCGCGAGCTGTATGAGCGTTCCAAGCAGACTCTCCAATTAGTATTAGAGAGTTGGCAGAAATCCTTTGGCGCGGCTGGTCAGGGCTCTCTAGCGTTTAACCAGAAGATCATGGAAATCGCCGAGCGCAACATCAACAACGGCTTCGATCTTGCGACCGGCATAGCTGGGGCGAAAAATTTAGCTGAGGTCATGGAGTTGCAAGCAGCCTATTGGCGCAAGCCGCTCGGCGGAGTGCACACCCAAGTTGAAGCAGGGCGCGGAGCGTCACCCAAAGCTCGCGTTCAAGGCTCAGTCGGGCGGCGGTCTCAACCGACATAGTTGGCGATGATCCCATCGATCTTGCGTTGTTGGAATCGGTATTTCCCCGCCAGGCGCTCATGGCTGTGCCAGTGCATCCACTTCGGCTTCAGAGGCAATTCCCAATCACGCGGATCGAGGTCGCCGACTCTCGGTTCATGAGAGGCGCAGCCAGTTCGCCGAGGCAAGATGGGAATAGTCACTCCCCATAACCCACCCCATAAATCTGATTGCACGCCTTGGCTCCTGAAGTTCCGCGAGGGAACATGCGACCCTATGGCGGGTTGGATAGCAATATGGACCAGTGGCTTTCCAACCTGTCACCTTTAGCGATCTACCTGATTGCGGTACCTGCCGTCATGCTGGGCGCTATTTTGTTACTCGGCGGAATAATCCTCATGCTCGAACCCCGAAAAATGAGTGACGCCGAAAAACTGGCTGCCATCAAGAAGGTGCTGGAACGTGCCGATGAGATCGACCACACCCGCCGAAACGGCACGCCTACGAGTCCTCTTGCCTGAGCCACATTCCCCTTCGCTGCCATCCTCGAAAGGGAGTCCGCCCGCGACGGATGTAGTCGGACTTCGTTAGCGCTCATCGCACGAAGACCGCGACTTACCATCTTTGCCCCAGCGCCGTAATGCTCTCACGCGGCTTTCGCTTGTGCTCGTGCCGCCGCCTTCGCCTCCAGCTGGAGTTTGAGGGCGCTGGGAGAGATATTTCGAGTGCAGCCCCACCGCTTGCCGATGATTGGCGACTTGATGCCACGACGCCGTCCGCTTTCATCGCGGATTGATGCTCGATAGGTCCTGCGATCTCCCCACCACGCTTGTTGGTGCTGTCGGGGACGGAGAGGCCGTCAACGACGCCGTAGCGCAATGGATCGGAAGCCTGGAGAGTGAAGTTAATGGCTCCGGCGGCGAGGATGCCAGGGACTATAGAAATCTCATTCCTGCACGACCCCTTCGTCGGTAAACACATGCACAAACCAGTCGTCTTGGTGCGGCGCGTGGTGCGCTCAGGCACCCACAACAAAGTAGAGGGGATTTTGGTCATGAGCCGACGTGTCACTGATAAAAGAGAGAAGAAACTGAGAACCCTTGTGCCCTTCAAGCCTGGGCAGAGCGGCAATCCGAAGGGTCCGTCCGAAGGGTGCGCGCAACCGGCTCAGCACTCAGTTCCTTGAAGCTCTAGAGGCGGACTTCAATCAATCCGGACCTCAGGCGGCAGTTCGTAGGTCTCGTGAGCTAAATCCCACAACGGAAGAAATGAGAGTTGGGGGGAGTCTCCAGGGTAAGGGTGTAGCGAGTGCGCCAACTCCGAGTCGCGGAAGTTTCTAAGTTCGTTCCAATCTCCCCCCGCTGCCTCAAACCTACACCTGATCTTTCCAAGCTCATGGATGAACGCCTCGGCAAGCTCCGCTGTTAGCCTTTCTTCGTCTCTTGCTTTCTGAAGCAGAGCGGGAATGGAAGCTGTGGCTCCCATCCGCCCACGCTCATTTGGACGCGCGTAGAGCCTTGTAACGATCAGCGCTGTATGCAGAGCGAAGTGGTGGCGAAGAAAGCGCAGTGGCTCGAACTCTGGCTCAGTGATAGTGAGGTCCAATAACGGGATCAGCATTCCAGTCGTTCCGACAAGTTCGACCACATCGTCAAAGACGTGTTTTCGCAGCGCGTTAGTGTTGGGCATTTGCCTATGATGTCTCGAATCCCCTGCAATGTCTCCTTGTCAAGCTCAGCACGGCACCCCCACCAGCGTTCGTCAGCAGCGGCGTCCATTAGCGGCCCGATGAGGAGCATGGAAAAATCTTGGTGCCAGAGGCATTGGGGAAGCGGTACCGGACGAACGTGACAAGCTGATTGATTACTATATCGGCAAATGCGTAGAGAGCGGGAACCGGGCTGACGTGATGTTGGCTTGCTCACCCACGCGACAGCCGGTGAGGCACCATCCGGCGGTGTGGAGTATTTGCCAATAGCAGAAGGTCGGATTAGCGATTGACAATGGCACCGCAACGGTGCTACTTTGACACCATGCCGAAGCAAGCCAAGACAGTAAGCATCAACCTACGGCTGCCCTTCGACCTGCATAAGAAGCTGGTCGAGGCTGCTGGCGACGCCTCGCCACCCAAGAGTCTTAATTCTGAAATTCTGTCCCGGCTATTCGCGAGTTTCGACGGGGCCACAGAAGTCCAGCTCCAGGAGCTTGAGGAGAAGGTCAGGGCGGTGGAAAGGCACGCGCTGAAGCAGATCAAAAGGGTTAAGGAGGCCGCCTTCACCCAAATCGAAAAGGTAGAAAAGCAGGCCGAAAAGCTCACCCAAGAGATGGAGAGCAGTCTTGCTAAGACTCTGGAACTGCAGCGGCGCGCCGAAGCTAAGCTGAAATGATGGTCTGGTCGCGGGGCAGCCAGTGGTGAGCGAGAAGTATTTAGAGACGCCGAAGCAGCTTGCGGTCCGTACGGGCTTGTCGGAGCGAAAAATCCGCCACCTCATCCAGACACGTCAGCTCGAACACGTCATGATCGGCTGTCGAGTCCACATTCCTTGCGGCGCATTTGCGCGCTTCATAGAAGCGAAGAAGGTGATACCGTGCCAAGACGAAATCAGGGTCCCCGTCTCCGTTGGCTTGACAAGCGCAACTGCTTCTACATCACCTGGACGCAAGATGGCCGCAGCCGCGAGTGCTCAACTGGCACGGCAGACCGCGCACAAGCTGAAATCGCCTTCGCAGAATGGCTCCAGCTCAGAAGGAGACGAGACGGCCCAAGTGATCCGTCTTCGATCCTCGTGACCGACGTACTCAATCACTATTTGCAAGAGCGGGGACCGAAGCTCGCAGCGCCGGGGCGCATCGCATACGCGGTGCTGGCGCTGACCGACTTTTTCGAGGGGAGCACTCTCGCGGACGTCACGCCTCAAACGAGCGGCAGATATGAGGAGAGGCGCGCAAGAGCGAGAGGCACCGTCAGACGCGAACTGGGCGTGTTGCGCGCCGCTATTAACTACGCGCACCGCTCGGGTGTAATTACCCGTCCCGTACCTGTGGAGCTTCCCGAGCCCCCCCTGCCGCGTGACCGGTGGCTTACCCGACAAGAAGCAGCCCACTTGCTCCGCGCGGCGCGAACGCCGCAGGCGAGGCTCTACATGCCGCTGTTCATCTTGCTTGGGCTCTATACGGGGAGGCGCAAAGAGGCAATTTTATCACTACGCTGGCCGCAAGTTGATCTAGAGGCCGAGCGGATTAACTTCGAGGTCGCGGGCCGAAGGCGGACAAACAAGAAGCGGGGTGTAATTCCAATCCCGCCGCGCCTCTTGCCTAACCTCCGCAGAGCAAGAAAGCGAGGCACTGATCTCGGGTATGTGCTGCACATCAACGGCGAGCGGATTGGCGATATAAAGAAGGGATTTGCCGCAGCGTGCTATCGAGCGGGCCTTGAGGGCGTCTTGCCTCATACGCTACGGCACACAGCAGCGACATGGATCGCGAGAGATGGAACCACGAGTCTTGAGGACGCTGCCGACTACCTGTCGATGTCCCACGAGACACTGAGGAACGTCTATCGCCACAATCATCCCGACTTCTTACGAGGCGCTGCTGAGAGCATTGGCAGGCGTCCGCATAATGTCCGCGTAATGAGAGGAGGTTCCTAATGCGTTCCGCTTTAAGCAGCAATGAAAAAGCGCAGAAACAACGGCCTGAGCCGGTAGACCACCGTTCTCCGAAGGCAGAGGTCAGGGGTTCGAATCCCTTCGGGTGCGCCATTGCTTCAAGCCAAATCAATCAATCGCGGTCCTAGGACCGGCCGAACTTTTTCACCACCCTCGGCAGGCTCAGGCCCTGCACGACAATGCTGAACAGCACCACGACGTAGGTCGCGGCCAGAATCAGCGGTCTTTCGGGCACGTTCGGGATCGACAGCGCCAGCGCCACCGAGATGCCGCCCCTCACGCCTCCCCAGGTCAGGACCGGTATGGTGCCCTTGACGAAGCGGGTGCGAAGGCTGAGCGCGGTCACCGGAAGCGCGACCGCGACCAGCCTCGCGAGCAGCACGATGGGCACCGCAAGGAGGGCCATGGGGACCAGCGAAGGATCGAAGGTCAGCACCAGCACCTCCAATCCGATAAGCAGGAACAGGACCGAGTTCAGGATCTCATCGATCAGGTTCCAGAAGTCGAACAAATAGCGCTGCGTGGTCTCGCTCATGGCGTAGACCGCGCCGCGATTGCCGATCAGGACGCCGGCGACGACGACGGCGATCGGTCCACTGAGATGGAGCCGCTGGGCGACGGCGTAGGTGCCGGTGACGAGGGCCAGCGAAATCAGCACCTCAATCGGATAATCGTCGATGGCGCACATGGCCCGATAGGCGATGTAGCCCGTGATCAGCCCAAGCACGGCGCCGCCCAAAGCGTCGACGAAGAACAGCCGCCCAAGTTCGACCGGATCGATGCCGCTTTCGCCCGAGGCGCCTAAGGCCGCGGCGAGCAGGATCGTGAACATCACCACGCCGACGCCGTCGTTGAAAAGCGATTCCCCGGCCATGTCCATTTCCAGCGTCTTGGCCACATGCGCCTCTTTCAACACGCCGAGCACGGCGATGGGGTCGGTCGGGCTGATCAGGGCGCCGAACACGAGCGCCCAGGCAATGGGCAAGGGAAATGACAGGAGTTGGGCGACCGCCCAGAAGGTGACGGCGATGACGGCGATAGAGACGATGACGCCGAACGTCGCCATGGCGCCCACGGTCCACGCCCGGTCGCGCAAGACGGAGAGGTCGATCTGCAAAGCGCCGGCGAATAGCAGAAAGGCGAGCATGCCGTTGAGCAGGGTTTCCGAGAAATCGATCTTCTCCACATAGTCGTGAAGGTCCGCATAGATGGCGACATCGGGCACCAGGATTTCGAGAGCCACCAGCACCAGCGATGCGGCGAGCCCCATCAGCAGTAACCCAACATTGTTGGGGAGCCCGAACCAGCGGTGGTTGAGCCAGGCGAACAGCGCCGTCAGCGTCAACAGGCCGGCGATGATCTGAAAAACGGAGGGCAATTCGCGTCTCGCGGGGCTGAAGGCGAAGGTCTAGGTGCAGTAGCAGACAGACACCGGCCGAGCGCAAGCTATCCGGCCGCCGACCTAGTGGTCGCGAGCCATTTTCGCCGTTTGTGTATCATCCAGTTCCGCCCCGGGCGAGACGCCCAGGGCGGAGGAGAATTAATGAGCGCGGAGGGGGCACCCTCCTGCGATTGCGCTAAGTCGAGCGGCCGCTGATGAGATGGTAGAGCCAGAGCAGCACGACGGCACCTACCACCGCGACGAACATACTGTAGAGATTGAAGCCGGTGATGCCGGTCGCGCCCAACGCGGTGAACAAATAGCCGCCGACCACGGCGCCGACGATCCCGAGCACGATATCCATGAACAGGCCCTGACCGGAGCCGACGAAAATCTTGCTGGCGATGAAGCCTGCGATGAGGCCCAAGACAATCCAGCCTAGTATCGACATGTCACGTCACCTCTCTGTTAGGCGTCGAATCAAATCGCCGCCGGCGGCAGCTTAACCCATCAACCGCGAAATTTCGTGCTCGGTCGGCAGCCTTCCATCGGGCGTGAGCCTGTCGACCGCTTGCGGCAAGATCTTCGCGAGTTCGGTCATGACCTGCTCGCGCGAAAGGCCGGTGCGCCGGGAAAGCTCGTCGACCATGTCGCCACCAAGCGCCTCTGAAACCTGGCCGGACGAGATGTCCTTATTGGCGCCCGGCTTGACCCAGGTGTCGATGGTGTCACCGAGCCCCTTTTGCTGGAACTGCTTGATCAGCCCACCGAGCCCATCGAGGATGCTGCCCGGGGAGGCGTCCGAGGCCGGCGTCGGCTCGGGCATTCGCGGCGTGGAGCCGGATGGGGCGTTGGCTTGATCGCCGCCCTTGCTGCCGAAATAGCGCGATGCGAGCAGCGCCAGAAGCGCGATCATCAGCGGCTTTGCCAATTTGCCGCCGGGGACGGCGGAGCTGTCGTCGGAACCGAAAATACCAGCCATATTGGACTCCTGTTCAGTCGGTAAGCCCCGTCCCAACGCCTATCTACCACTTTGAGTTCAGTTGACTAGGCAACGCCACAAACCGGCGCCTCGGGGGAAGCGGTGCTTTCCCCTTGATCGGCGGCGCTTGCGATCCATAAAGGGCGCGATGGACACCTCTTCAAGCCAAGCCACGATCTCCGTGCCGGCGGAATGGACGCCGCAAAAGGCCATTTGGACCGCATGGCCGGCCGATGCGCCGCAATGGAACGGCGATTTGGCGGCGCCACGACGCGACGTGGCGGCGCTGGTGCTGAGCTTGAGCGAAGGCAACCAGGTGCGGCTATTGGTGAACGGCTCCGAGGCCGAGGCGTCCGCGCGCAAGGCCGTCGGCGGCGCGGCCGAGCTCGTGCCCGCCAAATATGGGGACATCTGGCTGCGCGATACAGGACCCATCTTCGCGCGGACGGACAGCGGCCCCGTCGCGCTCAGGTTCAAAAGCAATGGCTGGGGCGGCAAGTTCGATCTACCCGACGATGCGCATATCGGCGACGACATCGCGCAGCTCGCGGGCGTGCCAGTCTTGAATTTCGATTTTGTCCTGGAAGGCGGCGCCGTCGACCATGACGGCCAGGGCACGATCCTGGCCACGCGGCAGACGCTTCTCAACCCCAATCGCAATGGCTGGACCAAGGCGGAAGCCGAAGCGGCGCTCCGCCAGGCCTTCGGCGCCAAGTCCGTCATCTGGATCGACGAGGGTCTCAAGCACGACCACACTGACGGTCATATCGACAACATCGCCCGCTTCGTCGGGCCGGGCCGGGTCGTATGCCAATCCTCTGCTGGCGCCGACGACCCGAACGCGGAGATCTTGAGCCAGATCGCGGAGAGGCTCGAAGCCGCCACCGATGCCGGCGGCCGCAAGCTCGAGATCATCCGCATCCCCGGCGTGGGGCGCTATCGGAACGCGCTCGGCGACATTTCCCCGGCCTCGCACATGAATTTCGTCATCGCCAACGGCGTCGTGGCCGTGCCGGTCTATGGCACGCCGGCGGAAGCCGCGGCCCTCGATGCCTTGCGCGGGGTCTTTCCCGGCCGCAACGTGACGGGCGTACCGTCGCGCGGCCTGCTCGGCGCCGGCGATGCCGGCGGTGGCTCGTTTCACTGCATCACCCAACAGGAGCCGGCCTGATGGCGAAGCGAATGATGACGGTCGCGGCTATCCAGGCGGCCTTTGGACCCGACCTCGAAGCGAATATCGCCAAGACCGAGGGCTTGATCCGCGAGGCGGCGGCGCGCGGGGCGCAAGTGATCCTGCCGCCCGAGCTGTTCCAGGGCATCTATTTCCCGACGCGGCAGAACCCGAAATGGTTCGAGACCGCGCACCCCGCGCATGAGCACCCTTGCGTGCTGGCGCTGCGAAAGTTGGCCAAGGGGCTGAAGGTGGTCATTCCCATCTCGTTCTTCGAGAAGGACGGCCCGCGCTATTACAACAGCGTGGCGATCGCCGATGCAGATGGGGAGATCCTCGGGCTCTACCGCAAGAGCCACATCCCCGACGGTCCCGGCTATCAGGAGAAATATTACTTCCGCCCGGGCAACACCGGCTTCAAGGCCTGGAAGACGACGCACGGCGTGATCGGCGTCGGCATTTGCTGGGACCAATGGTATCCGGAAGCGGCGCGCGCGATGATGCTGGAAGGGGCAGAGCTGCTGCTCTACCCCACGGCCATCGGCTCGGAGCCCTACGATGCGAGCCTGGACACCCATCAGCGCTGGCAGCGTGCGATGCAGGGCCACGCCGTGGCCAACGCCGTGCCCATCGTGGCGGCGAACCGCATCGGGGTCGAGGAGAACGACGGCGCCAGCCAAAGTTATTACGGCCACTCCTTCATCGCCGATCATACCGGCGAGCTGGTCGAGAGCTTCGGCGAGACGGAGGAAGGCGTGCTGGTGCACAGCTTCGATCTGGCCGAGATCGCGCGCTACCGCGCCGAATGGGGCTTTTTCCGCGACCGCCGCACCGACCTCTACGCCCAGAGCATCATCTGATTTCGAGGTCCCAAGGCGCTAGTTCAGCGCCGCGGCGGCTTTGAGCACCTCATCCGCGTGGCCCGGCACCTTCACCTTGCGCCAGATGCCACGGATGACGCCGTTCTCGTCGATGAGGAAGGTCGAGCGCTCCATGCCCATATATTTTCGTCCATACATGCTCTTTTCCGTCCAGGTGCCGTAGGCGTCGGACACTTTGCCTTCCGCATCGGAGGCGAGCGGGAAGGTGAGGTCGAACTTGGTCTTGAACTTGTCGTGGCTTGCGACCGAATCCCTGGAGACGCCGACGACGGCCGCCTTGACCTTGGAAAAGTCGGGCAGTTGGTCGCGGAAGGCGCAAGCCTCGGCGGTGCAGCCTGACGTGTCGTCCTTGGGATAGAAATAGAGCACCACCGTCTTGCCCTTGAGCTCCTTCAGCGAAATCTTGCCGCCGCCATCGGTCGGCAGGGTAAAATCCGGGGCCTTGTCGCCGATCTCCAAATTCATGCTCTCTCCTCCAGTCGTTTCGTCATTCTGACATGCGGGATGGTGTTCTCTTCGAAGGGCGCGCCTTGAAGCCTATATCCATGCTTCTCATAAAACCCCTCGGCCCCGATACGGGCATTCAAGATGATGACGCCATAGTCGTGGCGCCGTGCCCAAGTCTCGGCGTAGCCGAGCAGCCGGGCGCCGATGCCCTCACCCTGCCGATGCGCGGCGACGGCCATCTGCTTGAGATGCAGCGTATGCGCGCCAAGGGGCTTCAAGGATACCGAGCCGATGACGGCGCCGTCAGCCAAGGCGCAGAAGTGCCGCCGTTTCGCATCGTCGGCCAATTCGTCGCCAGTGACGGAAAGCCCGAGGGGTTTGCGCAAGAGTGCCTCGCGCAGCGCCAGGCATTGGGCATAGAGGCTGGAGCCAAAGGGCGCCTCGGTCAGCGAAATCTCGATGCCGGCGGCCGCCTTCTTCATTGAGATCCCTTATCGGCGATCACGGTCAACAGGCCCCGCGCCTCAAGCCGCGCGCCGCTGGCGAGCGTGGCGAACAAGCGGATCAGATAGAGCCCGGGCGTCTCCGGCGGCAACAGCGGCATCCAGCACAGTTCTCCGAGATCGATGCTCTCGCCCCTGACCACGGCGCCGCCCGGCTCGGCCACGAACATGTCGAGCTTGCCCTTGATCGCGCAGGCAATTCCCGCGCCGTGGATGAGGAGAATGCGGCGGACATTGCGTGAGCCCGCAAGCACCGTACCCGTGCTGATGAACTTCATCGCCTCCGGGGTGATCACCAACGCCAGGACCCCCGGAGAATGCTCGCCCGAACCTTCGATTTCGGCGCGGCGCGCCCCCGCTAGGGCGTCCAGGGTCCGGCGCGTCTTACGCTCCAGATCGCCGAGCGGTGAGAGGCCAACGAACATGCCGCCTGCCGCATAGCTCTCCGGGCAATAATTCTCGAACGCCGGCTCTCGCGGCGCGATCTCCGGCAGCCAGTCCCCGGTGCGCATGGGCCAGCCAAGCGTGGCATAGGGCTTGGCCAGGACATGGCGCGGGTAGAGCTGGCTCGCGACGTTGAAATAGAGCGACCATTCGTCGAGGGCCGCGCTCTCGGCGTCGACCACGAAGCGGTCGAAGATCTCCTTGGCCAGGCTCTTATTCACGATCTGCGGCATGTGGCTGGAGAAGGCGCGCGCTGGATAGGCGGCCTCGCGCAAGAGGCGCCAGGCGTTGCGCAGGCCGCGATCGTAGCTGGTGGTCGAGGGCGAGCCGGCGAGCCAAGTCCCCATATCCTCCAGGAAATAATAGGGCCGTTGGATGTCGGACTGTTGAAAATGCGCGCGTTCGAGCGGGCGCAGCGCGAGGGTATCCTCGTCCGCGGCGAGAAAATTCGGCTCGATCGCGTCTTGCGCATAGAGCTGCTTGCGCAGCCAGCTATTACGGGCCTGATGATCGGCGGGAAGGTCCGCACCGGCGACGGCATCGTCGGCGAGGACGACCGCTCCCGGGAAATATCGCGTGGCCACGACCTCGATCTTGGACCTCGCCGCGGGACTGGTCAGGACCACGATGCGGTCGATGAAGCCGAGATTGGCGCGGACCGAAGCGAGCGAGAGATCGAGGATCTCAGGATGGATCGAGAGGTAAACCATCTGCCGAAGCGGTGCCGAGAAATCATGTGACGCGCCCGATGCGATGTCGTCGAGAGAAGCGGCCACGGTTTGCGCCGCCTCGCGCCAGCTGGTTGGGCGGAAGCTTTTCGCCCTCGTCTTCAGCTCCGCCCGATAGGTGGGATCGCGATAAAGCCGGTCGAGGATCGCGAACAGTGTCTCGCCATCGCCGCTTGCGAACACCGCCGCGTGGCCCTGGGTAACCTCAGGCAGCGAGCCGGCGTCGGAGACCACGGTGACGCAGCCTTGAGACAGCGCCTCGACTGCGGGCAGTCCGTAGCCCTCGTAATTCGACGGCAGCACCGTGGCGAAGGCGCGGCGGTAAAGGCCGAGCAGAGCCTCATCGCCGATGGCGCTGTACCAGAACAGCCGCTTGCCGAAGTTCGGGTGGCCCTCAAGCTTGGCGAGGAATTCGTCCGACAGCCACCCCTTGCGGCCGACGATGACGAGCGCGGCGTCCTCGGCTTCGAGCCGGTCGAAGGCTTGCAGCAGGAGCGCATGGTTCTTGCGGGGCTCGATGGTCCCAACCGACAGCAGATAGCGAAGCCCGGCAAGCTCGGGGAACGCAGCCGCGAAGCTGTCCTCGCCCGCGCCCATTGGTGCCGCAGCCTCGAAATCGGCGCCGAGCTTGATGACACGCGTGGTCATGTCGCGACCGAGAAAGCGTCGCGCGAGTTGGCGCAAGTCCCGGTCGACGCCGGCTGAGGTCGTCAGCGCATAGTCGGCATATTGGAGATGATCGGCGATGGTCTCGGCAAAGGAGACGAGCGTGTTCGGATGACACACCTCGGGCAGGATGACCGGGATGGCGTCATGGTTCAGCACGGCCACGATCACGCCTTTCGCCTTGAGCTTCCTGAACAGAGCCCCCCGGCTCACCGGCTCGGTCCAGGTGGAATCGGGCTCGAACAGCACATCCCCCTCGGCAAAAGCATCGAGGTGAAAATAGACGCGTGACTCGGGGTCGATATTCGCCAGGCTGTCGGCCGAACGGATTAGCTCCGGATCGGTGAGCGCGAAGAAGCGCGCCGCGGCCGGATCGTAGACGATGAGCTTCGTGGCGCTCCGCGCCTTGCTCGCAAGCTCGAGGGCAAGTGATCGCACCACACGCTGAATTCCGGTCCGCAGGCCGCCCCGCAAGCTATTACCGACATCGATATAGAGCATCGGGACTCCGGGTCAGCTCGACAGCATCTTGCGGCCCTGCTTTCGATATTCGTCGCCGGACCTGATCGCGATCAAAGCGTGGCGGGGATCGCGGGAGCCGATCATCGGCAGCTCCGATGGCGCGGGGAGGCGTCTGAGCAGTAGGACATAGAGGGCGGTATTGACGGTCTCTGCCGTTTCGCCGCCCGCGACCAATTCATCGACCATGACCGCGAGATCGCTCCCGTGCTTCAAACGGGCGATACAGTTGAGTTTCGTCTCGGAGAGCGAGAGATCGGGACGCGCTTCGGCGATGCTTGCGAGCAGGGCGCGGTGCAGCCTGGCATTGGCGAGATCGACCGGAAACCAGGAGGCCACGGTCATTCGTTTGGCCGTGGTCATGTCGGCGGCGGCGATCGCCGCCGCTTGCGCGGTGAGATCGGCGCTTGGCAGGCGGCCGGCATAGGCGTCGAGCCTGCTTTGTCCCCGCCGCCATAGATAGCGCGCCCACAGGTCTAGATAACGGAGTACGCGCCCGATGGAGAGGCGCTTGGCAAGTCGGTAGAGACTGCCCTGCGTCGAAATCCTCATCAATTTCCCTCAAGGCTGCGTCGCCAGACGCGTCGCCATGGCCCAGATCGCCTCGATTTGGGGCGCGTCCCGGTTCAGATAGTCGATGTCGCTATAGCCCCACCAGTCCCAGCAGCCATGCGGATTGACGAGACTGCCGGCGACTTGCGGAAACAGGATCACGAGCCGGTTGGTGTCGGCGTAGCGGGCATAGCCGCTTTTCTCGATGAAGGCGTCGCCGACGCTCTCGCGCGCCTGGTCGCAGCCGTGGAGCACGATGTGGAGGCGGCAGTCGCCGCCATCGGCACAATCGGAGGGCACGTAGACCACGCCCTCCTTGGCCAGACCGTTCGGCAGGCCGCTGTCAAATTCGCCCTGGTCGAAAACGACGAAGCGGCCGGCTGGGCTCGGCGAGGGTGGAGCGAGCGGGCCATAGATCCATTCCAGGATCGCCTTGGCCTGGTCGTAATCGCAATCGCTCACATAGGGCTCTCCGGTGACGCCGCAGGCCGTGCCCTCGGTCTCGGTCAAGAAGGCGTGGCCGCCAGGGCTTTCGACCAGCGTGATGCTCGTCCCCGGCACGCCCGCCGCCTCGTAGAAGCTCTTGGCGGCCTCCACTACGGGCCGGCGAACCGTCTCGTCCGCATTACCGGAAAAGAGATAGACCTTGTCGTCGGCGAGCCCGCTCAAGGCATCGATCTTGCCGTCGTCGGCCAGCTCCTTGGCGCGGGCGGCAAGCGCGTCGGCGTCCGGCGCGCCCCACTCCACCTGCATGCAGGCATTCGCGGCTTGCATCGAATTCTGCCACAGCACCATCGGCCAATAGGGGAAGATGCGGCTCGACGCTGTCTCGGCGCAGGCGAACGGTCCACCCGCAACAATGCCGGCGCCGACAATGTCCTTCGAGTGCGCAAGCTCGATCTGTCCCGCCATATAGGCGCCGGAGGAAAGTCCCGACACCGAGGTTGCGGCGAGCTTCACGCCGAGGCGCGGAAGATCTTCGCTAAGCACCGGGCTCGCCGCCGCCGGGGGGAGTGCGGCAAGAAGTCCGAATATGACAACGCGGGTGGAAATTCGCTTCGGTTTGAGCCGGCGCATGGCGTTCACCCTCGATTGGTTCGCTCGGCAAGAGCGCGTTCGCATCTTAATTGGGCCGATGGGCGCCGTGGGATCAAAAACTTCTTGCATCGCTGGGGCGCGCGGTGCAAATAGCGCGTCGCTTATAAGCGTCGCTTATAAATGGAACATCTGCTGGTTGGAGGGAGGACGCCATGTCCGATGACGCCCTCTTCCAATTGGGGATGGACTTGGATCGTGGTTCAAGCACCGCCCAAACGGAAGAAAAGCATTCTCAGTGCCTCGCCTCGGAAGAGGATGGGCGCAAGGATTTTTTCTGTGAGCGAGACGGGGTCCGCTATGCTGGCACCCATCTCATCATCGATCTGATTCGGGCGGAACGGCTCGACGATCTAGAACACATCGAAGCAACGCTTCGCAGCTGTGTCGAGATCGCCGGGGCAACCCTCCTGCACATTCACCTTCACCACTTCACCCCAAATGGTGGCGTGTCGGGCGTGGCTGTGCTGGCCGAATCGCACATCTCGATTCACAGTTGGCCTGAATATGGCTATGCCGCGCTGGACGTTTTTATGTGTGGCCAGACTCATCCACGACGAACCATCGACGTGCTGAAAGAGGCATTTTCGCCTCGCAAGGTGGTGGTCAAGGAGCAACTGCGCGGCAAGGAAATTCAGCGATGGAACGGTGGGTCGAAGAGACGCTACACCGCGACTTCCGTATCCGTCTGAGGGCGGATCGCGTCCTCTTCGATAGCGAGACCGAGCTTCAGCATCTAATCATCTTCGAGAACGGCGATTACGGCCGGGTGATGATGCTCGATGGCGTGGTCCAGCTCACGACGAAGGACGAGTTCGTCTATCACGAGATGATGTCGCACGTGCCCTTGTTCGCCCATGGGCGGGCAAGGAAAGCGCTCATCATCGGTGGTGGCGACGGGGGCGTGCTGCGGGAATCGCTGAGGCATCCCACGCTCGAAAGCGTCACGCTCTGCGAGATCGATCGCGGCGTGATCGATCTTTGCCGCGAGCATTTCCCGAATGTGTCGGCCGGCGCCTTCGACAATCCGCGCACGCGGATTGTCATCGCCGACGGCACCAAATTCGTGGCCGAGACGGATGAGCGCTTCGACGTGATCATGATCGATTCGACCGATCCGATTGGCCCCGGCGCGGTGCTGTTCACGCGCGAGTTCTACGCTGGGTGCCGCAGGGCGCTGGCGGAGGGCGGCGTCCTCGTCACCCAGAACGGCCTGCCTTTCCTGCAAGCGGGCGAGCTCAAGCAGAGCGTGGGTTATTTTCGCGAGATGTTCGCCGACGCGTTCGCCTATCTCGCCACCACGCCCAGCTATTTCGGCGGGCCGATGTCCTTTGGCTGGGCCACCGACGACACCGATTTGCGGCATCTGCGCCAGACCGCAGTCGAGCATCGCTACGCCGAGGCTGGCGCCTTCCCGATGCGCTATTGGCGCCCGGACGTCCACGTCGCGGCCTTCGCCCTGCCGAATTACGTGCGCGACCTGATCGAGTAGCGCTCCTCTCGCTCACTGCCCGCCGGCGTCGGCCGCCTTGTCGGCACGTTCGTCCTTGGCCGGTCCGGCAAGGTGAAGGCCTGAGCCGCACCACATCAGCGTGGGTTTGGCCACATCGGCGACCAGACCGGGCTGAAAGAAGGCCTCGACCTTAAATACTTTGCCAGAGGCCCCAATCCAGTTGCGCAAAGCCACCACCTCGTCGGGCTTGTAAAGACCGTCCGTGCCTGGAGCGCCCGGAAAGGCGAATAAAAGCCCAGCGGCCTGGTTGTCTTTCGCTTCGCATCCGAACTTGGTCAAGCCCTTGTCAATGAGCCGCTGCATCAGATCGGCCGCCGAAATCTTCCCTCCTTTTCCCGGCAGACGTTCGTCGAGATTTTCAAGGTCGACCTCGTCCTCCAGATAGGTCGTGAGTTCGGCATGCGTCTCGGCAGGGTCGGAAACACCATTGGCGTATTTCGCCATGGCGTTTCTCAGGCCTTTGAAGAATACGACTTTGTATTGCTGTTTTGGGTAGCGATGCTTGAAATCATCGAGCGTGAGCGGGTCCGGAAATCGGTTCCAGACGCATTTCAAGCCGCGCGCTGGTGACGGGCATGTGAAGCTCTCAACCGACAACGGACCATACAGGTCACCAAGGCAAGCCACCGACTTTTCCTTCGAGATACCCGAAGTTCTGGTTATGTATGTCAGCCCATAGGCGACGTCGTATGCCGGGAAGTTTCTCGACAGGAGTTGGTTGCCGTCGCGCTTGCATAGATCCCGCGCTGCATCCTCCGCGGCGCCCTTGGCGAGTTCGTCCGAGGGTCCGGTAAGAGAATTCTCGTAGGCCACCACGAAACTCGGTTCGTCGGTCTGAACCACGGACGCGATCGGCGTAACGATAATCCTCGTCCGGCTGTATTCGGTGCGAATATTCTGCTCGCCCACGAAAACTGGCGTCGAAATCGTTTGCGTCGTCCCCTTGTTGAATTGGGCGAAGAGGTCCTTGAGCGGCCCCTGTGTCGCGCCGACGGCGTCAAGGCTTGGCTTCAGCAGGGCCGCTGCTTCTGTCCCGACTAAGAGCGGCGAGATCGGATTGAAGACCTTCAGCCCCGCAAAGAAGAGGTTGGTTATCAACGACGGCGTCGTGCTCGTGGCCTTATTGGTGGAGGCAGCAATAAAGAGTGCTTCCTTGCCCGTGATGAAGAAGGACGTGTTGCAGGCCCTGTTGGTGAAGTTCGCCTGATTGGCATTGGCGGTACTCACCGAATAGACGGGGATCAGAGCTTTAGCTTGGGTCGGCAATGTTGTGCCGGTCAGCGCTTGGTCCGTGATGGCGACCAGATGGCTCGTCACCAAATCCGTACGGCTGAAAATCCCGCTGTGTGCCGCTGGAAGAAGCTTGGTGGAGTTGCATGTCACGTCCACCCGATAGAGGGTGCGGACGTCGAGCTTGGCTTCATCTTTGGGTGAAATGATCCCGAGCGGGAATCGATCTTGCGGGCTGGCGGCAGGCTTCGCGCTCGGCGCGTAGTTTTTGCAGGAATAGACTGACCAATTGACGCATTCTTGGGCCTTGGCCTCCTGCGCCATCACACCCCACAACACCAATGCCCCAGAGATCAGACTGCCGGCAAAGCGTATGCGCTCCATTGTCACCTCCACCGTGAGTAGGCGGAGGAATATATTACTACTTAAAGTTGCGGCATAGCAGATTTAGGGGGGTCTGCGGCTAAAGCCGCTCGAGCCGCGGCAGCGCGCCCACCAGCGGGCGGCAATAGGCATCGAAGGCGGCGCTCACATCGTTCGAGCCTGAGATGAACTCCGGCGGCATGTGGCGTGTGTGCCGCGCCACGGCGCTGAGGTCGGCGCGGGCGCATTCGCTGCTGTAAGCGGGCGCGTGGCCGGTGCGCACGATGATCACCGAG
This sequence comes from Hyphomicrobiales bacterium, assembly GCA_038326945.1. Lineage (GTDB taxonomy): Bacteria > Pseudomonadota > Alphaproteobacteria > Rhizobiales > Methyloligellaceae > Methyloceanibacter. The sequence goes on from JBBQKN010000003.1 coordinate 20,323, forward strand.
GCGCTGGCGTCGCCCTTGGCCGCGAGGCCGGCGGCGTGGCGGCCGACCGCGCGCGCCTCTTGCGCATCGACGGCCGAGGGGTGCGGCCAGCAGCGCTGGATGTAGCCGAAGGTGTCTGCGCGCACGCGCGGCGCCTTCCCGCCTCTCGGCGTGAGGCCGCGCTTCACCAGGTCGGCAAGCCCATCGCCGAGCGCGCCGGAGCCTGAGAGCTGGACATTGCCATGGCCATCGACCTCGCCCGGTCCCCGCATCAGCTTCGGCCCGATCTCCTCGCCCTTCTCGTCGCGGATCCCTTCGCTGACCGCGATCTGGCAGCGCCCCAGCTTGGCGTAGACCGACTCCACATCGGCGAGGAAGGCTTCGGTCGAGAACGGCACCTCAGGCAGATAGATGAGGTGCGGCGCTGGCCGGTCGACGGGATCGGCGCCGGCACGCGCGTCATCACGGGCAAGCGCCGCCGCCGCCGTGAGGAAGCCGGCGTTCCGCCCCATGACGATATTGATCTTGATGCCGCCGAGGCTCGCATTGTCGAGGCCGTCGCCCATCAGCGCCAGCGCGACGTAGCGCGCGGCGGATGGAAATCCCGGCGTGTGGTCGTTTTCGCGGAGATCGTTGTCGATGGTCTTCGGCACGTGGAAGCAGCGAAGCTCGTATTGCGCTTCCGCCGCCTTCTCGCTGACGATGCGGCAGGTATCGGCTGAATCATTGCCGCCGATATAGAAGAAATAGCGGATGTAGTTGGCGCGGCAGCCCTCCAGGATCTTCTGGCAATAGGCGTCGTCCGGCTTGTCGCGGGTGGAGCCGAGCGCGGCGGAAGGCGTGCGGGCGATGGCCTCCAGCCGCTCGTCGCCGAAATCGGTGAGGTCCACGAGCCCATCGGTTCCGCCCGCGACCAGCCCGCGTACGCCATGGCGCATGCCGCGGATGCGCTTAACCTGGCCGGTGGCGCAGAGACCTGACTTCAGCCCCTCGATCACGCCAACGAGCGATTGATTGATCACCGCGGTGGGGCCGCCGGATTGGCCAATCACCGCATTGCCGGAAGGAAGATCAGTCACGATACTCACCCCTCTGTCATGGTCGGCGGCACCATGGCCGACGCCTCAGCCGCTGGCAAGTTGCAGGCTCTGCTCCGAGCCGAGTGAAGGGAAATCGCCATGCCGACACGCCCGACAGACCGCGAGGCCGCTTGGCCCGAGCTGCCTTACGCCGCGTGGAAGGAGACCTATGCCACCTTGCACATGTAGACGCAGATCGTCGGCAAGATCCGGCTGGTGCAAACACCCTGGGTCAATCATTCCTGGCATGTGGTGCTCTATCTCACGGCGCGAGGGCTGACCACGTCGCCGATTCCATATGGACAGCGGGCCTTTCAGCTCGACTTCGATTTCTTGGATCATGTGCTTCGCGTGACGACCGACGATGGCGCGCGCAAGGAGATCGGGCTCTTTCCCCGATCGGTAGCCGATTTCTATGGCGAGCTCATGCGCTCTCTATCCGAGCTCGGCATCGACATTCGCATCAATGAAATGCCGAATGAGATCCCCGACCCAATTCGCTTCAGCGCCGACCGCAGCCACGCGTCCTACGATCCGGACTATGCGCAACGGCTGTGGCGCGTCCTGCTCCAGGCCGAGCGCGTGTTCTTTGCGTTCCGCTCCGCCTTCCTCGGCAAATGCAGTCCGGTCCATTTCTTCTGGGGGAGCTTCGATCTGGCGGTGACGCGCTTTTCCGGCCGCCCGGCGCCCATCCATCCAGGAGGCGTGCCCAACCTTCCGAATGCGGTGGCGCAGGAGGCTTATTCGCATGAGGTCAGCAGCGCCGGCTTCTGGCCCGGTAATGACGCCGTCCCTAACCCCGCGTTCTATTCTTATGCTTACCCGGCACCGCCCGGCTTTTCCTCGGCGCCCGTGCGCCCAAGCGAGGCGTTCTACAGCGAGGAGCTGGGCGAATATCTTCTGGCCTATGAGGCGGTGCGCACCGCCGGCGATCCCGATCACGTGCTGATGGAATTCTTGATGAGCACCTACGAGGCTGCCGCCGCAAACGGCAAATGGGATCGTGCCGCGCTTGAATGTCGCGTCGGCGTGGCCGGGAAGCCGCGCAATCTCTGACGCTCAGGGGGCCGGGACGCAGAAGCGGCGACGAGGCTAAGCCTGCCGGAGCAAATGTAGGCTGAACAGCTGGTCCGGGTCGGTCCAAGCCTTGGCCGGCGTCCAGCCCGCGCTCCGCGCCAGGTCCTGGAACTCGGGCACCAAATATTTGTGCGAATTCTCGGTGTGGATGCGCTCGCCCGCGGCAAAGCGGAAGGCGCGGCCGAGCACCCGTACCACTTGACGCTCCAGGCTGACGAGATACATCTCCATCCGGCCATGCTTGTCGTCATAGACGGCGTCATGGGCGAAGCTGCCGACGTCGAAATCGGCGCCAAGCTCTCGATTGATGCGCTCGAGCAGATTGAGGTTGAAGGACGCGGTGACGCCGCTGCTGTCGTTATAGGCCGGGATCAGGATCGCCGGGTCCTTCTTTAGATCGACGCCAACGAGAAAGGCGCTTGCCTTGCCCAGCAGCCGCGCGGCATTGGCGAGAAATGCCTGAGCCTCCGCGTGGCTCAAATTGCCGATGGTCGAGCCCGAGAAGAAGCCGAGCTTGCGGCGGCGCTTTGCCGCGGCCGGCAGCGTCTCGGTATTGGTGAAGTCGGCGATCAGCGGGCGGACGGCAAGCCCGTCATGCTGCTCTTGCAGCCAGGCAGCCGCTTCAGCCAGGGTCTCCCCCGACACATCGATGGGGATATAGGTGTCGACATCATCGAGCGCGGCCAAGAGTAGGCTCGTCTTGCGGCTCGATCCGGACCCGAACTCCACCAGCACGCGGGCATCGCCCATCATGGCCGCGATCTCGTCACCATGATCCTCGAGCAGCGCCGTTTCCACCCGCGTCGGGTAATATTCCGTAAGCTGCGTGATCTCCTCGAACAGCTCCGAGCCGCGGGCGTCGTAGAGAAACCGGCAGGGGAGGGTCCGGGGCCGGCAGGTCAAGCCTCGCAACACGGCCTCGGCCAGATCGCCGGGCGCGCTCTCCGGCGCGGCGAATGAGGCCGGAGCCGAGGACGCGTCTTCGGCGCGCGGATGGAGGAAATCTCTCTCCATCACGCTTCGGCGGCCAATCTGAGCCCCATGAACTGCCAGCGCTGATGGGGATAGAAGAAGTTGCGGTAGGTCTTGCGGATATGGCCCTGCGGCGTGACGCAGGAGCCGCCCCTGAGCACGAACTGATTGCACATAAATTTGCCGTTATATTCGCCGACGGCGCCGGGCGCAGTCTTGAAACCCGGATAAGGAAGATAGGCGCTGCCCGTCCATTCCCACACATCGCCATACATCTGCTCGAGACCGGACCCGCGCGGCTCGGCGTGCATGGGGCGCAAGCGGTCGGCGGCGAGCGTCTGTCCGTTGAGCGGCAGTCCGGTCGCGGCCACCTCCCACTCGAACTCCGTCGGCAGGCGGTATCCGGCCCAGCGGGCGAAGGCGTCAGCCTCGAAATAACTGACATGGCAGACCGGGGCGGCGGGATCGACCGGCCGGAACCCGAGCAGAGTCATCTGCATGAAGCCGCCGTCGGCCTCTTCCCAATAAAGGGGGGCCGTCCAGCCTTGCTCCTTGACCATCGCCCAGCCATCGGCGAGCCAAAGCGTCGGGGTCGAATAGCCGCCATCCTCAATGAAGTCTGTCCACTCGGCATTGGTCACGCAGCGATTGGCGAGTTTGAATGGGCGCAGCAGCGCCTCATGAAGCGGCCCCTCATTGTCATAGGCGAAGCCCTCGCCGTCATGACCGATCTCGAAGATGCCGCCATCGACCGAGATCCATTGCAGCGGACTGGGATCCGCCACGGCGACGCCAGGGCTCGCGCGGCGATAGGCCGGCTTCAATGGCTCAGCCGCGAACAAGCTCAAAATATCGGTGAGCAACAGCTCCTGGTGCTGCTGCTCATGATTGATGCCGAGTTCGATCAGCTCCGCTGCCCGCGGCGGCAAGTCGCTACTCTCGCAGAGGCGCCGCAGCGCGGCGTCGACATGTTCGCGATACGCCCGCACTTGGCCGGCGGAGGGCCGCGTCAACAATCCGCGCTTGCCGCGTGGATGGCGTGGGCCCACGCTCTCATAATAGGAATTGAAGCAATATTCGAAGCTGTCGTCGAAAACGCGATAGCCTTCGAGGAAGGGACGCAACAGGAAGGCTTCGAAGAACCAAGTGGTGTGAGCGAGATGCCATTTGGTCGGGCTTGTGTCGTCATTGGCCTGCACGACCTGGTCCTCGTCGCTCAGAGGCCGCGCCAGCGCGGTGGAAAGTTCGCGCGTGGCCGCGAGACGACCGGCGATGGAGACGGGTCCCGCGGAGGCCTTGCGCTTATCCTTGAGGAGGATCGCTTCGGTGGCGCTCATCGATACTCTCCCTCTTTAGCTCTGGGACATGCGCAAACAGAGGAGCGCCGCGCGATCCTCTGGCTTCAGCGATAAACGCGAGATTTAGCAGCTTGTTCCGACACGCGGAATGGTTAAGCATGCACATATCTGTGAAGCGCATGAGACATGGTGGACCATCCCCTAACATTGGGCGAGCGTGACGATTTCGATCCGCTCGTGGCGTTCGATGGCCGGCAATCGGCGGTCGCCGCGGAGTTGCAGCGCGGCGTGTGCCGGGCCTTACGCGCGCTTGGCCATTCGGTGGTGACGGAGCTCGCGCTCGCGAATGGCCGCCGCGCCGACGTCGTGACCCTGTCGCCAGGGGGCGGCATCTGGATCGTTGAGATCAAATCCTGCTTGATCGACTTTCAGACCGACGGCAAATGGACCGAATATTTGCCCCATTGCGACCGGCTCTATTTCGGCGTGGCGCCGGATTTCCCGGTTCAGGTGATTCCGGAGGATGCAGGTTTGATCCTCGCCGATCGCTACGGCGCGCATCTCGTGCGCGAGCCGCTGGAGGAGCGGCTAAGCGCGGCGAGGCGGAAGGCGATGACGATCTGCTTCGCCCGCGCCGCGGCGCTCAGGCTACAGCGGGTTCTCGATCCAGGCTGTAGCTTCGAGCTTTGAAAATTATTTCGGCGCGCGCTTGGCCAAGATGCGCTGGAGCGTGCGGCGATGCATGTTGAGTCGGCGTGCCGTCTCCGACACATTGCGATTGCACAGCTCATAGACGCGCTGGATGTGCTCCCAGCGCACCCGGTCCGCCGACATTGGATTCTCCGGCGGCGGCGCCTTGGCATCGGGCGGAGCGACTAACGCCTGATAGACGTCATCGGCATCGGCGGGCTTGGCGAGATAATCGACGGCGCCGAGCTTCACCGCGGTGACGGCCGTGGCGATATTGCCGTAGCCCGTCAGCACCACGGCGCGCGCCTCGGGACGCAAATCCGCGAGAGCGGCAATGACGTCGATGCCGCTGCCGTCGTCGAGGCGCATATCGACCACGGCGAAGGCCGGCGGCCTGCGGCGGAGTGAAATGAGCCCATCCTCCACGCTCGGAGCAGTCTCGACCTCGAAACCGCGCGTCTCCATGGCGCGCGCGAGCCGCGCCAGGAAAGCACGATCATCGTCGACGATGAGGAGCGTATTGTCCTTTGGCACGGGCCAAGTCTGCTGCTGAGCTTCCATTCTCGAGGCCTCCTAGGCGCCAGGGGCAATCTCGCCCAAATCCCCCGGCTCACAAGCGAGAAACGAGTGGTGCGAATCCACAGCCGCAGCGGGGGATGGGGTAGAGCTATGCTTTCCTTGCCCCTTGTGCAAGGCACCGTCACCCCTGCGGCTGGTGCGAAGCTTGGTTGAGGGACCACCCGGCGGCGGCGCTGGGCTGCTCGCCTGCCCACTCCAGCACCTGCTCGAACCTCGCCTTCGGCCATACCACCGTGACCACGGCGCCTCCCGGCGGTTCTGCCCGATTGGCAAGATCAAGACGGGCGCCCGAGCGCTCGAGCAGCGTCTTGGCGATGAAAAAACCGAGCCCCATGCCGATATGCTCGTCCAGGTTTTCACCGTCCCCGCCATGGCCGTGACCGGGCCGCGTGGTGACGAAGGGCTCGCCAAGTTGCTCAAGCACATGCGGCGGGAAGCCCTCGCCGTCATCGCCGATCTCGATGCTCACCTCGTCCTTCGACCAATTCGCCTTAATCTCGACCTTGCTCGAGGCGAAGTCGATCGCGTTCTCGACGAGATTGCCGAGCCCATAGATCACGCCGGGATTTCGCTGCATCACCGGCTCTGGCGCCGTCGCGCCGCGCGTCGCCCCGGTCGCGGGCCCGATCTCCACCTCCACTGCAACCGGCACAGCGGCCAGCCGATGGGGCGCCACGGCCTCCTCGAGCAAATGGCTGATCGGCATGCGCGAGACGATGAAGTCGGGCTGCTCGCCCATGCCCGCGAGATCGGCGAGGATGGTGCGGCAGCGGTCGGCCTGGGCTCGGAGCAGCTGGAGATCGTCATAATGCGGATCGTCGGGCTTGGCGTCACGCATCAGCTCCTTGGCCACGACGGCGATGGTGGCCAACGGCGTGCCGAGACCATGCGCTGCCGCGGCGGCAAGACCGTCAAGCGCCGAGAGTTTCTGCTCGCGCGCGAGCACGAGCTCGGCCGCGGCCAGAGCCTCGGCCATGCGACGCGCCTCCTCCGCCGTGCGCCAAGAGTAGAGGCCGATAAAGAGAATGCCGAGCACCACCGCCGCCCAGACGCCGAGCACATAAGGAAGCGGAAGCAGGAATGTCGAATGATGAAACCAGGGCAATGGCAAATGGAACTCGGTCAGCAGCGTGGCCACGAGAATGGCGAGGCCGCCGAGCGCCACCGTGATTCTTGGCGGCAAGGTCGAGGCGGAGACCGTGACCGGCGCGATCAGCAGGAAGGCGAACGGATTCTCCAATCCCCCGGTGAGGAAGAGCAGCGCGCCAAGTTGCAGCAGGTCGTAACCGAGCATCAGGAAGGCATAGGTGCTTTTAAGGCGCTGGCTCGCCGGATAGCGAATACGCAACGCCACGTTCAGCCAGGCCGACAGGGAAATCACGGCGAGACAGGCGCCGATCGGAAGATCGATGCCCAGCACCCAATAGACGATGAGCACCGTTGCGCTCTGACCGAGCACCGCGAGCCAACGGAGCCTGAGGATGGTTTGCAGCCTCAAACGGCTTTGACCGCGTCTCAGCAGGTCGCGCGTCGCCGCGCGCGGGAAGGTTTGACTATTGTCGAGGTCAACCATAGTTGAAGCCTAGCATGGGGGACGCCACCATAATCCCGGCTAAGGGCGGCAACAGGCGCTGGTCATGGACGAAAGAGTGAGTAGTTCGTTTGAGTCCGCCACGGCAAGCCCTGTGGCGGTCAAGGACCTGACCAAGGTTTACGGCACCGTCACCGCGGTAGACCACATCACTTTTTCGCTACAACCGCGCACCACCGTGGCGCTGCTCGGCGGCAACGGCGCCGGCAAGACCACGACCATCGCGATGCTGCTTGGGCTCGTGGTGCCGAGTTCGGGCGAGGTGAGGGTGTTCGGCGCCGATATGGCCCGCGACCGCTACCGGGCAGCCGATCGCCTGAATTTCCAGAGTCCCTATGTCGATTTGCCGATGCGGCTCACGGTGCGGCAGAACCTCACCGTCTATGCCGGGCTATATGGCGTTGCCAATGCGGCCGAGCGCATCGACTTCCTCGCCGAGGATTTGCAGATCGCGCCGCTGCTCGACCGTTCCACCGGCAAGCTGTCGGCGGGTCAGAAGACGCGCGTGGGCCTCGCCAAGGCGCTTCTGAATGCGCCTGAATTGCTGCTGCTGGACGAGCCGACGGCCTCGCTCGACCCGGACACGGCCGACTGGATCCGGCAGAAATTGAAGGATTACGCCAAGGCTCGCGGCGCCACGATCCTGCTTGCCTCGCACAACATGGCGGAAGTCGAGCGCCTCGCCGACCGGGTCATCCTGCTCGATGCCGGCCGCATCCTCGAGGACGAGAGCCCGCGCGCGCTGATCGAAACCTATGGCCGCGAGACCCTCGAACAGGTGTTTCTCGATGTGGTTCGCGGCCGTGCGCGGCGCGAGCCGAGAGACGTGGCGATCGAGACGAGGCAAGCGTCATGAGCACGCTATCGGCCCGGCCGGGCGCCGCTGCAGTGCTGTTGCCGGCGAGCGGCTTGCGCGCATCGCTTCGCCGTATCGGGTCGATGGTCAGGCGTTACATCTATCTCCTCCGCAGCTCCGGCATCAGGCTGGTCGAGCTGATCTACTGGCCATTCCTACAGATGCTGACCTGGGGCTTTCTCCAGAAATATCTCGCCGAGACCGCGAGCCCGTTCGCGCAAGGCGCCGGCGTGCTGATTGGTTCGGTCTTGCTCTGGGATATTCTGTTTCGCTCCAAGATCGGCTTCTCCACCACCTTCATCGAGGAGATGTGGTCGCGCAATCTCGGCAATCTTCTGACCAGCCCCTTGCGTCCCTTCGAGCTCGTCGCCGCCTTGAGCGTATGGAGCATCATCCGACTCGGCGTGAGCATGGTGCCGGTCGCCGTCGCCGCCTATTTCATCTTCGGCTTCAACTTGCTCGATCTGGGGCTTGCCCTTGTCGCCTTCTTCGCCGTGCTCGTGCTGACGAGCTGGTCGCTCGGGCTGCTGGCCTCCGGCGTCATCCTCCGCTACGGGCTTGGCGCCGAGGAGCTTGCGTGGTCGCTCGCCTTCGTGCTGTTGCCGCTGTCTTGCGTCTACTATCCTGTAGCCGTCCTGCCCGACTGGCTGCAGCCGGTCGCGCTCGCCTTGCCGCCGACGCACGTCTTCGAGGGCATGCGTTCGATCCTCCTCCACGGTGTGTTCGACGCGACCGAGCTGTGGTGGGCGCTCGGCCTCGATGCTATCTACCTGCTCGTCGGCTATACGGCCTTTAGCTGGTTTCTGCGGAGCGCGCGGGTCAATGGATCGCTGCTACAACTCGGTGAGTAAATGAACAGCCGCCTGATCTCCTTCATCATCGCCGGCTTTATCATCGGCGGGCTGATCGGCGCCGCCGTGCTGATCCTCACCGCCCCGCAGGAGCGCGCCGTCGAAACCTCCGGCACTGCGCTCATCGGCGGGCCCTTCTCCCTTATGGGCGAGGGCGGCAAGCCCGTCACCGACCGCGACTTCCGCGGCCGTTACATGATGGTGTTCTTCGGCTTCACCCATTGCCCGGACATCTGCCCGGCCGAACTCCAGGTCATGGCTCAAGCCCTGGATCAGTTGGGTGACAAAGCCAAGAAGGTGGTCCCCATTTTCATCACGCTCGATCCGGAACGCGACTCGCCCGAGGCCATGGCCAGTTACGTCAAGAGCTTCGGCCCCAATTTTGTCGGGCTCACCGGATCGCCGGAGGCGATTGCCGCCGCGGCCAAGGAATATCGGATCTCTTATACCAAGGTTGAGAATAAGACCTCGCCGGCAGATTACACCGTCGATCACTCGGCCCTGGCCTATCTCATGGACCCTGAAGGCAACTATCAGGCCCACTTCGCCTATGGCATGAGCCCCGAAGAAATGGCTAAAAAGCTGGGCCGCTTCCTTTAGCCGCGCGGCCTACTTCCTCTCCGCGGCCATTTGTCATTGCAGCGCAACATAGAATCACCATTTGAGTTTGCAATGCAGCATCGTTTGATGCACCCAGTGCGCGAGAGAGGTCGATTCCATGCTTTACCATCTCTACGAGCTCAACCACGCGGCTTGGAGCCCAGCGCGCGCGGCGGCTGGAGCCTACCGGCTTTTGTTCCGCAATCCGCTGAACCCGGCCTCCCACACGCCCCTCGGGCGGAGCGCGGCGGCGGCGCTCGAGCTATTCGAGCGCGGCACCCGCCGCTACCACAAACCCGCTTGGGGTATCGACACCACCATCGTCGATGGGCGTGAGGTTGGGGTCACCGAGCGGACCCTGATCGCCAAGCCCTTCGGCCGGCTGGTCCATTTCGAGCGGGATCTGCCGCGGGCAACGCGTGGCAAGGACAGCAAGGTGCTGATCGTAGCGCCGATGGCTGGGCACTTTCCGACCCTGCTCCGCGGCACCGTGCGCGACATGCTGCCCGATCACGACGTTTACGTCACCGAATGGGAGGACGCGCGCCGCGTGCCGCGTGCCGCAGGCCCCTTCGACCTCGACGACTATATTGACTATCTCACTGAATTTATAAGCTATTTCCGTGGAAATGTGCACGTGATGGCGGTCTGTCAGCCCACCGTTCCGGTGTTCGCGGCGGTATCGCTGATGGAGGGGATGCGCGATCGCTACGTTCCGCTCTCGATGATTCTGATGGCCGGTCCCATCGATGCGCGCGTGAACCCGACGGCGGTCAATTGCTTCGCGGAAGGCCGGCCCCTTGGCTGGTTCGAGCGCAACGTCATCACCCAGGTTCCCTGGCCGCATCCCGGAATGATGCGTCAGGTCTATCCCGGATTTCTCCAGCTCAGCGGTTTCATGGGCATGAATCTCGACCGCCACATCACCGCTCATCGCCATCTGTTCCAGAATCTGGTCCGTGGCGATGGCGACTCGGCCGACAAGCACCGCGAATTCTATGACGAGTTCCTGGCGGTCATGGATCTGACGGCGGAGTACTACCTGCAGACGATCAAGACCGTGTTCCTCGATCATTCGCTGCCCAAGGGCGAAATGTCACACCGCGGCCGCACCGTCGATCCCGGCCAGATCCGCCGGGTGGCGCTGATGACGGTCGAGGGCGAAAAAGACGATATTTCCGGGGTCGGCCAGACTTTCGCTGCACATAATTTGTGCAAAAATCTTCCAGCCGCGATGCATCAGCACCATCTGCAACCCGGCGCGGGCCATTACGGCGTTTTCAACGGATCCCGCTTCCGTGCCGAAATAGTGCCGAAAATCAATGACTTCATCGCTGCTCACCAGCGCCGCAGGGGGCTGATCGCACGGTCCTTCAGCCGATAGCCTGAAGTCCAGGCGCGCACCAACCTATACGCCTGTGCTAGTGTGGGAGCCGTCGAATCGAAGCCAAAATCGATCGGCGCAGGGAGCGTGTGCGATGCTTAAGCGGCTGAGGCCTCGTAACGGCGAGACCATTGAAGTCAAGATCAAGGGGCTCGGCCTACCACTCCTGCTGCGCCGGAGCACGCGGGCACGTCGGTTTAGCCTGCAGGTGAGCGAGGCGCGCCGCGGCGCCATCCTCACCATGCCGGTCTATTCGAGCTTCGCCGACGCCGACGAATTCCTGTCCCGCCATCTCGATTGGCTGAAGGAGCGTGTCGCCGGACTGTCCGAGCCCGTGCCCTTCACCCATGGCGCCATCATTCCGTTGCGCGGCTATGCGCATATGCTCCGCTTCGCCGGCTCGGTGCGGCGTCGCGGCGTGGTGTGGATCGAAGCGGCCGAGGACACCAAGGTCGCGCCGGCATGGCCGCAAGGCGCGAGGCTGCCGCGCCGCCGGCTGCCGCGCCTCACCGTCGCCGGCGAGCCCGAGCACGCACCGAGGCGGCTGCTCGATTGGCTGAAGCGGCAGGCGCATCAGGATCTCCGCGCGCGCGTCGCCGTGCACGCGAACCGGCTCGATCTCACCCCGGCCCGAATCTTCGTGCGCGATCAGACCACGCGCTGGGGCTCGTGCTCGACCACCGGGGCGCTATCCTTTTCCTGGCGCCTCGTTCTCGCCCCGCCTTTCGTTCTCGATTATCTCGCCGCGCATGAGGTCGCCCATCTGGCCCACATGAATCACGGGCCGCGATTCTGGGCCATGGTCGAGCGCATGATGCCGCGCCATGAGGAGGCGAGGACCTGGTTGCGCAAGCATGGCTCAAGCCTGCACCGCTACGGCGCCGAGACCATGATGCCGTCCTCCCCCGGGCGTTCGCCCAAGCGCAGCATCGAATAGCTGAACGCGATTTAGCGCTAGCCACCGGAGAAGATGCCGAGCATGCGGCGGTAGAGCGGCTCGTCGCTGCTCTTGGCCGGGGCATTCCAGGGCAGGCGCGAGGCGGCCTCTTCCAGCCAAGGTGAGCGCGTGCCGGGCAGCGGCAATGGCTGCTGGCCCCGATGCGCCTCGAGCATGATGTCGTGCCATAGCTTCGCCGGCACCGTGCCGCCACTCACATTATGCATCTTCGATCCGTCGTCGTTGCCGATCCACACGCCCGCGACGTAACGGGCGGTGTAGCCCACGAACCAGGCATCGCGGGAATTCTGGCTGGTGCCCGTCTTGCCGCCCGCGGTTTGATCCGGAAGCGCCGCCTGCCGCCCGGTGCCGCGGGCCACGGTGGCGTTCATCATGTCGTTCATCGCCGCGACATCGCGCGGCGCCACCACCGTGCCGAGGCTCGCGCTTTTCAGCTGGTAGAGCACCTTGCCGTCGCCGTTCCGCACCCTGGTGACGATGTGGGGGACGACGCCTTCGCCGCCATTGGCGAAAGGCACATAGGCCGCGGTCAGCTCCAATAGCGTCACCTCGCCGGTGCCGAGCGCGAGCGAGGGGCGGTCGTGCAGCTTGGAGTGAATGCCAAGGCGTTGCGCGGTGCGCACCACGCGCGCGCGGCCGACATCGGCGGCGAGCTTAACCGCCACGGTGTTAATCGACTGGGCGAAGCTGTCGCGGAGCGTCACCTCGCCCTGGTAGGTGCCGGTGTGATTACGGGGCGACCAGCTATCGACGACGATCGGGGCGTCCTCGGCGATGGTGTCCGGGGTATAGCCGCTTTCGAGCGCAGCGAGATAGACGAAGGGCTTGAACGCCGAGCCCGGCTGGCGGAGCGACTTCACCGCCCGATCGAAGGGGCTCGCACGATAGGAGCGCCCGCCGATCAGCGCTTTGATTCCGCCGGTCGGGTCGAGCACCACTACCGCGCCCTGATTGGCGTCGAGCGCCTTGCCCTCGGCGTCGAGCTTCTGCCGCAGCGCCAATTGCGCCACGCGCTGTAGCCCCGCATCGATGGTGGTATCCACGATCAGATCGCCCTCGTTCTCGCCGACGAGGTCGGGCAAGCTCTCGGCCACCCAATCGACGGCGTAGGGATATCCGGTCTCGTCGCCGAAGGCGCGCAAGCGGAGCGGCTGCGCCGCGGCCATGTGTGCCTCGGAGGTTGAGAGAAATCCCGCATCGACCATGCTGCCGAGCACCACGTCGATCCTGGACGCGGCAAGATCGGCGTTGCTGGTCGGCGCGTAGCGCGACGGCGCCTTCAGCAGGCCCGCAAGCAACGCCGCCTGGGTCAGACTGACGGACCGCGCCGATCGGCCGAAATAGCGCCGGGATGCGGCCTCGATGCCATAGGCGCCGCCGCCGAAATAGACGCGGTTGAGGTAGAGCTCCAGGATCTCGTCCTTGGAGAATCGATGCTCGAGCCAGAGCGCGTAGATGGCCTCCTCCAGCTTGCGCGCGATGGTGCGCTCGGGCTTGAGGAACAGGTTCTTGGCCAGCTGCTGGGTGATGGTGGAGCCGCCCTCCACCACATTGCCCGCCCTCCAATTGCGGAAGGTCGCGCGGGCGAGCCCGAGCGGATCGACGCCGAAATGGGAGTAGAAGCGGCGATCCTCGGTGGCCATCACCGCTTGCGGCAGAAAAGGCGGCAGGCGATCGAGCCGGACATAGCCGCGGCGAAGTCCGCGCTCGGCGAGCACGGTGCCGTCCGCCGCGAGGATGGTGAGGTTTGGCGGCCTGTCGTCGAGCGTGAGCAGCGCGGGGTCGGGCAGGCGCGAGAGGAAGAAGAGAAGGCTTCCGCCGAGCACGAGCAGGCTGATGACGCTTGCTAGGACGGCGATGCGGAGCGCGGCGCGCAAGATCGGCCGCTGCTGTTCTTTCCGCCTTTGGCTCTTGCCGCGCTTCCGCGTCGGCTTGCGCGCGGGAGCACGGCGGCCTCCGCCGAAATGCGGCTCGGTCCGCTCCCGCGGCTTTCCCGCGGGCTTGGCATTGCGGCGCGCTGGCATTGACGATCTAGCCCCTGCGACGTCCGGATCTCGCGAGGTTGAAGCGGCGCGCGAGCCTAGACTCGAAGCTAGGCGTTCCGGATTGACGCAGGGTTAAGGGATCGCGGTGAGCTCTAGGCTACACGTCCAAATTGGCGACTTGCAGGGCGTTGGCCTGGATGAATTCACGCCGTGGTTCGACCACGTCGCCCATCAGCCGCGAGAAGATTTCGTCCGCCTCGTCGAGCTCGCCTACCTTCACCTGCAAAATGGTGCGGGTGTCGAGGTCCAGCGTGGTCTCCCACAATTGCTCGGGGTTCATTTCGCCCAAACCTTTATAGCGCTGGAGCGTCAGCCCCTTGCGGCCTGCCGCCATCACCGCTCCGAGCAGTTCGCTCGGCCCATGCACGCCGGTGCTCAGCTCCTTGCGCTTCAGCGTCGCCGGCTTGGCATAGACCTCTTGCAGATGCTCGGCATAATGGTCGAGCTTGAGCGCATCGGCCGAGGCGATGAACGGCCCATCGATGAGATGGGATTCCATCACGCCCCTGAGCTCGCGCCAGAAGCGCAAGCCCCCCTCCGGCAACGCTTCGCCGTGCCAGCCGCGCTCGGTCTCCTCAGCCAGCGCATCGAGGCGCTTGGCGATATAGGCGGCCGCCGCTTGCGAATGCTTGCCGTCTTTCAGCACTTTTGGACTGAGCGCACCCGCGATCGCCGCCTGCTCGATGATGAAGCGCGGATAGCGGCTGTGCAGGCCCTTGAGGATGCCGCCGATTTTGCGCGCGGTATCGACGATGTCGCGTAAATCCTCGCCCGCGCGCGTGGCGCCGTCGCCGCTGACGAGAACGGCGTCGGTCAGGCCCTCGCCGACCAAATAGTCCTCGAGCCCCTTCTCGTCCTTCAGGTAACGTTCGGACTGCCCGCGCTTCACTTTGTAAAGCGGCGGCTGGGCGATATAGAGATGCCCGGCCTCCACCAGCTGACGCATCTGCCGGTAGAAGAAGGTCAGCAGCAGCGTGCGGATGTGGGCGCCGTCCACGTCGGCGTCGGTCATGATGATGACCCGGTGATAGCGGAGCTTGGACAGGTCGAACTCGTCGAGCCCAATGCCGGTGCCGAGCGCGGTGATCAGCGTGCCGATCTCCTGTGAGGACAGCATCTTGTCGAAGCGCGCCCGCTCGACATTGAGGATCTTGCCGCGCAAGGGCAGAACCGCCTGAAAGGCGCGGTCGCGTGCCTGCTTGGCGCTGCCGCCGGCGCTATCGCCCTCGACCAGGAAGATCTCGGATTTGGCTGGGTCGCGCTCCTGGCAATCGGCGAGCTTGCCCGGCAGCGAGGCGATGTCGAGCGCGCCCTTGCGTCGCGTCAGCTCGCGCGCCTTGCGCGCGGCCTCGCGCGCCGCGGCCGCCTCGACGATCTTCTGCACCACAGAGCGGGCTTCGCTTGGGTTTTCCTCGAACCATTGCGACAACGCATCTGCCATCACCCCCTCGACCACGGGGCGCACCTCGGAGGAGACGAGCTTGTCCTTCGTCTGACTTGAGAATTTAGGATCGGGCACTTTCATCGACAGCACGCAAGTGAGCCCCTCGCGCGCGTCGTCGCCGGTCAAGGCGACTTTCTCCTTCTTGGCGATGCCCGATTCGGCCGCGTAGGTGTTGACCGTGCGCGTCAGGGCCGAACGCAAGCCCGCCAGATGCGTCCCCCCGTCGCGCTGAGGGATGTTGTTGGTGAAGCAGAGCACGTTCTCATGGTAGCTGTCGTTCCACCACAAGGCCGCCTCGACCACGATGCGATCCTGCTCCTTCTCCACCACGATCGGCTCGGCGATGAGCGGGTGCTTGGTCCGGTCGAGATATCGCACGAAGGCCCGCAAGCCTCCCTCATAGCGCATCTCCTCGGTCTTGGGCTCGACCCCGCGATGGTCCGCAAGCACGATCCGCACGCCCGAGTTCAGAAACGCCAATTCGCGCAGGCGATGCTCCAGCGTGGCGTAGTCAAACTCGATCATGGTGAACGTATCGGTCGAGGGCACGAAACTGATGCGGGTGCCGGTCTTTCCCTCCGACAGCCCGACCACGGCAAGCGGCGCTTCGGGCACGCCGTGGGCAAACCGCATGGAATGCTCGTTGCCGTTGCGCCAGATGGTGAGCTCGAGCTTGGCGGAAAGCGCATTGACCACGGAAACGCCGACGCCATGCAGACCGCCGGACACCTTGTAGGAATCTTGATCGAATTTCCCGCCGGCATGGAGCTGCGTCATGATCACTTCGGCGGCCGACACCCCTTCGCCGCTATGGATCTCGGTCGGAATGCCGCGGCCATTGTCCTCGACCGTGACCGATCCTTCAGCGTTCAGCGTGATGAGAATCTCGTCGGCGAATCCGGCCAGGGCCTCGTCGATGGCGTTGTCGACCACCTCATAGACCATGTGGTGGAGGCCCGAGCCATCGTCGGTATCGCCGATATACATGCCGGGGCGCTTGCGCACCGCATCGAGGCCCTTGAGCACCTTGATCGATTCCGCGCCGTAGTCCGCGGCCGCGGCTTCTGTCCTGTCTGAAGCTCGTTTCATGATGTCCTTAAGGTCAATTGTTGTGGTCTCGCACCGATCCGGCTCACGTCCCAAATCAGGCGTCTATTTTACCCTGATTCACCGCCAAGATTTGGGCATCCTGAGCCAGCGAGCCGAACATCGATCGGTCGGTTCCGGTCAACCAGGTCTGGGCTTTCAGGTCCAGAATCTCCCCAAAAAGCGCCTCCCTCCGGGCGGCATCGAGGTGAGCCGCAACCTCGTCGAAAAGGACCAGAGGCGCGGCGCCCGAAAGCGTCCTGATCAGTCTCGCCTTGGCCAGCACGAGGCCGAGCAGGAGGGCCTTCTGCTCGCCCGAGGAGCAGTTGTCCGCCGGCGCGTTGTGGGGACCGTGAAACACTATTAGATCGCTCAAATGCGGTCCTGCAAGGGCGCGGCCGGCAAGCCGGTCGCGGTCTCTTGCCTCGGACAGGAGGCTCACATAATCGTCCTCCACCTCGACCGCCGGGCGCTGGGTGAGGGCACCTTCGAGCCTGCCCTCAAGCGCGAGCTGGGCGAAGGGAAAGGGCCCTGGCCCGCGCGCTTGATAGGTGGCGTCGATCAGAGCTTGCAGCCTCGTCACGGCGTCGAGCCTCGCCGCGGCGATGGCCACCCCGGCCTCCGCCATTTGCTCCTCGAGACCGGCGAACAGCGACGGGGATCCCTCGCGCAGCTGGAACAGGCGATTCCGTTGCCGCATGGCGCGGTCGAAGCGGCCCCTCGGTCCCCGCATTTTCGGATCGATGGCGAGCATCAGCCGGTCGAGGAAGCGGCGCCTCTCGGCCGCCGGCCCCGTGAACAGACCGTCCATCTCCGGAATCACCCAGACGAGCTGGACATAGTCGGCGAGCGTCCCGGTTCCTTGCTCCTTGCCGGCGATGCGCACCACGCGCCCGGTCGCCTCGCCTGGCTTTTCCAGGCCCAGGCCGAAGCCGGTGCCGATCTCAACCATCCCTTCGATCGACATCACCGTGGCGGCGGCGGCCCAGCCGCCGGGGCCGTCCTTGCGCGCAAGCTCCTCATAGGGACGCCCCCGCAAGCCGTGGCCTGGCCCGAGCAACGACACGGCCTCGAGCAGATTGGTCTTACCGGCGCCGTTATCGCCCACAAGCACCACCGGACGCTCGTCCAGCTCAAGTGCCGCCCGCTCGTAATTGCGGAAATTGGTGAGTCTCAGTCCTTGCACGAAGAGCCGCGCGGCGGCACCGCCCGAAACCTCGCCCATCGTTCCCTGAACCGCTTGCTCGCGAAATTCGTTCAGAGCCGCCCTCATACCCGCATCGGCATGAGGACATAGAGAGCGGAGGTGTCCTTGCCGTCGCGGATCATGGTCGGGGAGCCTGGGTCGGCGAGCTGGAACTCCGCCGTGCCGCCCTCGAGCTGCCCCGAGATGTCGAGCAGATAACGCGCGTTGAAGCCGATCTCGAGCGGATCGAAACCGTATTCGACCGGAATTTCCTCGCTGGCGCTGCCACTGTCGGGATTGTTGACCGAGAGCACGAGCTTGCCGTCCTGGAGCGAGAGCTTCACCGCCCGCCCCTTGTCGCTCGACAGGGTGGAGACGCGGTCCACGGCCTGGGCGAAGGCGTGGTTGTCGACCTCCATAGTCTTGTCGTTGCCTTGCGGGATCACGCGTTCGTAATCGGGGAAGGTGCCGTCGATCAGCTTCGAGGTCAGCACCACGCGCGCCGTGGTGACGCGGATCTTGGCAGGCGACAGCTCGACGCGCACATCGCCGTCGCCGTCCTCGACCAGCTTGGCGAGTTCGGCCACGGTCTTGCGTGGCACGATCACACCAGGCATGTCCTTCGCGCCCTGAGGCAGAGGCAGCTCGACTTGCGCCAGGCGGTGCCCATCCGTGGCGACGGCCCTCAAGGTCGGCTTGCTCTCGCTCTCGGCCGCGTGGAGATAGATGCCGTTCAGATAATAGCGGGTCTCTTCCGTCGAAATGGCGAAGCGGGTCTTGTCGATCAGCCGCTTCAGCTCCGCCGCGGGCAAAGTGAAGGCATGCCCGAGATCGTCGATGCTCAAGCTCGGAAAGTCGTCGGCGGGCAGCGTCTGCAGCGAGAACCGGGCCGACCCGCAGGTGATGGTGAGGCGCCCCTGGTCGCCGTCGCGGGCGAGCTCGATATCGGTCCCGTCCGGCAGCTTCCGCACGATGTCATGGAGCATATGCGCAGGGACGGTGGTGGCGCCTTCGCCCTTGGCCCGGCACGGCACGGTCTCGACGATCTCCATATCGAGGTCGGTCGAGGTGAGCTTCAGTTCGTTGTTGCGCGTGGCGAGATGGACGTTGGACAGAATAGGGATGGTGTTGCGCCGTTCGACCACGCTCGCCACATGGGCGAGGGCCTTGGTAAGGCTCGGCTTGTCGATGGTGAATTGCATGGGTTAGAGCACTACTCCAGCGCCCTCTGAGATGGTGCATGCACCCCGGCCGAAACCGCCAGAGCCTCCGGTGCAAACCCAGAAAAGGCGCGATGAAAACTTAAGGACTCCCGCCTGAACTTGACCCGATAGTGGCAAATTTGCAAGAGCGGGAGGGGCCCCGGAAGGCCCTAAAACCCCTGGATTCCTAACCCCTAGTCGCGCAAAAGCCGCTTCAACAGCTCAATCTCCTCGCGCAGCTGATTGTCGTCGCTCATCAGCGCCTCGATCTTGCGGATCGCGTGCAGCACCGTGGTGTGGTCGCGATTGCCGAATCTGCGGCCGATCTCCGGCAGCGAGCGCGAGGTTAGCAGCTTGGCGAGATACATGCCGATCTGCCGCGGCCTGACGATGGAGCGATTACGACGCCCCGACAGGAGGTCGCCGCGATTGACCCCGTAATGCTTCGATACCGTGCGCAGGATGTCGTCGATGCGGACCCGCCTCGGTTCCGCCCCGCGCATCAGATCGCGCACAATCTGCTCGGCGATCTCTATCGTCACCTGCTCGTCGGTGAGCTGGTAGCTGGCCCGCAGACGGTGGATCGCGCCTTCGAGCTCGCGGCCGCTCTCGGTCAGGCGTTCGGCCAGGAAGGCGAGCACCGTCTCCGAGATGGCAAGCCCTCTCGTCTCGGTACAGGCCTCCGTCGCCCGCTTGTTCAGGATCTTGTGCCTGAGTTCGAAATCCATGGTGCCGATCTCGGCGACGAGACCGCCGCCCAGCCGCGAGCGCATGCGCATGTCGAGCTTGTCGAGCTGGGTCGGAGCGCGGTCGGCCGCGACCACGACCTGCCGCCCGCCATCGATCAGCGAGTTAAGCGTGTGGCAGAACTCCTGCTGGATGGTTGGACCTTGCAGGAATTCCATGTCGTCGATCAGAAGCACGTCGATCTTGCGCAGCTTCTCCTTGAAGGCGAGCGCATCGCGGGCGCGCAAGGCCTGCACGAAGCCGGACATGAAGCGTTCGGCCGTCAAATAGAGGACCTGCGCCTCGGGCTTCCGCTGCTTGATGTCCCATGAGATGGCGTGCAGCAGATGGGTCTTGCCCAAGCCGACGCTGCCATGAACGAACAGCGGATTGAACAGCTGCTGCGGGGTCGAGAACGCACCAGCGACCTCCTGGGCCGCGGCGTGGGCAAGCCGGTTCGAGGCGCCGACGAGAAAGGTGGCGAAAGATAGTCTCGGATCGAGGGGAGAGCCCTCGAACCCGCCATAGCCCGTGCGCAACGGCATGGGCAACGGCGCCACGTCCTCCGCCACGGGCGCGAGGCTCCGCTGCTGGCGCAACGCTTCCCTTGGCGCCTCATTGACGAAATGCGGCTGCCTGACCCTGAATTCGACGCGGTCGACTTCCGCCCATTCTGCCCGGAGCAGCTTGAGCACGAAGTCGTAATAATGCGATCTCAGCCAGTTGCGTAAGAAGCGTGTCGCCACCGTGAGGTGGACGCAGCCTTCATCGAGTCGCTCAAGTTCGACCCCCCTAAACCAGCTGGCGAAGACGTCTTCGCCCAACTCCGCGCGTAGCCGGCTCTTGACCCGCCCCCAAGCTTCGCCTGGGACCGCGAATTGCTCTTGCTGTGCCACGGTTTTTGTTCCGCTCCATTGTTCTCGTTCGCGCCGTACGCACCGCACACCTCATACTTGAGCAGTCAACAAAATCGGACGCGGACAGTCGTGACCGTCCCACGGAAGGTCCTCCCAACCTAGCCTTGCAGCCAGGGAAGACCGGTAGCCTTCCACCCCCCAACGGTGCCACGGTGACGCAAATCGTCAAGCGGTCCTTCAAAACCGCCGGCGACATTGTGACAAGCCCGGTAGCCCGCTTCTACCATCGCTCTGGCCGCAGCCATGCTCCGGCTGCCCGAACGGCAGATAAAATAAAGATCGTCGTCCAACTGGACGTTCAGGGCCTTCAGTTCTCCGGCAAGGCGCTCGATAAAGCGTGGATCCACGCTCTGGTCGGGAAAAGTCTGCCACTCAACCAGGACAGCCCGTTTGCCGATCGGACCGAGATCCGGAATCCCGACATAGGTCCACTCCGCGCGGGTGCGCACGTCGACAAGCTGTGCGCCTGTCCTCGACGTCAGGCCCTCCCACGTCGTGGCGACGTCAACATCGTCGACGGCCCTAACGGAACTCTGATCGCCCAAGAGACACTTCCTCTCTCTTGCAAAAGCAATTGCCAAGCACAAAATGAATGATTGTCACTAAATCTGGTGGCTATGCGGCACCAGAACACAAAGCCACCCACAGGATACGCCTAATTGTCTACAACTTTCCCACAAGCCTTACAATGGAGACAAGACAAGTGTCCCCGGACTGCTGTCCGGTCGATGACGCTCAATTGTGAGGAGGGGAACTGCCCCGTTCGGATGGTTGGACTATACACATGGTAAACGCGGTGATCAAGCGAGCGGGTCGCGCGAATATCCCCAGAATCCAACGTTGGCGGAGGATATGCAGCGCCCACCAAGCCTCTGTCCCGCAAGGCTGAATCTTCGCCCCGGCGGCTCGTGCCGCACGCCCGCGGCCCAGCGGCCCAAGTCTCACCGAGATGGAAATTTTTCTGGAGGGGGGGAGCCCCTCAGCGCCGGGGCCTTGCGTTTTGACGTCAACCCGTTGGAAATTATTCACCGAATTGACATGGCAGGGGGCGGCTCGGTTGCCTCTATTCGCGGCGTCCGTCACCCAACTGCAACAGTCGTGCTTTTTTGCTTTAGGCGCCCATGACGCTGATGCGCTTCGCCAGACGGGAGACCTTGCGCGACGCCGTCCTGCGATGAAGGAGCCCTTGTTGTGCCGTACGAACAAGGACGGGCTCGGCTGCCTTCAGCGCCGCCTGCGCGGCGGCCTTATCGCCCGAGGCGATCGCCTCCTCGACTTTGCGCGCCGAGCTGCGCATGCGGCTCCGCCGTGCCTTGTTGGCTTCGGTGCGGCGGATGGTTTGGCGGGCAGCCTTCTTTGCCGATCTGGTATTGGCCATGCGTCAGTTCCTAGACTTTGAGCTTCTTCGGCACCGGCTGGTCCCGGAAAGCGCGGAAGAATTGAGGATAACGAGCCCCGGTCTATAGCGAGGGCGCAATTGAGCGTCAACTGGCTGCGAGGGGGCCGCAGCCGCACGAGGTTGACAGGGGAAGCGCCGGTGGCTCTTGTGGCGGCGCTTCGCTCGGTCGAGGCGAGTGGAGGTAGAGCACAAACCTATGCGCATCCTGGTCACCGGCGCCGCCGGCTTCATCGGTTTTCATACGGCGACCCGGCTGCTCGATCGCGGCGATGAGGTGGTCGGGCTGGACAATCTCAGCCCCTACTATGATGTCGCCCTGAAAGAGGCGCGGCTTGCGCGACTCACAAGGCGGAACGGCTTCAGCTTCATCAAGGCTGATCTGGCCGAGCGGGAGATCGTCGAGGCCGTCTTCGCCGAGGAGAAGCCCGATCGCGTCATTCATCTCGCCGCGCAGGCCGGCGTCCGCTACTCGCTCGAACACCCCCACGCTTATATCGACGCCAACATCACCGGCTTCCTGCATGTGCTGGAAGGCTGCCGCCATCACGGCATCGAGCATCTAGTCTACGCCTCGTCGAGCTCGGTCTATGGCGCCAACCGTAAGCTGCCCTTCAGCGTCAGCGATAATGTCGATCATCCCGTGAGCCTTTACGGCGCGACCAAGAAGGCGAACGAGCTGATGGCCCACTCCTATGCCCATCTCTTTGCCCTCCCGGTGACGGGCCTGCGCTTCTTCACCGTCTACGGCCCCTGGGGCCGGCCGGATATGTCGCTGTATCAGTTCACCCGCAATATTTTCGAGGGGAAGCCGATCCCGGTCTTCAACCACGGACACCATTCGCGCGACTTCACCTATATCGACGACGTGGTGGAAGGCGTGGTGCGGACCCTGGATACGATCGCGACGCCCGATCCCGATTGGCGCGCCGAGGACCCCGATCCGGCGACGTCGTCCGCGCCCTATCGCCTCTATAATATCGGCAACAATAATCCGGTGGCGCTGCTCGACTATATCGCCGTGATCGAGGCGGCCGTGGGCCGCAAGGCCGAGCTCGAGATGCTGCCGGCTCAAGCGGGCGACGTGCCGGAAACCTATGCCGATGTCGAGGCGCTGAAAGCCGCCGTCGGCTTCGAGCCCTCGACCCCGATCAAAGAGGGGGTTGAGCGCTTCGTCGCCTGGTACCGCGACTATTACGGGGCGTGAAGCTTCAGCTCTTCCCAGCGGGGAGAGGTCGCCTGGCGGCGTCTTGCGGCGAGCCGGGTGAGGCGGCTTTAGCGCTGGCGGGTCGGCGTCCCATCATCCTTCCCGCCATGCGACTTGCGCAGGTTTCGGCGCGCAAGATCGCGGCGGCAAGCCCTCTCCCCCAAGGGGCGAGCGCGTTCGGCCCTAGCGGTTGGTGAAGACCGGCTTCCGCTTCTCGATGAAAGCCGCCATCCCCTCCTTCTGGTCTTCGGTCGCGAACAGCGAATAGAACTGGCCCCGCTCGAAGCGCGTGCCTTCGGCCAGCGTGGTGGCAAAGCCGCGATTGATCGCCTCCTTGATCATCATCACCGCGTGCTGCGACAGGCTGGCAATCTTATTCGCCACCTTCATCGCCTCGTCCATCAGCTCCGCCACCGGCACGATGCGGCTGACCAGCCCCGAGCGCTCGGCTTCCTCGGCGTCCATGCGGCGGCCGGTCAAGCAAAGTTCCATGGCCTTGGCCTTGCCCACGGCGCGGGTGAGCCGCTGCGTGCCGCCTGCGCCCGGCATGATGCCGAGATTGATCTCTGGCTGACCGAAGGAGGCGTTGTCGGCGGCGAGGATGATATCGCAAGACATGGCGAGCTCGCAGCCGCCGCCAAGAGCATAGCCCGCGACTGCGGCGATGATCGGCTTGCGGCAATGGCTGATGCGGTCGAACGGCGCGATGAAGTCGCTGCCATAGGCCTCGACGAACGTCTTTTTGTGCATCTCCTTGATGTCGACGCCGGCGGCAAACGCCTTTTCGTCCCCGGTGATGACGATACAGCCGACTTGCGGATCTGCCTCGAATTTGTCAAGCGCCCGATTGAGCTCGCTGATGAGGAGCGTGTTGAGGGCGTTGAGCGCATGCGGGCGGTTGAGGGTGATGAGCCCTACCTTGCCCTTGGTGGTGACGACGATGGTCTCGTAGGTTGGCGCGGCGGGCTGTTCTTGTTCCCTGCTGAGTTCATTGGCAAACATGGTGGTCGGGTTCCCTTAGCGTTGACAGTTTGAACAATAGAAGGTCGAGCGGCCGCTCTGGACGATGCGGCGGACGGTGCCGCGGCAGCCTTTGCTTCGACAGGGTTTTTCCTCCCGCCTGTACACTTTGAACGAATGCTGGAAGCGGCCGAGCCTGCCGTCGGTGCGGGCGTAGTCGCGCAACGACGAACCGCCGGCTCCGAGCGCCTGCTGGAGCACGGCCTTGATGCTTTCGACCAGGGCTTTCGTCTCCTTCGTCGGCTTGCCGGTCTTGGTGGCGAGCGTCCCGGCCTTGCGCACTGGCGAAATCCTGGCGCGGAACAACGCTTCGCAGACATAGATGTTGCCGAGCCCGGCGATCACCCTCTGATCGAGGAGGGCCGCCTTGATCGAGGCAGTTTTGCCCTTCAGCCTCGATGCGAGCCACTCGGGTGTGAGGTCCTCGCCAAGGGGCTCGACGCCGAGCCCCTTGAACAGAGCGTGGCTTTCAAGCTCCGCGCCTGGAATCAGATCCATGAAGCCGAAGCGGCGCGTGTCGCTGTAGCGGACCGCGGCCCCATCGGCGAAATGAAACACGATGTGCTCATGCTTCGGGATGCGCCGCTTCGCCTCCGCGGCGTCGCCCGGTTTGACGGCCGTGCCATGGGGTTTGACGATGCGGAAGCGGCCGGTCATGCCGAGATGCATGACCAGCACCTCGCCATCATCGAGCCGTGCCAGGAGATATTTGGCGCGCCGGTCAAGCCCGTCGATGGTCCGCCCTTCGAGCCTTTGGGCGAAGTGCTGAGGTAGCGGAAAGCGCAGATCCTGGCGCCGCTGCTCCACGCAGCTGAAGCTGTTGCCGACCAGTACGGGCGCCAGGCCAAGTCTTACGGTCTCGACTTCGGGCAGTTCGGGCATCGGGCTTTCGCACTGCAAAATGATTTAGTTGCGTTGCAACAATAGCGCGATTTTGGGGCTTGCGCTATTGTCCCGCGTATGGCCACCACCCCGGGCAAAGCCGAAAACGAGGAGAGTGAGGCAAGTTTCGGCTTCGCCTCCGTGTCCGCGCCGGCAAAACAGGGGCTGGTGAACGAGGTTTTCGCCCGCGTGGCGCGGCGCTACGACCTCATGAACGATGTAATGTCTGGCGGTCTCCATCGGCTGTGGAAGGACGACCTCATCACCTGGCTGGCGCCGCCCAAAGGGCGCCAATCCTATGCCTTGCTGGACGTTGCTGGCGGCACCGGCGACATCGCCTCGCGCTTCCTGCAAGCCTCAGGCGAGGGCTCCCGCGCCGTCATCTGCGACATCAGCGCCGAAATGATCGAGGCCGGGCGGGCGCGGTCGGGTGAAGGCGAGCGACTCGCCTTCGTTCGCGGCAACGCCGAGGTGCTGCCCTTCGCCTCCAACAGCTTCGACGCCTATACCATCGCCTTCGGCATGCGCAATCTCACCCATATGGAGGCGGCGCTGCGCGAGGCCTTCCGCGTGCTGAAGCCCGGGGGGCGCTTCCTCTGTCTCGAATTCTCCGCGGTCGAGACGCCGCTCCTCGATACGCTTTATGACGCCTATTCCATGAATGCGATCCCGGCGCTCGGCGCCCTTGTCGCGGGCGATGCGGACTCCTATCGCTATCTGGTTGAGAGTATTCGCCGCTTCCCCGATCAGAAATCCTTCATGGGAATGATCGAGAATGCGGGGCTGGAGCAGGTGCGCTACCGCAATCTCACCGGAGGAATCGCCGCCATCCACTCGGGCTGGCGGCTTTGAGGCCATGAACGCGATCACGAATATGGCAAGGCTGACGCGTGCCGGGGCAATCATCGCCTGGTCTGGCGCACGCGTGCTCCCCGACGAAATGCGGCTGCCGCCACCGCTGGCGCTGTTCGGCCGCATAACCGCGCCGCTCAGGCGCAAGGCCAATGGCGTGACCGGCACCGCCAACGAGGCGCGGCTCTCCACCGCGCTCACCTCGCTTGGGCCGTCCTACATCAAGCTCGGTCAGTTCCTGGCGACGCGGGACGACATCATCGGCCGCGAGCTGGCGCGCGATCTCTCCACGCTCCAAGACCGCCTCCCGCCGTTCTCGCAGGAGGAGGCGGTGAAAGCGGTGGAGGAGGCGCTGGAAGCCCCCATCGACAAGCTGTTCGTAGAATTCGGTCCACCCGTAGCGGCAGCCTCGATCGCGCAGGTGCACAAGGCCACGGTGCGCGAGCCCGGCGGGGCGCTCAAGCCCGTCGCCGTCAAAGTGCTCCGTCCCGGCATCGAGCAGCGCTTCAACCAGGACCTCGACACCTATGTCTTCGCCGCGAAAATGATCGAGCGGTTTCATCCGCCCTCGCGCCGGCTTCGGCCCAAGGCTGTGGTCGACACGCTGGCGCGGTCCGTCGCCATCGAGATGGATTTGCGCATGGAGGCCGCCGCCATCTCCGAAATGGCCGAGAATTCCAAGCACGACGAAGGCTTTCGCGTTCCGGGGGTGGATTGGAGCCGAAGTGCCCGCCGCGTGCTGACGCTCGAATGGATCGACGGCACCCAGATCTCCGATCATGCGGCGCTCAGCGCGCAAGGCCACGATCTGAAGGCGCTCGGCGCGCGGTTGATGCAGACTTTTCTCCGCCACGCCATGCGCGATGGCTTCTTCCACGCCGATTTGCACCCCGGCAATCTGTTCGTCGACAAGGAAGGCCGCATCGTCGCCGTCGATTTCGGCATCATGGGGCGGCTCGGGATGAAGGAGCGGCGCTTCCTCGCCGAGATCCTGCATGGCTTTATCACCCGGAACTATCGCCGCGTGGCCGAAGTGCATTTCGAGGCCGGCTATGTGCCGCGCCGCCACTCGGTCGATATGTTCGCGCAGGCGCTCCGCGCCATCGGCGAGCCGATCATGGACCGTCCGGCGAATGAGATTTCAATGGCGCAGCTGCTCGGCCAGCTGCTCCAATATACCGAAGTATTCGACATGCAGACGCGGCCCGAACTGCTCTTGTTGCAGAAGACCATGGTCGTGGTCGAGGGCGTTGGCCGAGGCCTCGATCCCGCGCTGAATATATGGGTGGTGGCGGAGCCGGTGGTGAAGGCCTGGCTGCAGACCCAATTCGGGGCGGAGGCACAATTCGAGGCCGCGGCCGAAGGCGCCGTATCGGTCGGAAAATTCATGGGCGACGTCCCGAAACTGTTGAGCCAGGCCGAGCGGACGGCGGAGGCCTTTTCGGCCATGGCCGAGGAGGGCGTACGCCTCGACGATCATTCGGTCGAGCGTCTGGCCGAGGCGCAAAGCCGGCAAAACCGCATGGGCCGCATCGGCATTTGGCTTGGCGCCATCGCGCTGGCGGTTATCGCCCTTGCGCTCCTGTTTTAGCTGTTGAGTGACAAGCCCTACTCTAGCAGGGCTCACCTTTCCCCAGGGAGGTTCAGGCGTCTCCTGAGCGTTATTTTGGCTCGAGAGTAATAGGATCCACTTGGTTAATGAACGGCTTGTTAGTCATCGGGCTCTTTGATGGATCGTGTAGGTTGGTATTGGTGCTGGTGCTCGTGTTAGTATTTGTGCTGGTGCTAGTATTTGAACCCGAATCCGTGCTTGGCGGGGCTGCTTGTGGCCCGTTATCCGCTGCAAGCAAATAACCTGACGAGGAACAGAGTATAAAAGCTAAGATACCTAAATATCTAAGCATGGTACTTCTCCTCTTGGACACCGCTAAGTTCCGAAATCGCGCACAGATAATTCGTTACCGCGCCATTAGGTTGCTCCCGTATGACGGGTGCTGACCCAAGGACCTATCTTAATGATTGTGGATCCTGGAAGCCAAGCGAAATCCGGGCCGGCCATCCACGATTTTGATCTAGTCCGAGACGTCGATGCCCGGCATAACGCGGAGTGTGAGTGAAGTGCAAGGCAAGCGCATCCTACTGATCGTCGGCGGCGGCATCGCCGCCTATAAGAGCCTCGAGCTCGTCCGCCGCTTGCGAGAGCGGGGCGCCAGCGTGCGTGCGATCCTCACGCGCGGCGGCGCTGAATTCGTGACCCCGCTGTCGCTCTCGGTGCTCACCGAGGAGAAGACTTTCACCGATCTGTTCGACCTCAAGGACGAGGCCGAGATCGGACATATCAGGTTGTCGCGCGAGGCCGACCTCATTGTCGTGGCGCCCGCGACCGCCGACCTCATGGCCAAAATGGCGCAGGGGTTGGCCGACGATCTCGCCACCGCCGTACTGCTCGCCGCCGTCAAGAAGCCATTGGTCGCGCCGGCGATGAATGTCCGCATGTGGCAGCACCCGGCCACGCGGCGGAACATCGCCACGCTGCGGGACGACGGCATCGCCTTTATCGGTCCCAATGAGGGCGACATGGCCTGCGGCGAATATGGCCCGGGGCGCATGGCCGAGCCGGCCGAGATCGTGCAGGCGATCGAGCGGCTGCTGTCGGTGAAACTGGGTGGGCCGCTCTCAGGCCGCAGCGTGCTGATTACCTCGGGCCCGACGCACGAGCCGTTTGACCCTGTCCGCTACATCGCCAACCGCTCATCCGGAAAGCAGGGTCATGCGCTCGCCCTCGCGGCAGCGGCGCTTGGCGCGGAGGTGACGCTGGTGAGCGGTCCCGTGACACTCCCCGATCCGGAAGGCGTCAGGGTTGTCAGGGTCGAGACGGCGCGGGAGATGTTAGAGGCGGTTTTGGCCGCGCTCCCCGCCGACATTGCCATTTGCGCCGCCGCGGTCGCCGATTGGCGCGCTCGCGAAGAAGCCCCGCAGAAGCTCAAGAAAGCGGCGGGCAGCGAGACCGCACTGACGCTCACGCAAAACCCGGACATCCTCGCGACCATCGCCGGTCTCGGCGCGAAGGGCCTCGGCGCCGAGCGTCCTGGCCCGCAGCGGCCGCGCCTCGTCATCGGCTTCGCCGCCGAGACGGAGAATGTGCTGGGCAATGCCGCAGCCAAGCGCAAGGCAAAGGGCGCCGATTGGATCGTGGCAAACGACGTCTCGCCTGGGACCGGCGTCATGGGCAAGGATAACACGCGCATCCATCTCATCACGGCCGAGGGCGCTGAGGACTGGCAGGCCATGAGTAAACACGAAGCAGCGCGGCGCTTGATCGAGCGCGCGGCCGAGACGCTGTCGAGCTTGCGCTTGGCGGCCGAGTGATTGCGGCTGTGCCGCGCGGGCCGGGCGTGACCTTGCGCTTCTTGCGCCTTCCCCATGGCGAGGGGCTTCCGCTTCCTGCCTATCACTCCAGGCACGCGGCAGGCCTCGATATTCTCGCCGCCGTTCCCGAGGACGCGCCGCTCGAGCTTGCGCCCGGCGCGCGCGCACTGGTGCCCGCCGGCTTCGCCGTCGAGCTGCCGGCGGGTTATGAGGCGCAACTTCGGCCGCGTTCGGGACTCGCGCTCAAATCGGGTGTGACCTTGCTCAATAGCCCCGGCACCATCGATTCCGACTATCGCGGCGAGGTCAAAATCCTGCTTGTCAATCTCGGCACCGAGTCGGTCACGGTGCGGCGCGGCGACCGTATCGCCCAGCTCGTGGTGGCGCGGGTCGAGCATGTCCGCATTGATCTGGCCCAGGAACTCAAGACCACGTCGCGCGGCGAGGGCGGCTTCGGCTCCACCGGCTGACAGAGCAACACGTCATGCCCGGACTTGATCCGGGCATCCATGCCGTGGTGCCTCAGCAAGTTGAGACTTCAGGGAATGGATCGCCGGGTCAAGCCCGGCAATGACGAACCCATGGAGAACGCTGTGTCGCTCGACGGCCGGTAACTGGTGACACGGGGAGTGATGTTCTACATTCCCGACTATGCTCAAGCCCGACGAGATCGAGCGCTACAAGCGCCAGCTGGTGCTGAAGGAGATCGGCGGCGAGGGTCAGCAGCGCCTGAAAGCCGCCAAGGTGCTGGTCGTGGGCGCGGGCGGCCTCGGCTCGCCGCTCCTGATCTATCTCGCCGCCGCCGGCATCGGCCAGATCGGCATCATCGACGACGACAGGGTCAGCCTCGACAATCTCCAACGTCAGATTGCCCATGACACGGCAAGCGTCGGCACCTACAAGACGCGAAGCGCGGCGAAGACCATCGAGCGTCTGAACCCGCATGTCGAGACGCGGCTCTACTCGACGCGGCTTCAGGCCGAGAACGCACTTAACATCGTGGCCCAATACGACATCGTCGCCGACGGTTCGGATAATTTCGCCACGCGTTATCTCGTCAACGATGCCTGCTATTTCGCCAAGCGTCCGCTGGTCTCGGCCGCGGTGGGGCCGTTTGACGGCACTCTCACCAGCTTTCGCGCCTTCGAGCGCGACGACGACGGCAACCCCCGGCCGAATTACCGCTGCCTGTTCCCCGAGCCGCCGCCGGCGGGAACCGTTGCGCCTTGCTCCGAGGCCGGCATCCTCGGCGGCGTGGCTGGCGTGATGGGAACCCTGCAGGCGATCGAAGTGGTGAAGGAGCTGCTCTCCCTTGGCGACAGTCTGGTCGGGCGGCTCCTGCTCTACGACGCGCTCCAGACCCGCTTCAGCACCTTCGACTACGGCTGGGATCCGGAGAACCCGCTCAACGGCAAGAGCCCGCGCTTCACGGATTTGTCGCATCACCGCCAGGCCATGGCCGATGCCGGCGGCTGAAACCGTCACCACGCGCTGTTGCATCGCCGGCGGCGGTCCTGCCGGCATGATGCTGGGCTATCTGCTGGCCCGCGCCGGCGTCGCGGTGCTGGTGCTCGAGAAGCACGAAGATTTCCTTCGCGACTTTCGCGGCGACACCATCCATCCCTCGACGCTCGAAATTATGGGCGAGCTGGGACTTCTCGACGCGTTTCTAAAGCGGCCGCATCAGGAGGTGCGGGAGCTCGCCGCCCAGATCGGCGAGGACCGCATCGCCATCGCCGATTTTTCCCATTTACCGACGCGCTGCCGTTTCATCGCCTTCATGCCCCAATGGGACTTTCTCGACTTCCTTGCCGATCAGGCCAAGCGCTACCCGAGCTTCGGGCTCAAAATGCAGGCCGAGGTCACCGATCTGCTCAAGAATGGCGACAGGGTGATGGGGGTGCGGGCGAAGACGCCGGGCGGCTCGTTGGAGGTGCATGCCGACCTCGTCGTCGGCGCCGATGGCCGCCATTCGGTGGTACGCGATCTTGCCGGCCTCGAGATCGAAGATTTGGGCGCGCCCATGGATGTGCTCTGGCTCCGCCTCTCCAAGCGCCCCGACGATAGCACCCAGACCCTCGGCCGCATCGAAGCCGGAAGGTTCTTCATCATGCTCGACCGCGGCGATTATTGGCAGTGCGCCTTCGTCATACCCAAAGGCGGATATGCGGAGCTGCACCGCCGTGGGCTCGAAGCCTTCCGCGACCAGATCGTCAAGCTCAATCCCGCTCTCGCCAACCGCATGCACGAGATCGCCAGCTGGGACGACGTGAAGCTGCTCACCGTCACGGTCGACCGGCTGAAGCGCTGGTACGCGCCGGGCGTGCTCTGCATTGGTGATGCCGCTCACGCCATGTCTCCGGTCGGCGGCATCGGCATCAATCTTGCCGTTCAAGATGCGGTGGCAGCAGCTAACATCCTCGCGCGGCCGCTTCGGCAAGGGCCGGTATCGGTCGAGCTTCTGCGCCAAGTACAAGAGCGGCGGCAATTGCCGACGCGCCTGACGCAGGCGCTCCAAGTCTTCATCCAAAAGCGTGTGATCAGCACGGTGCTTGCCCTGCGCACGAGGCCACGCGCGCCATTCGTGGTGAAGCTGCTCAACCGCGTGCCCTGGCTCCGCCGCATTCCCGCGCGACTGGTCGGCATGGGCTTCCGCCCCGAGCATGTCGAGAGCCGAGAGCTACCGCCGCCGCGCGGCTAGAACATCGCGGGGTGGACGCGGTCCGGCGGCGAATGTCCGTCGAGAAAGGTCTTGATGTTGATGATGACTTTCTCGCCCATATCGACGCGGCCTTCGAGCGTGGCCGAGCCCATATGGGGCAGCACCACGACCTTCTCGCTTTTGAGCAGCTTGGGGTTCACCGCCGGCTCGTGCTCGAATACGTCGAGACCGGCGCCGCCGAGCTCGTCGTTCTCGATCATGCGCGCCAGCGCGTTCTCGTCGATCACCTCGCCGCGCGCGGTATTGACGATATAGGCCGTGGGCTTCATCAGCGCGAGCCGCCGCGCCGACAGCAGATGGTAGGTAGCCGGCGTATGCGGGCAGTTGATCGAGATGATGTCCATGCGGGCGAGCATCTGGTCGAGGCTGTCCCAATAGGTCGCTTCGAGCGCCTTCTCGACGTCGGGCGCCACGCGCCGGCGATTATGGTAGTGCACCTGCAAGCCGAAGGCCCGCGCCCGCTTGGCCACGGCCTGGCCGATGCGTCCCATCCCGACGATGCCGAGGCGCTTGCCGAAGATACGGTGACCCAGCATCCAAGTTGGAGACCAGCCATGCCATTCGCTGTCGCCCACTTTGAGGATGCGGGCGCCCTCGGCCAGCCGCCGGGGCACGGCGAGAATAAGCGCCATGGTCATGTCGGCGGTGTCTTCCGTCAGCACGCCCGGCGTGTTGGTGACGATGATGCTGCGGTTCCGCGCAGTCTCGAGGTCGATATTGTCGACGCCGGTGCCGAACTGGGCGATCAATTTAAGCTGCGGGCCCGCCTGGCTCAAGATCGCCCGATCGATTCGGTCGGTCACCGTGGGGACGAGAACATCGGCGGTCTTCACCGCATTGATCAGCTCGTCCCTGGACAGAGGTTTGTCGTCGAGATTGAGCTCGGCGTCGAACAGTTCGCGTAGGCGGGTTTCCACCACCTCCGGCAGCTTACGTGTGACAATAATGTGCGGTCGTTCAGAAGCCATAGGTCTTCCCGTCAGGATGTGCGTGGGGTAGGAGCTTACCCCACGGTAAAAACAATGGCGCCGTGAAAGCGGCGCAAGCGAGCCTTCTCTAACAGAAGCAGCCCCCACAGATAAGCGTCATCTTGGCGCGAGGCCATGGTCCGTTCACTTTTCTGCCCCATCACAGGTGAAGGCGATTCGCGCGGGAGACTGGCCTCCCGGCACGGCTCGCGACTTTCGGGCATCAACAGCGGGGCCGAAGCATTGGGGTATCGATATCGGATCGGCGTGGCGATCAAGATCGCCACTGTCCTTGTATTGCTCGCGGGCGTCGAGGCCCGCGCCGCCGGCGATGACGGAGCCGCGACCGCGGCAAACGGCCAAACGCGGCTGCCGGTGCCCCGCTTCGTCAGCCTGAAATCGGACCGGGTGAATGTGCGGCGAGGCCCAAGCTCTGACCAGGCCATTGTCTGGGTGTTCAGCCGCGCGGGGCTTCCGGTCGAGATCATCGCCGAGTCGGACAATTGGCGGCGTGTTCGCGACAGCGAGGGCGCGGATGGTTGGGTGTTCCACAGCTTGCTCAGTGGTCGGCGTACCGTACTGATCGCTCCCTGGACCAAGACCGAAGAAAGTGTGCCCCTGTTCTCCAGGAAATCGACCGGTGCGACCACCGTCGCCGCGCTGGCGCCGAGCGTCCTCGGCAACGTTCTCGCCTGTGACGGGGAATGGTGCGAGCTGTCGATCGACAGTTATTCCGGCTTCGTGCAGCAGGACAAGCTGTGGGGCGTCTATCGCGGCGAGGTGATCAAATAGGTGCCTCAGGGTGAGGAGCGGCCGAAGCCCGCATCTCGAAGCATGGGGTCATCCTTCGAGACGGCCGCGTCCCGCGACCACTCAGGATGAGGTTTTGCGGCTTAGCGCTTGCGGTCGTCGACGAGGCGCACGAGCACATCGATGCGCGAGATGGTCATGCCGTCGGGCGCCGCGGGCAGGCCTTCGACCCGGATCGCCGAGGTGTCCATGTCCATGAGCTGGCCCGATTGCTCGCAAAAGAAATGGTAGTGGTTCGACGTGTTGGTGTCGAAATAAGTCTTGGCCCCTTCCACCGCGACTTCCCGCAATAGGCCCACTTCGGTGAACTGGTGCAGCGTGTTGTAGACCGTGGCGAGCGAAACCGGGACCCTTCGGTGTTGCGCCTCTTCGTGCAACAGCTCGGCCGTGACGTGCCGGTCGCCCGTCTCGAATAGGAGGCGCGCGAGCGCAACCCGCTGACGCGTTGGGCGCAAGCCAGCGTCGCGCAGGCGCTCGTGAATGGTCAGATCGGTAGCCGAACCTGTCATGGTCACAACAATATATGGGGAAGCGACCCTCCCTGCAACGCCAGGACGAGAACAAGCGCCCCATGCGCATGGCGTGGGCAGGCTTTTGGTAGGGCCTCGACTGTGTTAGGAAATGGCCGGCCGTTGGGGAGGGTTAGAATCCCGCGTAAGGAAGGATAAGAATGGCAGAGCGGCGCGACCGGTTCGAATATGAGGATTTGCTTGCTTGCGCGCGCGGCGAGCTGTTTGGGCCCGGCAATGCGCAATTGCCCCTGCCGCCCATGCTGATGTTCGACCGCATCTCCGAGGTCATGGAGGAGGGCGGCGAGCATGGCCACGGCCGCATCGTGGCCGAGCTCGATTTGAAGCCGGACCTCTGGTTTTTCCCCTGCCACTTCAAGGGAGACCCGGTGATGCCCGGCTGCCTTGGGCTCGATGCCCTGTGGCAGCTTCTGGGGTTCTTCCTCGGCTGGCTTGGCGCTCCAGGCCAGGGGCGCGCGCTCAGCGTGGGCGAGGTCAAGTTCTCCGGCATGGTCTTGCCGACCATGCGCAAGCTGGAATATGTGGTCGAACTCAAGCGGGTGATCCGGCGGAAATTCACGCTCGGCACCGGCGATGGCTGGCTAAAGGCCGATGGCGACACGATCTATACGGCCAAGGATTTGCGGGTCGGCCTGTTCCAGGCGGACGAAGCCGCTGCCGCCAGCGCCTGAACGGAACCCGTCCCGCATCCAGTGACATTCGGACCCGGGACTCTTAAGGACTGACCCATGAGACGAGTGGTCGTGACCGGCATGGGCATTGTGTCCTCCATCGGCAATAGCGCCCAGGAGGTGCTGGCCTCGCTGCGCGAAGCCAAATCCGGCATCGTCAAGGCCGATACTTACGCCGAGCTCGGTTTTCGCTGCCAGGTTCATGGCGCGCCGAAGCTCGATTGGGAACAAATGATCGACCGCAAGGTCCGCCGTTTCATGGGCGCGGGCGCGGCCTGGAATTATCTCGCCATGGAGCAGGCGATCCGCGACGCCGGGCTCGAAGAGAGCGACGTTTCCAATGAGCGAACGGGATTGATCATGGGCTCGGGCGGACCCTCGACCCGCGCCATCGTCCGGGCGGCCGACACCACCCGCGAGAAGGGACCCAAAAAGGTCGGGCCGTTCGAGGTGCCGAAGTCGATGTCCTCAACCAATTCGGCCACGCTCTCCACCCCCTTTCACATCAAGGGTGTGAGCTACTCGATCTCGTCGGCCTGCTCCACCTCCGCCCATTGCATCGGCAATGGCGCCGAGATGATCCAATGGGGCAAGCAGGACATTGTCTTTGCCGGCGGCGGCGAGGAGCTCGATTGGACCTTGTCGGTCCTGTTCGACGCCATGGGCGCCATGTCGTCAGACTTCAACGACCGGCCTGAAGTAGCGAGCCGCGCCTACGACGTCGATCGCGACGGCTTCGTCATCGCCGGAGGGGCTGGCGTCGTCGTGCTCGAGGAACTGGAACATGCCAAGGCGCGAGGCGCCCGCATCTATGGCGAACTCGTGGGCTATGGCGCCACCTCCGACGGCTATGACATGGTGCAGCCTTCGGGCGAGGGGGCGGAGCGCTGCATGCGCATGGCCATTGCCAAGCTCGATGGCGATGGTGTCGACTACATCAATCCCCACGCCACCTCCACGCCGATCGGCGATGTGAAGGAGATCGAGGCGATCCGCGCGGTCTTCGGCGACAAGTCGCCCGCGATCAGCGCCACGAAATCGCTCACCGGCCATTCCTTGGGTGCGGCCGGGGTGCAAGAGGCGATCTACGCGCTGTTGATGATGAATAACGGCTTCATCTGCGAGTCCGCCAATATCGAGACCCTCGACCCTGCCTTCGCCGACATGCCGATCGTGCGCAAGCGCCAGGACAACGTCGATATTAACTGCGTTATGTCCAATAGCTTCGGTTTCGGCGGTACCAACGCCACCCTCGTGTTTCGACGGTATGACGGCTAAACCCAACGCCCCCATTCACCCAAAACAGAGCAAATGCCATGACAACAACAAAAGACATCGCCGAGCCCGGGCCCCTGATGGCCGGGAAGAGGGGGCTTGTGATGGGCGTCGCCAACGACCGCTCGATCGCCTGGGGCATCGCGCGCGTGCTCCATGGCCAGGGCGCCGAGCTTGCCTTCAGCTACCAAGGCGGGGCCTTCGGCCGCCGCGCCGTGCCGCTGGCCGAATCCATCGGCGCGCCGATCATCGAGCAGGTCGACGTCGGCGATCTGGATAGCGTCAAACATATGTTCGAGGTGATCGGCAAGAAGTGGGGCTCGCTCGATTTTGTCGTGCACGCGCTTGCCTTCTCCGATCGCAACGAGCTGAGGGGTCGCTATTGCGACACCACGCGCAAGAATTTCGAGCACACCATGGTGATCTCGTGCTTCTCCTTCACCGAGATTTCAAAGCTCGCTTCCGACCTGATGCCGCAGGGCGGTTCGCTGCTGACGCTGACCTATGGCGGCGCGACGCGGGTCGTCCCTTGTTACAACGTCATGGGCGTGGCCAAGGCCGCGCTGGAGACGAGCGTGCGCTATCTTGCCTCCGATTTTGGGCCGCAGGGGATCAGGGTCAATGCTTTGTCGGCCGGACCGATGCGCACGCTTGCGGGTGCGGGCATCTCCGACGCGCGGACCCTGTTCCATTTCCAACAGCGTCACGCGCCCATGGGTCGCTCGCCGACCCTCGACGAGGTTGGCGGCGCCGCACTCTATTTGCTCTCGGATCTGTCGGGAGCGGTGACGGGTGAAATTCATTTCGTCGATTGCGGCTACAGCACCATTTCCATGCCGAATTTGACCGCGTTGAAGGCCATGGAGACCGACAAGGAGCAAGCGCCCCCGGTCGAGAAGCCGCCGCGCGAAGCAGCGCAGTAAGTTCAGTCGAACAGCGAAGGACGTATGTCGATGGCTCAGCTAGTTGTGCTTGTGTGTCTCCTTGCCACCCCGGAACAGTGCACCGAGAAGCCGGTCACCGGCGCGACCGCGACGGACGTGGTCACCTGCCTCAAATCCGCAGGTGACAAGGCCAATGAGTGGCAGACGACCAATGCGGAATATTTCGTCATCGGCTGGCGCTGCGAGAAGCAATAGCGCCAGAAAACGAAAGAGGCGCCACAAGGGCGCCTCTCAGAAGTTCATGCAAAGCCTCGGAGTGAGACCTAGCTCGCTTCGGCCTTTTGCAGCTCCTTGCCAGTCGCCTGGTCGACCACCTTCATCGACAGCTTGACTTTGCCGCGGTCGTCGAAGCCGAGCAGCTTGACCCAGACCATGTCGCCTTCCTTGACCACGTCGGTGACGGCGTTTGGCCGGCCTTCCCCAAGCTGGGAAATGTGCACGAGCCCATCCTTGGGGCCGAAGAAGTTCACGAAGGCGCCGAACTCCATCACCTTGACCACCTTGCCCTGATAGATCTCGCCGACCTCAGGCTCGGAGGTGATCGACTTGATTCGGGTGATCGCGGCCCGGATCGATTCGGCGTTGGCCGAGGCGATCTTGACCGTGCCGTCGTCGGAGATATCGATCTTGGCGCCGGATTCCGCGACGATCTCGCGGATCACCGAGCCGCCCGAGCCGATCACCTCCCTGATCTTGTCGACCGGGATATGGATCGTCTCGATGCGCGGAGCGTGTTCGCCAAGCTCCGGCCGCGCGCCGGTCAGCGCCTTGTTCATCTCGCTGAGAATATGAATGCGGCCGTCACGCGCCTGATCCAGCGCGACCTTCATGATCTCCTCAGTAATGCCGGTGATCTTGATGTCCATCTGCAGTGAAGTGACGCCTTCGGACGTGCCGGCAACCTTGAAGTCCATGTCGCCGAGATGGTCTTCGTCGCCAAGGATATCGGACAGAACGGCGAAATCCGTCGCATCCTTGATCAGCCCCATGGCGATACCGGCAACGGGCCGGCTCAAGGGAATGCCAGCATCCATCATGGCGAGTGAGGATCCGCACACCGTGGCCATGGAGGACGAGCCGTTCGACTCGGTGATTTCCGAAACCACGCGGATAGTGTAGGGGAAGCTGTCGCGATCCGGCAGCACGGGGTGAATTGCCCGCCAGGCGAGCTTGCCGTGACCGATCTCGCGGCGTCCAGGACCGGTCATGCGGCCGACTTCACCGACCGAATAGGGCGGGAAGTTGTAATGCAGCATGAAGGTTTCCTTGTAGGTGCCCTCGAGCGCGTCGACATACTGCTCGTCCTCGCCGGTGCCGAGCGTGGCCACGACCAGCGCCTGCGTTTCGCCGCGCGTGAACAGCGCACTGCCATGCGTCCTCGGCAGGATGCCGACCTCGCACACGATCGGCCTGACCGTCGAGAGGTCGCGGCCGTCGATGCGCTTGGATGTGGCGAGAATGCCGGAGCGGACCACGTCCTTCTCCACCGCCTTGAAGGCGGCTGACACGCGTGAGGCCAAACCGCTGTCATCGTCGGCGGGTGCCAGCGCCTCCAGCACCTTCAGCTTGACCGCGCCCACGCCGTCGCGGCGCTCATGCTTGGCCGCGATCTTGTAGGTCTCGCGCAGATCGGCTTCCGCCAATTCGCGCACCTTGCCCGTAAGCTCCTCGCCGCTTGTGTCGCTTTTCAGCTCCCACGGCTCCTTGGCCGCGCGCTCGGCTAGCTTGACGATGGCGTCGAGCACCGGCTGGAAGTGCTTCTGCCCGTACATCACCGCGCCGAGCATGATGTCCTCCGGCAGCTCCTTAGCCTCGGATTCCACCATCAGCACCGCGTCGGCGGTGCCAGCGACGACAAGGTCGAGCGAGCTCTCGGACATTTCGTCGATCATGGGGTTCAGCACGTATTCGCCGGCGATATAGCCAACCCGCGCGGCGCAGATTGGTCCCAGGAAGGGGATGCCGGAAAGGGTCAGCGCGGCGGAAGCCGCGATCAGCCCCAGGACGTCGGGGTCGTTTTCCATGTCATGGGAGAGCACGGTGCAGATCACCTGCGTCTCGTTCTTGAAGCCGCTGGCGAAGAGCGGCCGGATCGGACGGTCGATTAGCCGCGAGGTGAGCGTGTCCTTCTCCGTGGGGCGACCCTCGCGTTTGAAATAGCCGCCGGGGATCTTGCCCGCGGCGAAGGTCTTCTCCTGGTAGTTCACCGTCAGCGGAAAAAAGTCGATACCGACTCTCGGCTCCTTGGCGGCGGTAGCGGTGGCGAGCACGGTGGTGCCGCCATATTGGGCGAGAACGGCGCCGTCTGCTTGGCGGGCGATGCGGCCGGTCTCGAGTTTGAGCGGACGGCCCGCCCATTCAATTTCAACAGTGTGCTTATCAAGCATGATGATGTCTCAATGCGCAGGGAAAGTTGCGCCCGAGCGGGCTCCCTGAAAGCGAAGGCTCGGGTCGATATGTCGTGATGGATCCCACCGGCGCGCGGCGGTGAGCGTCTCGCGTCACCGGCGAATGCCTAGGCGGTTGATGAGTTTTTGATAGCGGTCGACGTCGCTGGCTTTGACGTAGTCGAGCAGCCGCCGCCGCTGGCTAACCATTTTCAGCAGCCCGCGCCGCGAATGGTTGTCCTTGTTATGGGTCTTGAAGTGTCCGGTGAGGTTGGTGATCCGTTCGGTCAGGATCGCCACTTGCACCTCCGGTGACCCGGTGTCACCGGGCTTCGTCGCATAGTCGGTAATAAGCTCTTGCTTGCGCAAAGCGCTGATCGACATCGGTTATCTCCCGAGTGGTTGGCGATCGCCCTAACCCAGGTTGAAAACGCGGGTTGGGCGCATTTCGCCTTGGCTGACCTCGCCCACCGCCACGAGCTTTCCTCGTGACGTGGCGTAGACAGGCCCTTTGAGAATTGGAGCATCCCGGCCTCTAATCAGCACGGGTTGGCCTCTCTTGAGCCTGGCCGCGTCTTGCCCGCTGATGGCGAGCGCCGGGATGTCGTCCAGCGCTGTCTCCACGGGCCTAAGCATGCCCAAAAGGGCTTCGCGGCCGGCCGCACTATGTCCTAACTCCTCAAGCTTTGCCAGGGAAATCGCGCCTTCTTCGCCAAAACCGCCGACCCTGGTGCGGCGTAATGCCTCGACATGGGCGACCGTCCCGACCGCCTGCCCCAGATCCCTGGCCAGGGCCCGAACATAGGTTCCCTTGCCGCATTCCGCCTCGATCACGCAACGATCGGGATCGGGCATGTCGACGAGGATGAGGCTCGCGACGAAAGCCGGTCGCGGCGCAAGCTCGAATTCCTGCTCGTCCCGGGCCAGGTCATAAGCCCTTTCGCCAGCCACTTTGAGGGCCGAATAGCGCGGCGGCACCTGGCTGATCTCGCCCACGAAGCCGGGAAGCGCCGCCTCGATTTCCGGTCGCGTGGGTCTGTGATCGCTCCTCGCCACCACTTTGCCCTCGGCATCGTCGGTATCGGTGCTGGCGCCGAAGCGCACGGTGAAGCGGTATTGCTTGCTGCCTTCCACCGCGAACGGGACGGTCTTGGTCGCTTCGCCGAAGGCGATGGGCAGTATGCCGGTCGCAAGCGGGTCGAGGGTGCCGGCATGCCCGGCCTTGGCCGCGCCGTAGAGTTGCCTCACCCGCGTCACGGCCTTGGTCGAGGTCAGGCCTTGCGGCTTGTCCAGAATGAGCCAACCGTGAATGGGTAAGCCTTTGCGCTGACGCGCCATGTCACGCCCTGTCCTTCGGCAGTTTAGCTGTCGAGGTCGCGCGAGACCTGGGGCGAGGCGAGCAGCTCGTCGATACGCTGAGAGCTGGCAAAGGACGTATCCATCTTGAAGCGGAGCTCGGGCGTGTGGCGCAAGCTCACGCGCCGCGCGATCTCGCCGCGCAAGAAGCGCTTATGCCGCTCGAGATGCTTGACCACGTCCTCGGCGCCCTCGCCGCCCAGCGGCAGCACGAAGGCGGTTGCGAGCTTCAGATCCGGCGTCATGCGGACTTCGGACACCGTGAGCGAATATTGGTTCAGCACATCGTCCACGATCTCGCCGCGGAAAAAGATCTCGGCCAAAGCGTGGCGAATGAGCTCGCCCACCTTCAACTGGCGCTGACTTGGCGTCTTTGCCTTATTGCGATCAGTCATGGGTCGCCGCTTCGCGGTGGTTCATCAAAGCGTGCGCTGGACGTGCTCGACCTCGAAGCATTCGATGACGTCGCCTGCGCGCATGTCCTGATAGCCCTCGAACGCCATGCCGCATTCCTGCCCGGACACGACCTCGCGCACCTCGTCCTTGAACCGCTTCAAGGTCGAAAGCTTGCCTTCATGGATGACGACATTGTCGCGGATCAGCCGGACCTGAGCGCCGCGCTCGACCTTGCCCTCGGTGACGCGGCAGCCGGCGACCTTGCCCACCTTGGAGATGACGAACACTTCGAGGATCTCGGCATTGCCGAGGAAGGTTTCCTTCCGCGTCGGCGCGAGCAGGCCGGACATGGCTTGCTTCACCTCGTCGACGAGGTCGTAGATCACGGCGTAATAGCGGATCTCGACGCCATCGCGCTCCGCCGCTTCGCGGGCCTGGACGTTGGCGCGCACGTTGAAGCCGAGAATAACGGCGCCGGACGTCGCGGCAAGGCCAATATCGGATTCGGTGATACCGCCGACGCCCGAATGAATGATGCGCGCCCTGACCTCGTCGGTGCCCATTTTGTCCAGAGCGGCAACGATCGCCTCGACCGAGCCTTGCACGTCGCCCTTGATCAGAAGCGTGAATTCCTTGGTGCCGGCGGTCTTGATCTGGCTCATCATCTGTTCGAGTGAGCCGCGCTGACCGGCCACGGCAAGCCGCTTGCGCCGTTCGCGCACGCGATAGCTGGTGATCTCCCTGGCCCGCGCCTCGCTCTCGACCACGGCGAACTGATCGCCCGCTTCCGGCGCCGCATCGAAGCCGAGCACCTCAACCGGCACCGCGGGGCCAGCCTCCTTGACCTGCTCGCCGTGATCGTCGATCAGCGCGCGAACGCGGCCATAGGCCGAGCCTGCGACAACGAGATCGCCGAGACGGAGCGTGCCGCGCTGGACGAGCGCTGTGCCCACGGGGCCCCGCCCGCGTTCGAGCTTGGCTTCGACGATGACGCCCTCGGCCGGGCGGTCCGGATTGGCGGTGAGCTCAAGCACCTCGGCCTGCAGCGCGATCGCCTCGAGCAGCTTGTCGAGACCGATTTTCTTCAGGGCCGACACTTCGATCTCGAGCGTATCGCCGCCCAGGCTCTCGACTACGATCTCGTGGCTAAGCAGCTCGGTACGCACGCGCTTGGGATCGGCGCCTTGCTTGTCGATCTTGTTGATGGCGATGATCATCGGGACGCGAGCGGCCTTGGCATGATTGATGGCCTCGACCGTTTGCGGCTTGACGCCGTCGTCGGCCGCGACCACGAGCACGACGATGTCGGTGACCTGTGCGCCTCTCTGGCGCATGGCGGTGAACGCCTCGTGGCCCGGTGTGTCGATGAAGGTGACCTTCTGGCCCGCCGGCGTCTCGACCTGGTAGGCGCCGATATGCTGGGTGATGCCGCCGGCTTCTCCCGCGACGACGTCGGTCGCGCGAATGGCGTCGAGCAGCGACGTCTTGCCGTGATCGACATGGCCCATGATGGTGACGATGGGCGCGCGCGGCTGCACGTCCTCGGCGCTGTCATCGTCACCGATGAAGCCCTCCTCGACATCGGCCTCCGACACGCGGCGCACCATGTGCCCAAACTCCTCCGCCACAAGCTGGGCGGTGTCGGAGTCGATCACATCAGTGATCTTGTGCATCTCGCCGTCCTTCATCAGGAACTTGATCACGTCGACTCCGCGCTCGGCCATGCGGTTGGCGAGCTCCTGAATGGTGATGACCTCGGGGATCACGACCTCGCGCTGAATCTTCTGTTGCGCTTGCGGGCCGCCAGTCTGCTTCTTCTGCCGCTCGCGGTGGCGCTTCAGCGAGGCAAGGCTCCGCTGCCGCTGCTCCTCGTCGAGCGCATTGGTGATGGTGAGACGGCCGCGCACGCGGCGCTCCTCGCCGGTCCTCGGCTTGACCGGACGCTCCTTCTTATTGTGGCGCGCCTCTTGGGTGCGGGGAGCTTCCTCTTCCTCTTCCTTGACGATGAGATGTTTGCGGGGAGCCTCCTCGACCTTGCGCCGCGTTTCGGGCTCGGCCTCGCGGCGCGCCTCTTCCTTCTGGCGCTCGGCCGCCTCTTCCTGTTCCTTGGCCTTGACCTCATTGGTCACGATCTGGAGTTCGGCGTCCTGCTTGGCCCTCTCGCGTGCCTCCGCCTCTCGCAGTCGCGAGTCCTGTAGAGCCTTGGTCCGTGCGTCCTTTTCGTCATCCGAGAGAGCCCGGAGCACCACACCGGAGCGCCGCTGCTGGGACTCGTCGCGGCCACGAGCCGGGGGTTGCTCCGGCGCGGCGTTTGCCACCTTGGGCGCGGTCTCCTCCGCCGGTGAAGGCTCCGCACCCGCGCCGACGGCACGTCGCTTCTTCTTCTCAACCAGTACGGATTTGGAACGACCGTGGCTGAAGCTCTGGCGCACATGGCCGGACTCCACTGTCCGGCGAACGTTAAGCGTCAACTTCCTGGCCCCACGAGCCGTCTTGTCTTCAGTCTCGTTAATTTCACTCATTCCTTGTCCGTGTCTGATCCCAAATGGCTGGCAGCGGCTCCATTGCCTCTGCGGTAACGTTCGACGCGAAAAGCGCCGGCGAGGAATTTCGCAGCCGCCCCGCCCTGGATCACGGCTGCATGTATCACATTTGTCCGCCCCGATGCCAAACCCAATTCATCCGCACTGAAGATGCGGATCGCTGCGCG
The DNA here is from genome assembly GCA_038326945.1 of Hyphomicrobiales bacterium. Taxonomy (GTDB): domain Bacteria; phylum Pseudomonadota; class Alphaproteobacteria; order Rhizobiales; family Methyloligellaceae; genus Methyloceanibacter. The sequence goes on from JBBQKN010000003.1 coordinate 64,338, forward strand.
TGGTGAATCCTTAACACTCGCACGATGCTTTCCATCGAGCTTGCGGCACCCGTCCTCGGAGGCGTCGCTCGCATGGATGAGCGCCACGACCCGGCCCTTGGCCAGGGCCTCCTCGACCTTGGATGCTCCGAATGTCACCGCCCCAGCCTTGTTGGCAAGGGCTAGAGCGCCCAGCGCGCTCTCGGTGAGCAGCCGGTCGATCCTGTCGGCAAGGTCCGCCGGCACCCTGACTTGGGTCTTGAGACCGCGGGCAAAGACGTTGCGCTTGGCCGCTTCCGCGACCTGGTCATGGGCGGCCGTCACCCAGATGCCGCGCCCGGGAAGCCGCTCCTTGAGATCTGGCACGATCTCGCCGCTTGGGGCGAGGACGAAGCGGATCAGCTCCTGCTTCGGCAGGCGCTCGCGCGTGAGGGCGCAGCGGCGGACGGTGTCGTCCGGCTCGTCAAGCGTCCCATGCGATGGCTCGGCCAAATCCTGCCGCAACAGCTCCTGCTCCTCAAACTCTTATGCCGAACGCCGCTCATCACGCGGCGCCGTCGGCCTGTGCCTCGCCTTGATCCTCTTCGGCCGCGACCTCTTCTGCCGCGACCGCATCGGGCTCGACAATCAGATCGGCCTCGTTGATCCAGCCGGCCTTCACCCGCGCCGCCAAGATCACCTCCTCGACCTCCGGGCGGCCAAGGCTGAAGGTGCTGAGAATGCCGTCGTGGTGGACCGTCTCCTTATCCTTGCGCTCGCTCCAACCCAAAAGGTCATCGGTGGCGCAGTCGGCCAGATCCTCCAAGCTCTTGACGTTGTTCTCGCCGAGCGCGACGAGCATGGCCGTGGTCAAGCCCGGGACCGCGGCGACATCGTCCGCCACGCCGAGGGCCTTGCGCTTGGCGTCCAACTCGGCCTCGAGCTTCTCCAGATGCTCGCGGGCGCGCGCTTGAATTTCGGCGGCCGTGTTCTCATCGAAGCCCTCGATCGAGGCGACTTCGGACGGCTCGACAAAGGCTACCTCCTCGATCGAGGAGAAGCCTTCCGAAGCCAAGAGCTGGGCGATGACCTCGTCGACGTCGAGCGCCTCCATGAACATCTGCGAGCGCTCGGCGAACTCGGCCTGGCGGCGCTCCGATTCGGAGGCCTCGGTCATGATGTCGATGTCCCAACCGGTCAGCTGGGATGCAAGCCGGACATTCTGGCCCTTGCGCCCGATGGCGAGCGACAGCTGCGCGTCGGGGACCACCACCTCGATGCGCTCGGCGTCCTCGTCGAGCACGACCTTGACCACCTCGGCCGGGGCGAGCCCGTTGACGATGAAGGTGGCGGCGTCAGGCGACCATTGAATGATGTCGATCTTCTCGCCCTGCAGCTCGTTCACCACGGCTTGCACGCGACTACCCCGCATGCCGACGCAGGCGCCGACGGGATCGATGGAGGCATCCCTCGACACCACGGCGATCTTGGCCCGGCTGCCGGGATCGCGCGCCACCGATTTGATGGTGACAATGCCGTCATAGACCTCCGGCACCTCCTGCGCGAACAGCTTGGCCATGAACTCCGGATGCGTCCGCGACAGGAAGATCTGGGGCCCACGCTGCTCGCGGCGCACGTCATAGACATAGGCGCGGATGCGGTCGCCATAGCGGAAGTTCTCGCGCGGCAGCGTTTCGTCGCGGCGCACGATGGCCTCGGCGCGGCCGAGATCGACGATAACGTTGCCATATTCGACGCGCTTGACGATGCCGTTCACGATCTCGCCGACGCGGTCTTTATATTCCTCGAATTGGCGCTCGCGCTCGGCCTCGCGCACCTTCTGAACGATCACCTGCTTCGCGTTCTGCGCCGCGACGCGGCCGAAATCAAGCGGGGGCAGCGGTTCGGCGATGAAGTCGCCCACCTGGGCGGCCGGGTTCCGGCGGCGCGCTTCCGCCAGCGAAATCTGGGTCGCGTCCATGGTCACCTGCTCGAGCACTTCGAGCAGCCGCGCCAGCCTGATCTCCCCGGTCTTCGGGTCGACCTCGGCCTTGATCTCGTTCTCGCTGCCATAGCGCGACTTGGCGGCCTTCTGGATCGCGTCCTCCATGGCCATGATGACGACCTGGCGATCGATCGCCTTTTCGCGCGCGACCGCGTCCGCGATCTGTAAAAGCTCCAGCCTGTTGGCGCTTACGCCTGCCTGAGCCATGTGTCTTTGCCTCCGCTATGTCTTTCTGTGCGGGCCTTGCGAAAGTTCCCGCGGACAATCCTCAATAAATCTTCTGCCTCAATGAATCTTCTTGCCGGCGAGGTCGGCGCGGATGGCGGCTTGATCCGCCACGAGCCTTGCCTCGCTGATCAGCGAGAACGGAATGCCGATGGTGAGCGGCTCCTTCTCGCCGGATAATTCGATTCGAAGCAGGGCCTCGCCGTTGGCGGTCCCCGCAATCACGCCCCTGAATCTCTTGCGGCCGTCGACGAGCTCCTTCAGTTCTAGCTTCGCCTCGTGACCCACCCATGACGCGAAATCGCTGGGGCGCACCAAAGGCCTGTCGATACCGGGCGAGGAAACCTCCAACCGGTAGCCGCCCGGCATCGGGTCACGGGCCTCAAGCAACGCCGAGAGCTTGCGGCTGACCGAAGCGCAATCGTCGATCGTCATTAGTCCTTCCGGCCCCTCGGCCATGACCTGCACGGTGCCGCCGTCACGGCCCGAGACCTTGACCCGCACCAAACGCAAGCCAAGCTCGTCAAGCACGGACTCGGCGAGGTCGGCAATCTCGCGCTCGATTCCGGTTTCCCGGGAGAAGCGGCAATCGGCGCTTGGGATTCTGCTCGACATCGATAAGGCCATGACTCCCGCGGGCCCAAGAAGCAAGGCGGGACGCCTAACAAAAAGGAGCGGGCGAAAGGCCCACTCCTGATCAAAACCAATCATGAGTTCAACCGTAATATACGGTTTTTTGCCGATGATTCAAGGAGGTTGCGCGCCAATTACTGGCCTAGGACCGCGCGCCTGACGCGGTCGAAATCGTTGATGCGTTGATAGCTCATGGCGCAGATGCAGGACGAGAGATAGCCGCCGGTTGCCGTCGCGCCGAAGGCGAGACTGTCCTCGAAGCTGCAAGACGCATCGCGGAGCGCGATCCATTTCCGTTGCGCTTCCTTGAGCATGTCGAGCTGGGGTTCCGGCCTCACACTCATATCCATGGCCGCACGTCTGACGCCGTCCTGCAACGATGCGAACTCCTGATTGAGCAGCCCATCGGCCCTATCGGCGCCGCGCGCAAGGCAGGCCTTATAGTCCGGGTTCGACTGGGTTTCCTTCTCGCAGTCGGTGTAGCAGGCGGACAGGATCTGGACTTGATCCAGGGCTAGCGCCGGCGAGGAGAGGAGGATCAAGAGGAGACAGAACGCGCGCATCCGTTTGTGTCCTTCGGTCAAACGCGGCTGAAACTCAGATAGGCCGGTTTGCGGTCCTCGCTCAAGGCCTTCCGTTCATAGCGGGTCTCCGGCCAATCGGCGGGCCGCGTCCGCCAATCCTTGGCGCTTTCGGCGGTCCAGGCGAAAGACCCATTTCCAAGCATGGCGCGAAACGCCTCGCCGGCATAGTCGCCGCTGTCGCTGGCAAAGCGCAACGCGCCTCCAGGCCTCAGCACGCGCGCTAATTGCGCGATGGTCTCCGGCGAAACGAGCCTTCGCTTGCGGTGCCGTGTCTTCGGCCACGGGTCCGGAAATAGCACGAAGACGCGCCCGATCGAAGCGGGGGGAAGCCAGGCAAGCACCTCGCGGGCGTCCCCGTCATGGATGCGGATGGTGTTCAAGCCCGACGTCTCGATCCGCCCGAGCAGGCTCGTCACGCCATTGATGAAGGGCTCGCACCCGATCAGGCCGATTTGCGGGTGATGCTCCGCCTGCCAGGCAAGATGCTCGCCCGAGCCGAAGCCGATCTCGAGCCATATCTCGGCGACTTCGTCCGGGAATAGGGTTTCGAGTCGGGAGGGGGCGGGTTCGCCCAGGGGCAGGCGCAGATCCGGGAGCAGCGCCTCGAGCAGCCGGCCTTTCCGCTCGCTCAAGGGGCGAGCCTTGCGCCTGCCATAGGATCTGAGGGGGGGACTCTGCCGCTCACTGGGGCCGTTGCCCAAGGAAAGCTCCTCCATCGTCATGCCCGCATCGGCGGCCATCCAGTAACCATCGGCATATGCGCCTTAACAGTCCCGCTCGTGGCTACTGGATCGCCGGGTCAAGCCGGGAGATGACAAGACTAAAGCTTCAAGTGAGCTCGGCGCGGATCGGCTCGATAAGGTCGAGACGCTCCCAGGAGAAACCACCGTCATTGTCCGGCTGCCGGCCGAAATGGCCGTAGGCGGCGGTACGCTCATAGATCGGGCGGCTCAAGCGGAGATGTTCGCGGATTCCGCGCGGGCTCAAATCCATCACCCGCCGGAGCGCCTGCTCCAGCTTGGACTCATCCACACTGCCGGTGCCGTGTAGATCCGCATAGAGCGACAGCGGCTCCGAGACGCCGATAGCGTAAGCCACCTGCAACGTGCAGCGGTCGGCGAGACCCGCGGCCACGACATTCTTGGCGAGGTAGCGTGCCGCGTAAGCAGCGGAGCGGTCCACCTTGGTCGGGTCCTTGCCCGAAAAGGCGCCACCGCCATGCGGGGCGGCGCCGCCATAGGTGTCGACGATGATCTTGCGCCCGGTGACGCCGGCATCGCCGTCAGGGCCGCCGATGACGAAGCGGCCGGTGGGGTTCACATAGAATTTGGTGTCGCTGCCGATCCATCCTTCCGGCATCACCTCGTCGATGAAGCCTCTGACGATCTCCCTGACGCGGGGCTGGCTCACATCCTCGCCATGCTGGGTCGAGACCACGATCGACTCCGCCCGCACCGGCTTGCCATCTTCATAGGCCAGGGTCACTTGGCTCTTGGCGTCGGGACCGAGCTCGGGCACGCGGCCCGAATGCCGCGCCTTTGCCATGTCGTGCAGGATGCGGTGGGCGTAGTAGATCGGCGCCGGCATCAACGGATCGGTCTCGCGGCAGGCATAACCGAACATGATGCCCTGGTCGCCGGCGCCCTCGTCCTTGTCCTTGCCGACATCGGCGTCGACGCCTTGGGCGATATCGGCCGACTGCTCATGCACATAGAATTGAAATTCGGCGTTCTTCCAGTGAAAGCCTTCCTGCTCATAACCGATCTCGCGCACGGCCCGGCGCGCGGCATCTTCGATCAGCTCCTGCGTCACCGCTTCAGGTCCACGCACCTCACCCGCCATGACGATGCGGTTGGTCGTGACTAGGGTCTCGATCGCCACCCGCGAAGCCGGATCCGCGGCCAAATAGAGATCGACTACGGCATCGGAAATGCGGTCGCAGACCTTATCGGGGTGGCCTTCCGAGACCGATTCGCTGGTGAAGAGATAGTTGCGCCTGATGGCCACGTAACCCCCGGGGTAAGGATGTTGGAAGACCCGATCGAAGATCGTGCCGGGGTTCTGGCAATAAAGAGGGGTGGCGGTCAAGCCGCCTGCGCCCCGTCTAGCGCGAATTGCTACCGGCGCTCACCGCGCGCACGAGGTCGACGACGCTTTTGCGAACCTTCGGGTCGGCGATCTTGACGAAGGCGCGGTTGAGCTCGAGCCCTTCGCGGCTGTTGAGAAACTCAAGGATAAAGGCCTCCGAATCGGGTTCGGCCAGGCCTGGGCCGGTCGCGTGTCCGTCGATATGCGGCGCTTCTTCGAAGAAGAATTGCACGGGGACGTCGAGGATTTTGGAGATCTGGAACAGCCTGCTGGCGCCGATGCGGTTCACGCCCTTCTCGTATTTCTGCACCTGCTGAAAGGTGAGTCCCATGCTCTCGCCGAGACGCTCCTGGCTCATGCCCAGCAGCATTCGACGCAAACGGACCCGGCTCCCTACATGCTGGTCCACCGGATTTGGCTTCTTGCCTACCATGCGTTCACTCGCGAGGGTCATGACGGTTGATGTTCCTTGACAGTTTAGGGTCTATCCCGTCATTTAAATTAAACTAATCAATCAATTAATCCCAGAGGAAAGGTCTTAGGGTGGTATTCAGGCGGCGTCAAGCGCTTACGCGCGACACGTCATCACCGCTCCGGTTCAAATCGACAAGCATTTGCAAGGAGTTACGCGAATTCGGATTGGGCCTGAAGCGGTCCTCCCGCAGAGCGCAAGCACGAACACCAGCACCTCGATCCACCGCCCCCAGCGCGTATAGGGCGTGGGCGAAAGCGCCTTCGGCAGCAGTCCATCGACGACCCCCTCTTGCTCAAGACCAAGTTCGGCGACCACGCGTCCATAGGGGTCGATGATCGCCGAGATGCCGGTATTGGCGGCACGCACAACCGGTAAACCCTGCTCGACGGCGCGGAATTCCGCCTGGTGAAAGTGCTGGTACGGACCCGCGCTGGTACCGAACCACGCATCATTGGTCACATTGAGGAGCCAGCCTGGCCTTGAGTCCGCATCAATCACCTCGTCGGGGAAGATTATCTCGTAGCAGATTAGCGGGATCGCGGGCGGCGCGCCAGGGATAGAGAGCCGGCGAGGGCCCGACCCCGGGCTGAACCCGCCGCGGATGCCGGTGAGCTGCATGAACCCCAAGCTCTCCATGAAGTCCTGGAACGGCAGGTACTCGCCGAACGGGACGAGATGGATTTTATCGTAGCTGTCGACGATCGCTGCCTTGTCGTCGAGCACGAGCAAGCTGTTGTAGATGCGATTGGACATCAGGCGCCCGGTCGCGTCCCGATTTTGGACCAGACGCGCCGAGCCAACCACAAGGCTTGTCCCTTCCGGCAGCACCTCGCCGATGGCGCTGAGCGCTTCGGGCGCGTCGGCGAGAAGGAAGGGGACCGCGGTCTCCGGCCAGATCACAATAGCGATGCCCTGAAGTCCCCCCCCGCCGCCGCCGGTCTTGGAGAGGTCGAGATAGTCGTTGAAGATTTCGACGCTGTTCTCCGGGCGCCACTTTTCGGCCTGGTCCACATTGGCCTGGACGATGCGAAGCTTGAGGCCGGTGCTGGCCGGCTCGGCCGAAGCGAGCCGCCGTTCCCCCCAGCATGCGCCGAGCGCAAGGGCAAGCAGCATGGAGGCGGCCAGGATCGCCGTACCCCAGCTTCGGGCAATACTCTGTCCCGCGGGTGCAACGATGGCGAAGGGACTGGCGAAGAGGAGCACGGCGACAAGGCTGAGCGCATAGGCGCCGAAGAGCGCGGCGAGCTGCATTAGCGCCGGGGTCGCCGCCAGCCCATAGCCGATCAGGTTCCAGGGCAGTCCGGTCAGGACATGACCCCGGGCGAACTCGGCGAGACCGAAGGCGATGGCGAGGGCGAAGACTCTCGCCGGGCCCGATCCCCACAGGAGCATGGCGAGCGCGCCCGCCGCCGCGTAGAAAAGCGCCATGCCCCCGGCCAGCCCCGTCATGGCAAAGGGGATGAGCCAGCCATGGCGCCAGGGCTCCACGAGAAAGGCCTCGGCGATCCAATAGAGATTCGTCAAAAAGTAGCCGGAGCCGAACCAGAATCCGACGAGTGCCGCGCATTTTAGTCGCGCGCCTAATTCAGAATGGTGCCCATGGCAGGCATCGAGCAGCCACACGAGCAGGCCGAAGCTTAAAAACAGCACGGGCCAGGCATGGATCGGCGCGAAGGCGAGCACCGTGATGGCGCCGGCCGCCGCCGCGAGCCCAGCCCGTTTGGCGCCCGTTAGTTGCGCGATGAAGGTGGCGACACGGTGCACAGAGAGCGGTTCAGGGCTCACGGGCTTTCAGATGAGCCAGCTTTCGCCTCCGCTTCCGCCTGCTTGCGGTCATGCGGGGTGTGGATACGGAGCTTCGTGATGCGTCGGGGATCGGCCTCCAGCACCTCAAACTCGATGCCGCTCGGGTGGCGCACAAGCTCCCCGCGCGCCGGGATGCGGCCGAGGACGGAGAACACCAGCCCGCCGATCGTGTCGATATCGTCCTCCTGCTCGTGCGAGATCAATTGCTCGCCGAGATGCTGCTCCAAATCCTCGATCGGCGTTCGCGCGTCGGCGATGAGGCCGAGGCGCGCATCCTCGCGGATCAGCGGCTCCTCGGTGACATCGTGCTCGTCCTCGATCTCGCCCACGACCTCCTCCACCAGATCCTCGATCGAAACGAGGCCATCGGTGCCGCCATACTCGTCGACGACAAGAGCAAGGTGGCGCCTAGAAAGCTGCATCCTGAGCAACAAATCGAGCACCGGCATCGACGGGGGTACGTAAAGGATCTCGCGCGTGATGTTGGTCGCGCCGACGGCGCGGGAAAGATCGACGACGCCGAGATCGAGGCTCTCCTCGACGACCGCCTCGGCCTCGGTCGTGATCCATGACATGAGGTCGCGGATATGGATCATGCCGCGCGGGTCGTCGAGCGTCTCGTGGTAGACCGGCAGGCGCGAATGCTCGGCCTCGCGAAATACGCGCATCAGCTCCGCGACACTGGTCGATTCCTCCACAGCGATGATGTCGGCGCGGGGGACCATGACGTCTTCGACCGTGAGCTTGCCGAAGCGAAGGATGTTGAGCAGCATCGCGCGTTCTTGCGGGCTGAACGAGTCGCCGAAGCCCTTGCTGCGCGCGAGAGCGTCCTCGATCACCTCGCGCAAATCCGGCTCTTCGCCGAGGCCGAACCGCGCCAATAGGCGTTCGAGCCAAGTCGGCTCCTCTTCAGGCAGCTGGCCGGCGTCCGCCGGAAGCTTGCTCTCGGTTTGAGGAGCTTCGCTCATGGTGACACCTCCGCTACGGCGCCCGCTTCCGCGTAGGGGTCGGAGATGCCGAGACCGGCGAGGATCCTCGTCTCCAGGGCCTCCATCCGCTCCGCGTCATCGTCCTGCTCATGGTCGTGCCCAAGCAAATGCAGCACGCCGTGGACGACCAGATGAGAGACATGGTCTGGCACCGAAACGCCTTTGAGTCCTGCCTCTTTGACCACCGTCTCCCCGGCAAGGACGACGTCGCCGAGTGGGCGTGGATCGACTTGCAACGCGCCAACGGGCTCGCCCGACGAAAACGACAGCACATTGGTGGGCGCATCCACCTCGCGCCAGGTCCGGTTCAGCTGCTGCACCTCGCTATCGTCGGTCAGGACGAGGGTGACCTCGCAAGGGAACCCACGGTCGGTTGAGGCCGCCTCGAAGGTCGCAAGCGCCGCCAAGGACAGCGTCGCGTCGTTCACATCCGTTCGATCCCAAAGCGCTGCCCGGCGGATGATGTCGACGTCAAGCCGGTTGGGCGAGCGCTGAGAAGCACCGCTGTTACTTGGGCCAGGGTCAGCCACGCCGCTCACCCTGCCGGGGCGTGGCCGCCTCATAGGCATTGACGATCTTGCCGACGAGTTCGCGGCGAACCACGTCGCGGGCGGTGAAGGCGATATGGGCAATGTCGTCGATGCCCTTCAGAATGGAGACCGCCTCGATCAGCCCCGAATCTTTACCTTCGGGCAGGTCCACCTGGGTGGGATCGCCGGTGACGATCATCTTGCTCTCGTCGCCGAGCCGCGTCAGGAACATCTTCATCTGAACGGGCGTGCAGTTTTGCGCCTCGTCAAGAATGACGATGGCGTGGGAGAGGGTGCGTCCGCGCATGAAGGCGAGCGGAGCGATCTCGATCATGCCGGATTCAAGTCCTCTCTCGACGCGTTCGGGCGCGAGCACGTCGTAAAGCGCATCATAGAGGGGGCGCAGATAGGGATCGACCTTTTCGCGCATGTCGCCCGGCAGGAAGCCAAGCCGCTCCCCCGCCTCCACGGCGGGGCGCGACAAGATCAGCCGATCGCATTTTCCACTTTCGAGACACATCGCGGCGAAGGCGACCGCCAGATAGGTCTTGCCCGTACCGGCGGGACCGGTGGCGAACACGAGGTCGTGGGTCTGGAGCGCCGCGAGATAGGTGCTCTGGGCCAGCGTGCGGGCGGTGATGAGCCGCTTGCGCGTGCGGATTTGCTGGGCCGGCCCGGTGTCGCCTTCCGGCTCGGCTTCGGCTCCAGGCTCGAAACTCCGCGCATGGCGGATGGCGCCGACCACTTCGCCGACCCCGATCATCTCGCCTTGCGCCAGCCGGCCGTAGAGCAGCTCGAGCACGGCCTTTGCCGTCTCCCGCGACTGTTCCGGCCCGCGCAAACTGACCACATTGCCGTTGACCACGGCCTGAATCCCGAGCCTGTCCTCGAGCACGGCGAGATTGGCGTCATAATCGCCGAGAAGGTCGCGCACGAGCCTGATGTCGTCGAAGGAGACAACCAGCGAATCGTCACGGCCGTTGGCAGAGGCTGCACTTGCGCGCTTTTCCGACGCGGTCTTTCGCCCACGCGTCAATGGCGGTCTCCGTCCGCTCGCCTTGTTGCTCACACGGCCGCCTGAACTGGTTCGCGCCATTCAAACTCCGATTTGATGACACCGGTGAGACTGTTCGACCCCGCGCTCACAATGTCAACCTCCACCACCTCACCGATAAGCCCCTCCGGACCGTCACCATGCACTGCCTGCAGATAAGGTGAACGCCCGGCGATCTGGCCCGGCTTACGCCCGGGGCGCTCGATCAACACCTTGAGGCGATGCCCAACGCTCGCCTGATCGAAGGCGCGGGCCTGAGCTTCGATCACGCTCTGCAAAACCAGAAGGCGCTCTTGCGCGGTCTCACCCGGCACCTGATCCGGCATCTCAGCGGCGGGAGTGCCGGGCCTCGCGCTGTATTTGAAGGAGAAGGCGCGCGCGAAGCCGATGTTGCGGATAAGCGCCAGGGTCGCCTCGAAATCGGCGTCAGTCTCGCTGGGAAAGCCGACGATGACGTCGGTGGACAGCGCGATGTCCGGCCGCGACTGCCTGATGCGCCCGATCAGCTGAACATAGTCTTCGGCCGTGTGCCGACGGTTCATGGCCTTGAGGATGCGATCGGATCCGGACTGGAACGGAAGATGCAGATAGGGCATCAGCTTCGGCTCATTGCCATGTAGCGCGATCAGATCGTCATCCATGTCGCGTGGGTGGCTCGTGGTGTAGCGAAGGCGGTCGATACCCGACACGGCCGCAAGCCGCTTGAGCAATTGCGCCAGCGACCAATCCGTCCCGTCCGGGCCGGCCCCAACATAGGCATTCACATTCTGTCCGAGCAGCGTGATCTCGCGCACGCCCGACGCGGCGAGCCTCCCCGCCTCGGCGAGGATGGCATCGGCGGGCCGTGAAAACTCGGCGCCGCGCGTATAGGGTACGACGCAGAATGAGCAGAACTTGTCGCACCCCTCCTGCGCGGTGATGAAGGCGGCGGGCTGCGCGCGGCGCAGCGGACGATTGGGCAGGGACAAGAATTTGTCCTCAGCGGGAAAGTCGTTGGCGATAAGCCGGGCATTTCCCTCCCGCGCCTGGCGGACTAGCGTCGGCAATTGGTGATAGCTCTGGGGTCCGACCACGAGGTCGACGACGCTGGCGCGTTCCAGAATCTCGCCGCCCTCTGCTTGGGCGACGCATCCCGCCACCGCGATCATGGTGGCGAGGCCCCCGGCGCTCCGCTGCTGTTTCAACCCGCGCAAGCGGCCAAGCTCGGAATAGACTTTCTCCGCCGCCTTCTCGCGGATGTGGCAGGTATTGAGGATGATGAGGTCGGCCGCGCTTATATCCTCGGTCGCATCATAGCCCTCCACCGCGAGCGCCTCCGCCATGCGCTCGGAGTCGTAGGCGTTCATCTGGCAGCCGAATGTCTTGATGTGCAGCTTTTTGGGAGTTTCCGCCATCACCTTTGGTGGGACACCTCCGGGGCTTTCGTCAAGGCCTGTAGCGGGGTGAACCTTGACCAATCCCCGGGAAGACGGACCGGCCGAGTGCCTTCACAGCCGCGGTGGAGCTGGGTAGGGTAGGTCCGCCTCAAGGCCCTTGAGGTTCAGATGGCCATCGGGGTCTTGAGGCGGTTTCAGCGGACCGGACGCTCGGCTACAACCGGACGTCCGCGTCCCGCAAGATCAGCCCTAGATTCAGGCCTTGCACTCGCTCATGCCCTTGAGGGCCTTCGCGGCGTCGAACTTGGTTTTGAAGGTCTCGGTCCCGACCAGCATCATCGACTTGCCGTCGGGCTTCTTGCTAATGACCGAGCATTTATGGGTGGTGGCGCTCTGCGCCACATAATAGGTGGAGGCGGCGAAGGCAGGCGCTACCAAGCCTGCGACGAGCAGGCCCGCAATCAGATAGTGCTTCATAGAGGTTCTCCTTGAGGTTGGTGGCACGCACCATTGCCTCGTCGGTGCGGCCACGGCTGCGAGGCTTCGCCTAGTTCTGGGCGGCCGTTGGGCGGGCCGATTACGCACAGTGTCGCGGCCAAGGCTTGCGATCATTGTGACCGGCCATGTATTCCCGCGCTTGCCGCGTCCAATAGTCCGAAGCGAAAAGCCGAAGTCTTTGGTGTTGCTATGAAACTGGCTTCATCGCCGTGGCGGAAGCCTGCTTGCGTTTGCGAAAAGGTAAATGGGCCAGCGCCAGGCCCGCGTCATCGAGACGCGGGGTCGACCGTGTCAAATGTCCGCCCCTCGCGCCGATCCCCGAGGGCGCCCGCGGCCAAACAGAGATAGAGGGGCAGCAGCGCGAAGGCGCACATCAGCCAGATCTGCCAAATGCCCCAAGCGAAGGTCGCCATCACCGCGAACATGACGAAGCTTGCGGCGGCATAGGGTTGCGCCTCCCCGGCCAGAAGCGGAATGCGCAACAGGACGGCAGCGCCCCCGATCGCCGCCAGGATCACGCCGAGGAACCCGAGTTCGTACCAGACCTGGAGAAAAAGGTTATGGGCGTGTTGCCCGGTGGTGCGCTTGTACACGAACCCCTTCGGCCAGTCGGGCTGCGCCTCACTCTTAGCCTTGACTGCGGGTGTCGAATCCGCGCCGATGCCGAGCCACGGCCGCTCGAGCACGCGTTCCGCCGTGAACTCCCAGATGATGACTCGCGCCCGCGCCGAGCTCGGCAACCATTTGGCTTGGTGCAGCTCGGCCTTGTAGGCGAGGAAGTCGAGCGGCAGCACCAGCACGAATCCCAGGCACCACAGCAGCGCGAGTCCACGAATGACGGCGCGCGGCCAGCTCCAGGCGAACGGCAGGACGATGAGCGACGCGACCAGTGCCACTTGCGAGGAATCGTGCTCGGAAATCGCGATGGGCACGGCCAGCGCGGCGAAGAACAGGGCCATGAGCAAAATGCGGCGTGGTCCATACAGCGCGCGAAGCGCCAGCAATCCGGGCCAGAGTGGCAGCGCCAGCATGGCGACGTGCTGATTGAACTCCGACAGATTTATTTTCGTCACTCTGCCGCTCACGATCGTCATATGCTTGGCCCGCTCCGGCCTGAACAGCGGGATCGCGTTCATCGCCGCGCGCGTCAGCGCACCGTCGGTGAGCAGTTCGATGGTGACGAAGCCCGCGGCGCCGAGGACGCCCGCGACGAAAGCGCGTGAAGCGCTGGCGATCTCGCCCTTATCCAGTGTGGCCATGGCGGCGGTCGCGGCGAATACGACGAGCGTTGCCGCAAGCAGGATGGCTGACTTGCCGATCGCTCCTTCCGGGTTCGCGGCCCAGGCGGCGCTCAGGCCAGTGTAGAGAGCGACGACGACCAACGCGATCAGGGCTGCATTCGGTTTGAGGAGTTCCCGCCAGTCAAGCCCCCGCCGCAGCGCCACGACAATCAGCGCGAGCCCGATGATCGGAAGAAAGAACGGCGACAGCCGCGGAGCGGCAGCGGTCAGGAGCGGGCTGAGAAAGAACAGCGCGGAAATGAGAGCGCCGCCGCGGGGAGACTGATCCATGCGACCGAAAGCGCGCGACGACATCAGACCCCTCGTTCCGAAATGAGTTCGAGCTTGTAAGCCAAGGCAGCCGACATTGCCAGGGTGTGGGCAAAGCGTGGCGGAATGGTGCTTGTCACAGCGGCGCGCCGAGACTCGTGCTTTGGCGTGAAAAAAGTGACATAAGCGGCCGCTTCAGCTCGACCGCCACCAACAATCACGGCCTGACATCGACGTGACCAAGCTCATCTATATCGGAGGCTATGGCCACAGCGGCAGCACGCTGCTTGAATATTTGTTGGCGTCGAGTCCTGAATTGGTTGCCTGCGGCGAAGTGTCGAGCGTTGTTCGCCAGCGCCGGCGCAAAGCCAAATGCACCTGCGGGCAGCCGGCCACGGACTGTCCGGTCTGGGGTCCTCTGCAGGCCGAGCCCTCAGGTTCGGCGGGCTGGTCGCATGAGGCCCTGACGCTCGCTTTGTTCGAGCGGGTCCGGCGCGGTTCAGCCGCCATGGTGGATTCATCCAAGACCCCCTGGACTTCGCTGCCGGCGCCCTTCCGTTTCAGGCAGGAGATCGGGAGCGATTTCGTACTGCTGCACCTTGTGCGCGACCCGCGTGCCGTGTCCTGGTCCGCGGTCAAGAAGGCAGGCCGGCAGGGCACGCGCCCGCTGATGGGGCTCAGATGCAGCGCGGCTGCCATTGGCTGGACCGTTTCCAACCTCGCTTGCGAGCTGTTCGGCCGAGCCTATCCCGAGCAATATTTGCGGCTCCGCTATGAGGACCTTGTCCGCGCCCCAACCGAAACCATGCGTGCGGTGTTTGCCGAACTCATGCCCGGCGTCGAGTGGCGCCCGGAGGAGATCGGGGAGGGCACAAACCGGCATCAGCTCTACGGCAACCGCATGCGCTCACGCAGATTGTCGCTCGCCGAGATCAAGGAGGACAACGCGTGGCGGAGCGACATGCCGAGGGCCTATCGCCGGCTCGTCGCGTCCCTGACCTGGCCGCTCAGCCGGAGATATGGCTACGCTTGAGGTTGGGAACGCGCAGCCGGAGTGCGGTGTTGATTGGTTGGCAATCACGGACAGGAGAGACGATCATGCCAGCCAAATCAGCAGCGCAGCAAAAGGCCGCAGGCGCCGCGCTCGCCGCCAAGCGCGGCGAGACCAGCAAGAGCAAGCTCAAGGGCGCCTCCAAGAGCATGTATGAGTCGATGAGCGAGAAAGAGCTCGACGAATTCGCTTCAACCAAGCGCAAGGGCAAGCCCGAGCACGTGTCGAAGTCGAACGGGCGGAAGAAATAGGGCAGCGCTATTGCAGCCGCACCAGCACGCTGTCGGCGGCTCCGGTGGCGTCGGTGACGGTGAGGCGAACAAAGCCCGGCCCCTCGGCTGCGAAGAACAGCGTGCGGTCCCCGCGCTCGGCGGCAAGCGGCATACCGTTGAGCATCACGGTCAGCGGCGGCGTCCCGCCTCCGATTTTGATCGGGAGCCGGTCGGGCTCATCCTCCGCCGCACCGGCGCTAAGCTCCAGGCTGGCGCCGTTCGGCGGAAACAGGATGCGCACCGGCCGCGTGAAGCTCAGATCCGACACTGCATGCGGCGCGAAGCGCTGGAGCGGCGGCGGCAGCTTTGAGTTGGTTGCGATCAACGCGCCCTTAGGCGCAGGCGGAGGCGGTTCGAACGGCTGCAGCCCCCGCGCAAAGGCATCGAATAGGATCGGCGCGGCGGCGGTCCGCCCGGCAAGGCCGGTGACCGGAGCGCCATCTGGACGGCCGACCCACACCCCGATGGTCCGCGCGCCGTCAAAACCCACGGCCCAAGCATCACGATAGCCGTAGCTCGTGCCGGTCTTGAAGGCGATACGGCCGCCGGCGGCGCTTTCCGGTGGCGGGCTGCCTTGCAGGATCTTGGCGACATACCAGGCGGCGACCGGCTCCAGCAGGCGCTTCGCGCCAGGCCGTGGCGCATCGAGCTGCTCCACCAGCGGCTGCACACTGCCCTGTCGGGCCAAGCCGGCATAGAGCATGGTCAGATCGATAAGCCTGATGCCGACGCCGCCCAGCCCGAGCGCGAGGCCCGGCGCTTCGCGTCTGGGAAGCACTAGGCCCGCCCCCGCCTGATCGAGCCTGGTCGCGAGCCGGCTGGGGCCGACCGCCTCCAGCACGGCGACGGCCGGAACATTCAAGGATTGCTGTAAGGCGCGGCGGACGGTGACCGTGCCTTGGAAGGTGAGGTCGAAATTTTCCGGCGCATAACCGCCGTAGCGCACGGGCCGATCCTCGATCAGGGTCTCGGGATGGATCAGCCCGTCCTCGAAGCCGAGGCCGTAGATGAAGGGCTTGAGCGCCGATCCGGGTGACCGCACGGCGCGGGTCAGATCGACCTGGCCCGCGCGGCGTACGTCGAAATAATCCGGCGACGCGATGCGGGCGAGCACGTCGCCGCTGGCATTGTCGACGACCACGATCGCCACCGACATATCGGGTCCCAGCGACCGCGCCCGGTCGCGGGCAAGCTCTTCCAATTTTTTCTGCAAGCCGGCATCGATGGTCAGCCGCTGCTCACGTAGGTTGGGCGCGATGGCCATGGCGTCGCCCGCCGCATGAGGCGCGATCATCGGCATCCGCTTGCGCGCATGCGGCACGGGCTCCTGCTTGGCGCGGGCGATCTCGGCCGCGCTGAAGAGGCCGTGACCGGCGACGCGGTCGAGCACGCGATCGCGTGCGGCTCTGGCCGCGCCATGAGCGCGGTCGGGCCGGCGGAGCTCCGGCGACTGCGGCAGCGCCACCAGCAGTGCGGCCTCACCGAGCGTGATCCGGCGCGGCTCCTTGCCGAAATAGGCCAGCGACGCGGCCCTGATGCCCTCGAGATTGCCGCCATAAGGCGCAAGCGTGAGATAGAGCCCGAGGATCTCGTTCTTGCTGAGGGCGCGCTCAAGCTGAATCGCGCGCACCGCCTCCCGGAGCTTCACATAGACGGAGCGGTGCGCGCGCGGCTCGATCAGGCGCGCCACCTGCATGGTGATGGTCGAGCCGCCGGAGACGATGTGTCCATGGGTCAGCAATTGCAGCGCGGCACGGCCGATGGCCATTGGATCGACGCCGGAATGCAGCCAGAACCGCTGGTCCTCATAGGCGAGCAGCACTTCCAGAAAGCGGGGGTCGACGTCATCGCGTGTCGCCGGCAAACGCCAGCGGCCCTCGCTCGTGGTGTAGGACCTGAGCAGCCGGCCGTTGCGGTCGAGTACGGTCTTGGACAGTTCGAGGTCTTGGCCAAGCGACGCCGGTCCGAATGTGTCGATCAGGCCCCAGACGCCCCCAATCGCCACACATGCGATCCCGGCGACGCCGACTGCCGCGTAAAGCGCACGCCTTTTCCACGGGCTCGGTCTATCCCCTCCCCCCTCGAGGGGGAGGGCGAGGGAGGAGCGTGAGTCTTCGCTCTGAGAGATTTCGAACCCCCCTCCTGACTTGCGCTGCAAGCCGGCCTCCTCCTCATGGGGGGAGGCGTTACTCGCTCGTGCCTCGTTCATCTGGCCGGCTGCACCTTGACGTTGCCGGTGCCGGTGCGGCCGTAGCGGTCGGGACGGTACATATCCTCCACATTCGCCTGCGGTAGCACATACTCTCCCGGCGACACCGCGCGCACCACATAGGCCACGGTGAAGACCGACGCGTCGCCGCTGTTCCGGTCGAAGGCCGCGGTGAAGCGGTCGTCACGGAATTCGGTGTGCACCGGCGTCGCCGCATTCGCGATCCAGGACAGCGTGCCGGTATCGCCCGAGGACGCGAGGCGGGGATTGTCGATCTCGAAGCCCGCCGGCACGAAATCCGTCAGCGCCACCCTGGCGAATTGCGGCGCCGGCTCGGTGACCTTGAGCACCACGACGAAGCGCTCATTCTGCTTGGCCTCCGCCGGATCGGCATCGGCGCCGTCGAGACCGTGGAAGCTCCGCTCCAGGGCGAAGCCATGATCGGCGGCGGGCTCCGGGGTGATCGGCGCGCCGCTGACCGTGACCACGGTGTCGACCGGCGTATCGCCGGTATTGGTCACGGAGACGTCGCTCTCTTCGACGTCGGCCTGACCGTAGGTTGCGTAATAAGGACCGACCTGTGCGCCCTCATCGACGTTGAGACTGACATTCTGCCGGCCGAGCGCGCGCGCGGCGAGCACGAGCCAGGCATCCTCCTGCGTCGAGGTTCGTGTCACGAGCTTGCGGGCAGCGCCGACCTGCGCGGTGGCGCTGACTAGGATCGGCTTCGCCGCATCGCCTTCAGCCGCGAGCGTGACCACCACCGCGGCATCGCGCAAGGACGAGCCGTAATCGCTGCGCCCGGCCTCGGCTGCTGGCGGCCGTCCCAATGAGCTGAGCGCGACGTCGAACACTTTCTCCGCGCGCAGTCGGTCGCCGAGCATGGCGAGCGCGGCACCGATCTCGGCCTTCGCCGTCGCCGTCTTGAGGTCGTCGATCTTGGCGTCGGCGAGGTAACGGAGGTCGCCGACCGGGGCGGCACCGTTCCGCGCCAGCACATAGAGCGCATAGGCCAGCGCTAGGCCGCCATCGGTGGATGGCTCTGGCGCCGTGCTCACATAATTGCGCAGGCGATCGAGCGCGAGTTTGAACGCGTCATCCGGCACGGAGAAGCCGCGTGCCCGCGCGCGGGTCAGAAAATCGGTGACATAGGCGTCGAGCCAGGGATCGTCGCCGCCTTGAGACCACAGCCCGAAGCTGCCCTCGGCGGCTTGGCGGGCGAGCACGGTCGCGATCGCAGCGGCGATGCGCTCATCGATGCCGGTGTCCGTGGCCAGACGCAAATTGACCGAAAGCTCGTTGGCATAAAGCAGCGGCAGAGCCCGGCTCACGATCTGCTCGGTACAGCCGAGCGGATAGCGGTCGAGTGCTGCAAGCAGGCTCGCGACATCGAGCGCCGCCGTCGGCGTGACCGAGAGCGCGAGGCTCCCGGTGCCGGGGACGAGATCGGTGAAGATATCGCTCGAGAGCGTGAGGCTCTCGCCCGGTCCGAGCGGCTTCACCGTGCGCCGCGCCAGGATCTGCGTCGCTGGGTTCACGGTAAGCCCATAGCTGCGCTCAAGCGCAAAGCCGCCGGGACCGGCGACGCTCACCGTCACCGTGCCTTCGCCGACGCCAGAGGCCGCGACCGGCAAGCTCATGGCGCCACGCTTCTTGGCGTCGAGCGCGATGGTCCTTTCGGTTTGCGCCAGGGTGAGCGGACCCTCGGCCGCGACCGCGACCCTATAGTCGCCGGTCTCGCCCTCGACATTGTCGAGATCGAGCCTGATCGTGCTCGTGTCGCCGAGGAGCAGGAAGCGCGGCAGCGTGGCGGTGACCACCACGGGATCGCGCACGACCACGTCGCCAACGGCGTGGCCGACTTTGTCCTTGCTCCACGCGACCGCCATCACCCGAATTGTTCCGGCGAAGGCCGGAATGTCGAAGCTCGTCTCGGCCGTGCCGTCGGCGCCGACGGTGACGATGCCTGAATAAAGCGCGAGCGGAGCTTGCGTCGGAGGGCTTCCCTGCAACTCGCCCCCGCCGGAATCGCCGCCGGAGCGGATCTGTCCCTTGGTCCCCTGCATGCCGTCGATCAGCTGGCCGTAAAGGTCGCGGACCTCGGAGGACAGCTTGCGCTGGCCGAGATAATAATCGTCGGGCGCCGGCGCCTGGTAATTGGTGAGGTTGAGAATGCCGACGTCGACGGCCGAAACCACGATGCGCGCCTCCGCCCCGGGGGTAAGGCCTGCGAGCTTGACCGGCACCTTGAGCGTCGTCTCTGGGCGGATGCGGTCAGGCAGATCCATGGCGACGCCAAGTGTGTGCGCAGCCTTGTCGATGGAGAACCACTGCACGCCGATGGCGCGCCCCGGCATGCGCTTGGCTTCCGCGTCGAGCGGGCGCCGCAAGGTGGCAAGCACATAGGCGCCGGTGCCCCAGTCCTCACCAACCGTGAGCGGCAGCTTGGCGGTGCCCGCCTCGACGTCGGCGGTGGAGGTGGCAAGAAGCTTGTCGCCAATGACGGCGAGCGTCACTTGCCCGGCGGTGCGCGCGGTGACCGCGACGGTCATGCTGTCGCCGGGCTTATATTCCGGCTGGTCGAGCGCGATCTCGAGCACGTCCGGCGTATCGGCGCTCGCTTCCGCGTACCAGCCTGAATCGAAGCCGAAACTCGTCTCCGGCCCTTGCCGATCGGCGCTTGAGACCTCGAGCCGGTAGCGGCCCCAAGTGACCGGCACGGAGATGCGGCCGGCCGCATCGGAGGTCACGTCGACGGTGCCATCCGCGACGCGGCGCGTGACCTTGATCGGCTCGTACTGCCAATAGCCGTCGCTTCGATACCACTGATATTTCGAATCGACCCGCAGCAACTGCCAACGCAAGCCCGTCTTGGTCAAAGGCTTGCCGTCCGGCGCGACCATGACCACGTCGAAGCTCGCCGTGTCGGCATCGCCGAGCGACTTGCCGGTGAACAGCGGCTTCACCCCGATCATCGGTTGCGACGGCGTGATCGGAAGCGCGAGCTTGCGTTCGACCGCCCGTCCGCCCGGCTCCGCCATGCGCACCACGATCGTGGCTTCAAGCGGCCGCGTCGACGCCGGCACCTTGCCGAGGCTCGCGCCGAAGCGCGCCATTCCCTTGGCATCTGTTTCAGGCAGATCGGCGAGGGGCAGAAGGTCTGATTCATTGCCGTCGTCGCCATCGGCCTCGTCGCGGCCGAACACATAACCGGCAAATCCCGGACGCTCCGTGGCCCTGGCGATGCGGATCTCGCCGTCGAGAGTGAGGCCCGCCGCCGGCGCGCCATAGAGGAAGCGCCCATCGACGCTGATCTCCGCCGGCGAATCCGGTGAGATGCCGTTAGCGGTGGTGCTGAGATCGAATTCGAGCCGGTCCGGAACATAATCCTCGACGAGGAAACTCGCCTCGCCAATGGCCGGCCGCTTCGGATCGGTGAAGGCGGCGATGCGCCAAGTGCCGGTGGGGGCCGCGGAGACGATGTCGACGTCCAGCGTGCGCCCGCCGATACCCTGATCGGGAACGACGGTTCGGCGATATTCAACGCCGTCGGAGCGCGTGACCACGAGCGTGAGCGGCACCTCGGTGACGGCGACGCTGTCTGCGGTGCGGAGCAGCGCCGTGACATGCACGGTCTCACCGGTGCGGTAGACCCCGCGCTCCGTGAAAACATAGGCATCGAGGTCGGAGGGTGCGTCGCGCCCGGCGACGCCACGATCGGTCAGATCGAAGGAAGACTGTTTCAGGCTCAGAAAGGCGTAGTCGCCCGCGGCCGTCGCGGCGACCAGCATGGCGGGGGAGAGGCCGCCTTCGCCTCTGGAAAGGCCAGACGCGAAGGCGACGCTGCCTTTGGCGTCAGTCGTCTCGGTGGCGAGGACCTCATTGTTGCGCGCGAGCAAGCGAAGTTCGACGCCATCGACCGGGGTCGTGGTCGCGAGCGAGTTGACGAAGGCGTGGACCCCGTCGCCGCCTGAATAGGCCGTGAGCCCGAGGTCGGAGACGATGAACCATTGCGTCGCGCGCTCGCTATAGTCCTCCGTAATGGCATTGCCCGGCACTGCCGCGAGCACGTACACCCCTGGCGCCAGCTCGGGCACCGCCTCGGTCACGGGAAAATCGGTGGTGATCTCGGCGTTGAGCTCCCGCTCGACCGCCATCTCGCCGGTCCAGACCTGATTGCCCTTCTGCTCGGCGATGTCGTTCAGGCTGTAGCCGTAGAGGTTGCGCTCGAAATCCCCGCCCAGCACCTGGTCGATCAGATTGCGGTCGCCGATGCGATAGATCGTGATTTTGACCTTGTCGGTATTGACGCTGATCAGGGGAATGCCCTGCTGCCCGGTCTTCGGCAGCACATAGGCCTTGCCGGCGAGCCGCACGAAGGGGCTCCGATCGCGGACATAGATGTTGAAGTCGGCGGTCTTGAGCAAATCCTCGCCGACCGTCGAAGGCAGGCCCTGGCGGAGCGTGATGCCGTAGCTTTCGCCGTGCTTCAGCCCTTCGACGCAGAGCTGCTGGCCGTCCACCGACAGCGCCGGCTTGTCCGTGCCCGCCACGGCGATGTAGGGCGAGAAATCGATGCGCTTCGGCAACCCTTCGGTGAATTGGAAGCAGGCGCGCGGCGAGGCGGCGTCGGAATCGACGCTATAGTCCGAGACGCGGAAGCCATATTTCTCGCGCAGCTGGCCGTAGGTCGTCTTCAGCTCGGGCGTCTCGTTCAGCTTGAGCGCCAAGGCCAGCGCGTTGAGCGCCGGGCGCCAGTCGTTGCGTTTGGCATAGGCGCTCGCGAGCAGGATGAGGGCGTTGGCTTCGTCGGTGGCATTGGCCGCGCGCCGGTAGGCGATATAGGCCGCGGTGGTGGCGCGCGCATAGCGGGCGCTGCCGTCATCCGCTTCGCTGGTAGGAAGCTTCAGCCAGAGATCTGCGAGCCTGCGCCAAGCCTGCAAGTCATTCGGCGCTACCGCCGCGATCTGAACGTAGATGTCGATCGCGCCTTGTACATCGCCTGTCTTGAGGGCCTCGTCGGCCTCCGTCTTCAGGCTGATCACCGGCTTCTCGACGGTGCCAGCCTCCTCCTTCAAATCGGCCTGAAGCTTGATCGCGGCATCGTCGAGCGCGGAATCTTGGAACGACTTTTCGGCGGCTGAGACGGGGGCAAGGGGGGCGGCAACGAATAGGACCAGCGCGGCGATGAGGCCAGCGCGGAAGCGTGCGGGCATTGACTTCCTCCCGGGCCCGCCCTCGGCGTGGCGGGACCTCGCCCTAATGTAGTCATGCTTTGTGACGGAAGCGAGGGGGTGTTGTCAGTCGGCCATGGGGGGCAGGGGAGGCCAGTCATAGACGGCGGCGGCCCGGGCGAGCAGGGCGTCGGCCAGTTTCGAGCCGTTATCGGAGTTGGTCATCACCACCATGCCCTGGGCCATGGCGGGATAGAGAATCAAATAGGCCTGATAGCCCACGTTCTGGCCCCGCTTCATCAGCACCAGCGCCGAGCCGTCACCGGCGACCGCGGCGCCGAGACCATAGGGCCCGCCATTCTGTTGCGTCAGCATTTTCCGCATCGTGTCCGGGGTGAGCAGGATGCGGCTTTCCCCCCGCCAGGCGCGGCCGACCTGAAGCAGCAGGTTGGCGAGGTCGGTGGGCGTCGACCACAACCCGGCCGCGGCGTGCTCGGGAAAGACATGCCAGCGACCAGGCAGCTCGGTCCCGTCGCGGTCATGGCCGCTGACGGCCTTGGTTGCGAGGTTGGGCGAGATCGGTTGTTCGAAGCTGCTTGCGGTCATTCCGGCCGGCCGCAGCACCAGTCCTTGCATCAGCGCGGCAAAAGGATCGCCGCTCGCGTCCTGCATCAGGGCTTCGACAATCTCATAGCCGCCGCCGGAATAATGATAGACGCTGCCGGGAGTGGCGATGAGCGTCACGGCGGCTGAATTGGCCGGGGGCGTGCCGTTCAGCACGTCGGTCAGGCTCGGGATCGGCGCTCCCACCTCGTAGCCGAGGAAGCCCGGCACGCCGATGCCGCCGGTCATGCTCAGCAGCCCGCGCAATGTCACCTTATGCGTCGCGTCGAAATCATTACTCGGAACGCGCCAGGACGTGAGGCGATCGTTCACGTCCTGGTCGAGCTCGATCTTGCCCGCCTCGACCAGGCGCATCGCGCCGATTGCAGCGACGAATTTCGACAGCGACGCCGCCTGGTAGATCGCCTCGGTGGTAGCGTCCTTGCCATAGGCATGGGCAAAGGCGATGCGGTCCGCATTGATGATCGCAATGCTTACCGATGGGATGTTGAGCGCGGTCAGCGCTTCATCGAGACTGACACGCTTCACCTCGCCGTTCACGCTGATCGTGAGATCGGTCTCGATCGCGGCGGGGCCGGCGAACGTCGGCGTGGAGGCGTCGAGGGCAATTGCTACCGCGAGCAGCGCCACCGCGAGCGGGAGCAAGGCGCAAGGCAATTTCCGCATTGTCAGCCCCCGCCGATCACGCGGCCTTTCTGCTCTCGGGCGAGCGCGGCGATCTCGTCTCGCACCCAATTATGACACTCGTCGCGATCATAGCTCGAATGCCACAGCAGGCGCACCGGCAGGGACAAATCGCCGAGCGGCTGCCGCACGCGCTTGAGCGCGAATTGCGCCTCCAGAATCCGGGCCAGGGACGCCGGAAGCGTCAGCAGAGCATCGCTGTTGAGCGCGAGCAGGAGGCCTGCAAGCACCGAGGGAACCTGGGCGCTAATCGTGCATGCGAGTTTCAGCCTGGCCAGGGCGCTATCGAGCAGCTCGATGGTGGGCAGCCCATTGACGGCGATATGGTCGCTGGTGGCAAAGGCTACAATCGTCGGCTTCCGCGCGCTCAAGGGATGACCTGGGCGGACCAGTGTGGCGAGGCGGTCGTCGTAAAGCTTGAGCCCGCGGATGTCGGGTGCGGGCAGCGCCATCGCCTCGATATCGATGGCGAATTGACAGCGTCCCTGGCGAAGCGCGTCGATGGTCTCCTGGCCTTGGCCGGGCATCCACCCGACCCGCACCGAGGGCGCGACCTGTTCCAGCCGCAGTCGGAGCGGCTGCACCAGAATCAGCTCGCCAACCTCGCTTGCGGTCATGGCGAAATCTCGCTCGGCGTTCCCCGGATCGAAGGGTTTGGAGGGCCGAAGCAGGCTTTCCATGCCGGCGAGAATGACATGGACCGTCGGGGCGAGTTCCATCGCCTTCGCCGTCGGCACGAGCCTTTGTCCAGCCCGCACGAACAGATCGTCGGCGAAGATCTCACGAAGTTTGGCAAGGGCATGGCTGATGGCAGAGGCACTCCGCCCGAGCCGCTCGGCGGCCCTGGTGACACTCGGATCCACGAGGAGCGCGTCGAGGATCACAAGAAGATTGGCGTCGACCTCTTTGAGGTGCATGAAACGACATAATTCTGCTGAAAAAGTTTCATTACATGCATGTTAGCCCCTGCGCTAGACTTTCTGCAAGGATTACGGCCTCCTTCGGGGCCGAGTCCTGGAGCGTCCTCGGCGACCCCCGCAGGGCGCTTCCCCATACTCAACCTTGCGGCGGTCGGCCGGCCTCTGGCCCGACGGCCGTCGCGCTCTTTTCCAGGCGGAATTTTGCGCCCCTTCCGGCCAACATCGGGATAGGGGCTTGAGACCAAGTCTGCTTACGATCGAGGGATGAATATGATTCGGATGATGTCGCTTGCCCGGCTGGTTGCAATGTTTGCGCTCGGTGCGTGGCTTGGACTGTCGCCGGCCGCCGCCGAGGACGCGACCGCAACGGACGCGAGCGTCAAAAATGCGAGCGTCAAGGACGTCATCAAGAATTACGCGGACATTGCCCAAGCCGCCTATGCGGATTCTCTTGCCACGGCGAGGACGTTGCAGCTTGCGGTCGAGCAATTGCTGGCGCAGCCGACGACGGAGAACCTCATTGCCGCCCGCGCCGCCTGGATCGCCGCACGCATTCCTTACATGCAGACCGAGGCCTACCGCTTCGGCAATACGATCGTCGACGATTGGGAAGGCCGGGTGAATTCCTGGCCTCTGGACGAGGGGCTGATCGACTATGTCGCTGGCGCTTACGGGAGCGATTCTCCCGAGAACGAGCTCTATGCGGCAGACGTCATCGCCAATGTCTCGCTGATTATCGGCGGCAAGAAGCTCGACACCTCAAAGCTCACGAAGGAGCTTCTTGCCGAGGCCCTGCAAGAGGCTGGCGGTGTGGAGGCCAATGTCGCCACCGGCTATCACGCCGTCGAATTCCTGCTCTGGGGCCAGGATCTGAACGGAACGGGCCCGGGTGCGGGCAACCGTCCCGCGAGCGACTTCGATCTAAACAAGTGCACCGGTGGCCATTGCCAGCGGCGCGCGGAGTATCTGAGCGTCGTGACCGACTTGCTCGTCGATGACCTTGCCTGGATGACGGCGCAATGGGGACCTGAAGGCGATGCGCGCAAGACCCTCATGGAGGGGACCGACGAGGCCGGCGCTACCGCGATTCTCACCGGACTCGGAAGCCTCTCCTATGGCGAGCTTGCCGGCGAGCGCATCAAGCTCGGTCTCCTGATCCACGATCCGGAAGAGGAGCAGGATTGTTTTTCCGACAACACCTTCGCCTCGCACTATTTCGACGCTCTCGGCATGCGCAACGTCTATGTCGGCCGCTACCGCCGCGTCGATGGCTCCGTCGTGCGAGGTCCGAGCGTGTCCGACCTGATCAAGGCGAAGTCGCCCGAAATCGACGATGAAATGAGGGCCAAGTTGGAAAAAACCATGGACGCCATGGGCGAGCTCTATCGCCGCGGCATCATGGTCGAATCCTACGATCAGATGATCGGCGAGGGCAACGACGAGGGCAACGCTACGGTGCAACGTGTCGTCGACAGCCTTCTCGCTCAGACCAAGGCGATCGAGCGCGCTGTTGCCGCTCTCGATCTGCACGCGATCGAGTTCGAGGGCTCCGACAGTTTGGACAGTACGGAGAAGGTCGAGGAGGAGAGCAAGGCCGCTGGCGCCGGTGCGTCGCCTCCGGCGGAGTGAGAGGCGACAAGGCCTCTGCTAAAAAGAAGCGAGATAATTTGCGCCGAGGAACGTGGGCAAATGAGAAACGATAAAGTTGAACTGGGGGACTGAAGTCATGAGGGGACGGGAGATCGGGCCGGTGCCCTCTCGATGCCTAAACATATGCGCCGCGGCGCTTGCTGGCCTGTTGACCGCCGGTTTGATGGCATCACCTGCTGCGGCGGAGGAGGATTGTGGTGTGTCCCACCGGGGTATTTCCGAGGACGCATTCTTGACGGTCGATCCGGGAGGCATGCGCCAAGCTCTTGGGCGCTCTGGCATCGAGTTCGGTGGAGCCTATGTGGGCGAGGCCTTCGCCAACAGCGGCGGGTACAATCAAGGTGGCAAATATGACGGCTTGCTCCAGCTTCATCTGAACGCACATATGGAAAAATTGGGCTTCTGGAAGGGCCTCTGCTTTCACACTGACGGCTTCCAGATCCACGGCCAGAGCATCACCGCCGACAACATCGGCAGCCTGATGCCGGTCAGCAATCTCGAAGCGACGCCCGCCACGCGCCTGTTCGAGCTTTGGCTTGAGCAGCACATGTTCGACGACAAGCTCGCGGTTCGGTTCGGCGAGCTCGCGGCCGACGCCGAGTTCGTCATCTCCGAAGGCGGCGGCTTTTTCTTGAACGGCACCTGGGGCTGGCCGTCGATCACGGCCGCCGATTTGCCGAGCGGCGGTCCGGCCTATCCACTGGCCACGCCGGGCGTCCGCGTGGCCGTTACGCCGAACGACAATTTTCAGCTCCTGGTCGGAGTCTATAATGGTGATCCCGCCGGTCCGAACTGCCAAGGCGACCCACAAGTCTGCAACAGTAATGGCCTCGACTTTCGCCTCGACGATCCGCCGCTTTTGATGGTCGAGGGCGCCTTTAAGTACAACCAGGCTCTGCTTGCCGGCAGGGTCAAGCTCGGCGGCTGGAACCATTTCGGCGATTTCGAGCACCAGCGCTTCGCTGTCGGCGGCAATCTGATCGCCGTGGCGGGAAAGCCGGGCAGGCCCATCGACAACGATTATGGCTTCTATGGCATCATCGACCAGCTCATCTGGCGCGTGCCGGGAAGTGAGGATCCTAAGGGCGTGGTATTGTTTGGACGCATCATCGGCGCACCG
Organism: Hyphomicrobiales bacterium; assembly: GCA_038326945.1. Lineage (GTDB taxonomy): Bacteria > Pseudomonadota > Alphaproteobacteria > Rhizobiales > Methyloligellaceae > Methyloceanibacter. The sequence goes on from JBBQKN010000003.1 coordinate 91,813, forward strand.
TCAGACCTGAATCTGATCGACTTCTACGCCGATGGCGGCATCACCTTCTCGGGCATGATCCCGAGGCGCCCCGACGATAGCTTTGCCATTGGTCTGGCCTATACCGGCATCTCCGATCAGGTCCATGGCTTCGACGTGGATTCTGGCCGTCCGGTCACGCGCAACTACGAAGCGCTGCTGGAGATCTGCTACACCATGCAGCTTGCCTCCGGCTGGACGCTACAGCCTGACTTCCAGTACATCTGGCAGCCCGGCGGCAATGTGCCCGACGATTTGGGGAAAGTGGTGCAGGACGCTGCCGTGTTTGGGGCCCGTACCACCATCGGATTCTAAGAAGGAAGAGTGCTCGAAAGTCATTCCAGGTTCCGGTACCGCGTTGTCCGCGTTCTGATCCGAACATCGCCGAGGCCTGCCCGGGCGCGCAGTTTGTCGCTGATCGCGGCGATGTTGCTCGGCACGAGCCTGCCGCTCTTTGCCGGCATCTGGCAGAGCATCGGTGCCGGCGCCGCTGCGGGCGACGCCGCCTTGGTTAAGCCGGCGACCGATTTTTCGCGCATCGAGGAGGGCGAGGAGAAGCCGGGCGGCGGCGCGACCTCGCGCGCGAGCGTCGACAACGCCAACGCCTTCTCCCATTCCGCCGGCAATATGAACTTCAAGCGCGAGTTCAACTTCAAGATCGGCAACGCCATCTTCCGCAAGAATTGGGTCTCGTCCCCATCCTCGACCGATGCCTCCGATGGGCTCGGGCCTCTGTTCAACTCGCGTGCCTGCCAGAACTGTCACCTCAAGGACGGACGCGGCCATCCGCCCTTCACCCCAGGCATTCCAGACGACAGCCACTCCATGCTCGTGCGTCTATCCGTCCCGCCGACAACGGACGCGGCCAAGGCGAAGCTAGCGAGCCATCGCCTGAACGCAATTCCGGAGCCGACCTATGGCGGACAATTGCAGGACCTCTCCATTCAGGGGCACAAGGCCGAGGGTCAGATCAAGATCGACTACACCGAACAGCCCGTGACCCTTGCCGGCGGCGAGAGTGTGAGCCTCAGGCTGCCGGGCTACAGCATTGTCGATCTCAATTACGGACCGCTCGCACCCGACACCATGATTAGTCCAAGGGTTGCGCCGCCAATGATCGGGCTGGGACTGCTCGAGGCTGTTCCCGAGGAGCAGATTCTCGCCAATGCCGATCCGGACGATTCCGACCATGACGGCATCTCCGGCAAGCCCAACCAAGTTTGGTCGCGCGAAGAGGACAAGGTCGTGCTTGGCCGTTTCGGCTGGAAGGCGAACCAGCCCACCATCAATCAGCAGACGGCGGAGGCCGCGGCCGGCGATATCGGGCTATCGACCACGCTGATCCCGTCTCCGTCCGGAGACTGCACCGGGAAGCAGAAGGCCTGCCTCGACGCGCCGAACGGCGACTCGCCCAAACATGACAATGTCGAACTCGGCGACGACCTGTTCAAGCTCATTGCCTTCTATTCGCATAATCTGGCCGTTCCGCCGCGGCGGAACCCGAGCGATGCCGACGTGTTGAAGGGCAAGGCGCTGTTCTATGCTATCGGCTGCGCCGGCTGCCATAGGCCGAAATTCGTCACCGGCGATGTGCCGGACCAACCCCATCTCTCGCATCAGCTCATCTGGCCCTACACCGATCTGCTCCTGCACGACATGGGCGAGGGGCTTGCCGACAATCGGCCCGACGGCGAAGCGACGGGGAGCGAATGGCGCACCGCTCCTCTCTGGGGCGTGGGTCTGACCGAGACCGTCAACGGTCATACCCTGTTCCTGCATGACGGCCGCGCCCGCAATGTCACCGAGGCCATCCTCTGGCATGGCGGCGAAGCCAAGGCTGCGCGCGATGCCTTCGCCAATCTCGCCAAAGAGGATCGGGAGCGGCTGATCGCTTTCGTGAACTCGCTATGAGCGGGCTCGCCCGGCGCGGGCTCGCCATCGCAATTCTGTGCGCAACCGCGTCGGCGGCTCAGGCAGAGGCCGATCACGCCGCCATCGCGCGGGCCGCGTTGGAGAATTACATCAGGCCCGGCTATGCCGAGCTGGCGCAAAGCGCCGCCGGTTTGCAGCATTCCGCCGATGCGCTCTGCCGCCAGCCCTCGGCCGCGGCGCTCGAGGGCGCGCGTGATGGCTTCGCCGCCACGGTCGCCGCCTGGAGCAAGGTCGAGCCCATCCGCTTCGGTCCCGTGGCGAAGGAGCATCGATTTGACCGCATCTTCTATTGGCCCGACCCGAAGGGCATCGGGGGGCGGCAATTGCGCCAGGCGCTGGCCAAGCACGACGAAAGCGTGACGGAAGCTGAGGCTCTTGCCGGCAAAAGCGTCGCGCTTCAGGGCCTACCTCCCCTCGAAGACCTCCTCTATGGCGAGGGCGCCGAGGCGTTGGCCAAGCCTGGCGGCGACGCTGCCTTCCGCTGCCGGTTTGCGGCGGCCATCGCCGCCAACCTCGCGCGCATGACCGAGGAGATCGATCGGGGCTGGCAAGATGGCGCACCCTTCGTCAAAGCCTATCTCGATCCTGGCGCCAATAATCCGAGCTATCGCAACCCGAAGGAAGTGACGCTCGATCTGTTCAAGACCTTCACCGCGGGCATCGAGACGGTGCGCGATCAGAAATTGGCCAAGATTCTGGGCGCCACGGCCGAGCAAGCGCGGCCGAGGCTCGCACCCTTTTGGCAGAGCGGTCTGAGCTTAGCCAATATGACCGGCAATCTCGGAGGCGTCCGCGAGCTCTTCACCGGCAGCGGCTTCGCGCAAGTGGTGCATGGGGAATCGGCCGGGGTCGAGGATTCGATCCTGTTCGACCTCGACCACGCCATCGAGGTCTTGCGCGAGATCGGCCAGCCAATCGCCACGGCCGCGCGCGACGAGAATCTGCGCGCCGAGCTCGAAGCCTTGCGCGTGTCGTTGAAAAGCGCGGCCACCACCGCCGGCGACATGATCGCGCGGGGCGCAGGGCTGACCTTCGGCTTCAATGCCATGGACGGAGATTGACCATGATCGACCGGCGTGAGTTCTTATTGGATGCCGCGGGCGGCGCCGCTTTGCTCGCTTTCCCCTTCCGACCCGCCCTGGCCAGTAATAGCGCCGAGGAGCTGTTCGCCGCCGCCCGCCGGGACGATCGCGGGTCTTACTCCGCTGCCCTCTTCTCCCTCGACGACGGAGACGTAAGATCGGTGGAGCTGCCGGCACGGGGCCATGACATCGCGCTCCGCCCCGGCTCGGATGAATGGGTGGCTTTCGCCCGCAGACCCGGCCGTTTCGGCGTCGCGGTGCCTGGGGGAGAGCGGCCGCCCATCTGGTTCGCCTCAAAGCCAGACCGGCACCTCTTCGGCCACGGCGTCTTCTCCGCCGACGGCCGGCTGCTGTTCACCACCGAGAACGACTATCAGAATGCGCAAGGCATGATCGGCGTGCGCGACGCGACCGACGGCTACAAGCAGATCGGGGAGTTTTCGGCGCGGGGGATGGAGCCGCATGACGCGGCTCTGCTCGCCGACGGCCGCACCATGGTCATCGCCAATGGCGGTATCCGCACCCATCCGGACAGCGGCGCCGACGAGCTCAACCTCCCCGACATGAAGCCGTCGCTCGTCTATATCGACGTCACCAATGGCGATCTGCTCGAGGAGCAGGTGCTGGCGCATGATTTGCACCAGCTCTCCATTCGGCATCTGGCGCTCGCCCACGCGGACACGGTGGTGTTCGGCTGCCAATATCGGGGGCCTGAGGCCGACGAGCCGGCGCTGCTCGGCTTCCATCGCCGGGGCGAACAGCCGGTCCTGGTGCCGGCCCCGGGACCGACGCAAGGCGCGCTGCGCAATTATATCGGTTCGGTGACCGCGGATGCGGGCGGAGGCATCGTCGCCGCCTCGGCACCGAAGGGGGGTCTCATTACCTTTTGGGATGCGAGCGCCCGGCGCTTTCTCGGGTCGTGCGAATTAAACGACGGCTGCGGCGTCGCGCCAACGCGCCACCGGGCGAGCTTCCTGCTGACGAGCGGCCGGGGCTGGCTGGTCGAGGCGGAGGTGAGGGGGGTCCCGGATGAGGATCGGCGCTCCTCACCCTTTGAATGGGACAATCACGCCATTCTCGTGCGCTAGTGCACGCCTGCGCTCCGCCGCAATCGCGGGCCTAATATCACCGCATTTCTCGGCCAAATCTCGGTTGCCTACCGCGCTATGGCCGGCCGTTGCGTCTCGGCCGTTCACGTCGTGCGATTCCGTGCCTACATTAGTCGGCGACGCGCGAAGGCCCGAGTTCCCAGCGTGACACTGCCATTGGCGTAGTTCCGCTCTCAGTGCGGGTTGAGCTAGATGCGAATGAAATTGCTCTTGAAGATTGGCGCCGGCTTGATCGCGTTCCTCGTGCTCGCGCTGATCGTCGTCAATGTCCTCATCTCCGCCGATGCGGTCCGTGATAGGGTCGCATCGCGGGTCAAGGAGCAGAGCGGGCGCGATCTCAAGGTCAATGGCTCGACGTCGCTCCTCCTGCTGCCGAGCCCCCATATCGTTCTCACCGATGTCGAGATCACCGATCCCGAAAATCGCAAGGGCGCGGATTTGAGCGTTGCCCGGCTCGCGCTCGATGTGAGCTTCTCGCAATTGTTCAGTCGCCGGGTCGATGCCGACCGCGTCGTCATGGAGCGGCCGGTCTTCACCATCCGCCTCGCGCATCAATCGAGCGGCGAGCAGCAGGGCGATGCGGGCACCTTGCCAGGAAAGCAGGCCGCGGTAGCGGCGCCGTTCCGCTTCATCGCCGCCCAAGCCGGAGGCGGGTCATCGCGCCGGGACGTCATGCTCAAGGATGTTCGCATCGAGGACGGCACAGTCCGGATCATCTACGACGCGCACGGCGCGGAGCGCCGCATCGAGCATATCGACGCCGCTCTCAGCCTTCCCCACCTCGTCGATCCACTCACGGCCAAGGGCGACTTCGATTGGAAGGGCCTTCGGGTCGGCTTCGACCTTAAGCTGACGTCGCCGGCTGACCTCGAAACCCGCTCGGCGCGGCTCGACCTCGCCCTCAACACCGATGCCATCAATGCCAGTTTCGGCGGCAACGTGTCGTCGAAGCCCGCCTTCAGCGCCGAAGGTGATCTAGCCGTCAAGTCGCAGTCGGTGCCCTCGGTGCTCGCCTGGATGCGCCAAGATCCCCCTTCCGCCACCGCCATCGGCAGCGGCGAGCTGTCTAGCCATGTGGCTTGGCAGCAGGAGGAAATCGCCTTCACCCAGACCCGCTTCGCCCTCAGCCACGCCACCGGCCAGGGCCAGGCCGTCGTCATCTTGACCAGCCCGAGGCCTCATCTCCGCGCGGCCTTCGCCCTCGAATCGCTCGATCTCAACCCGTTGCTCGCCTCCACGGCCAAGCCCGGTTCAGCCGCGGTAGGGCAGCAGTCCGGGCAGGCGCAGCCAGAGCACTCCCCGCAGCCCGATAGCGGGTCGGCGAAGCAGGACCGGGAGGATTCCGGGGTCCCCGGCGCCGAGGCGCCGTTGGCCATGGCTCCCGCCAGTGCGCCGAAGCCGGGGGCGGACGCGCCGAACGTGCTGCCTGCGGCCTTTGACGCCGACGTCAATATCAATGTGACTCAGACCAAGGTGGCGCGACTGACCATTGGACCGAGCTCGCTCGGCCTCACTCTCCGCGACGGCGTGCTCGACGCCAATCTCGGCGAGATGCAGCTCTATGAAGGCCAGGGCACCGGCAAGTTCACGCTCGACGCCTCCAAGCCCGTGCCGAGCTTCACCGGCAATTTCGTGCTCGACGAAGTCTCGACGCAGCCGCTGCTCGATGCAGCCGCAGGCTTCAAGCTGCTTTCCGGCCGCGCCAGGGTCGAGCTTCAGCTGAGCGGCGCCGGCACCAGCGGTGACGAAGTCAAGCACTCGCTCAACGGCACCAGCGATATCGACATCAGCGACGGCGCGCTCGAAGGCATCAATTTGACCGAGCTCATCGCTGGTCTCGGCGCCGGCAAGATTCCGGACATGGAGCAGGGCCCCGGCGCCAAGACCAGTTTCAGCGAGCTTGGCGGCAGCTTCTCGATCGCGAGCGGCGTAGCGGAGTCTCATGACATCGAGCTGACAAGTCCGCTGCTTCACGTGACCGCGCGCGGGACCGTCGACATGGTGACCGGCAGCCTCGATTTTCTCACTCAGCCCGAAATCGTGGCGGGGCCTGAGGGTAAGGGCGGCGCCAACGCTCTTGCCGGCCTCTCGATTCCGGTGCGCATCGAAGGGCCGTTCGCCAATCCGACCTTCAGGCCCGAGATCAAGGGCATGTTCTCCAGCCCCGAGCAGACCTCGAAGACGGTGAATGAGATCGGCGAGGCGCTGCAGAAGAAGTTCAAGGGCAAGGCGGTGGGCGAGGCGATCGGGCGCATTCTGGGCAATGTCCGCATCGGCGGCGGCAAGGGCAAAGGCCGCGGCGACGATGCCGAGCCACCGGCTAGGAATGCAGATCCGGACCCCGCTCCGTCGCAGCAAAGCGAGGAGCCTCGCGATCCCGACATCGATAACATTCTGCGCTGATCGCGGTCCCGCCGGCGGTGCCGGGCGGAAAATCTTAACCTTGATCGGGTTATCCAGCACTTTGGAGTGTTTGCAACGCGGTCCGCGACGGGGCCCGGTGATCGTCCAATGCAAGTTGCGCTGCGCCGCCTCATCATAATGGCTCTGGCCGCGAGTCTCCCGGCGGCCTCCGCCGGCGGGGTGATGGCGCGCGCTCCGGGGCTTGCCGACCGCGCCCCCCATGACGGCGTGGCGCGGGCCCACACCATGCCGGTGCAGGGCATCGACGTGTCCAATTGGCAGGGCGATATCGATTGGGCCGCGGTCCGGGCCGCCGGCACTCAATTCGCCTTTATCAAGGCGACCGAAGGCGGAGACTTTCTCGACCCGAAATTCCTCCAGAATTGGCGGGAGGCCAAGAGGGCCGGCATTCCCCGCGGTGCCTATCACATGCTCTATTGGTGCCGTCCGGCGCATGAGCAGGCGCTGTGGTTCATCCTCAACGTTCCCTCCGATGCCGATGCGTTGCCGCCCGTGCTCGATTTGGAGTGGAACCACCAGTCGCGCTCTTGCCCCCAAAACGCGCCACCCGACGTGGCGCTGAAGAAGATCAAGATCATCCTCGAGGTGATGGAATCGCATACGGGCAAGCGTCCCATCATCTATACCGACGTGGCCTTCCACCGCGACGTGCTGGAAGGCGAGCTCAAGGGCTATAATTTCTGGCTGCGCTCCGTCGCCGCCGAGCCGCAGGAGATCTACCGGAGCCGTCCCTGGCTTTTCTGGCAATTCACCACGACGGGCCATGTCCCCGGGATCAAGGCGCCGGTGGATCGCAACGTGTTCAATGGCTCACCCGCCAATTGGCGCCAGGTTCTGCCGTCACCGCCCCCGCGCCGCTCGGTGCAGGGCGGAAACTGAGGCGGCCTGAACGCGACCGGTCCTAGCGAACGCCGGTCAAGGCCCAGCGGCGGCAACTGTCCTCGACCGCGTCCCCGCGCAGAAGATGCCAAACCGACCGCCGCTTCGCGCCGATCAGCGGCTGCGGCCAATCGACTGCCACCTGCTCGGCCGCGTCCGCGTTGGCGGCGATGCCGAGCAATTCGAGGAAGCGGCTCGCACCGCGAGTCGCGGGCGCGGGCGGCACTGAAGACCCGCCGCCCCACAACAGCACGCAAGGGCGATGGGCGAGCGGGTCCGGCGGTGGCGGCTCGATCCTTGCGCTCAAGGACAGCGCCCGGGCCTCCGGCATGTAGATGGCAAGATTGCCCGCTTCGCGCGGTGACAGCGTCACGAATTGGGCGTGACCGAGCCCGCGCCTCGTTAGCTCCGCCGCTAAGCGCTCATAGGGGATGAGGTTCGTGGCCTCGAAGCGTGGCGGCAGGACGAAAAAACTTCCGAGCTTGACCAAGAAGATCGTGGCCGCGGCGATGAGCGAGGCGAGCGCCAGCGCCGAAGCAACCGGGTCGGGCGTCACGCGGGAGGCGACGAGCCCCGCAACCCCCAACGCCGCGAACAGGCAGAACGGGAACAGATAGTGGATGGCAAATCGCGTGATCCCGAACAGGGCCACGCCGCCGAGAGTCACCGCCACGATCATCGCGGCCATGAGCGCCACCCCAATGCCAGCAGTGAGCAAGGCGAGGCGGATCGCGGCGGCTTCAGACACCGGCTCGACGCGCTGGCGCTGAAAGCGTTTGGCGAAAGCGAGCACGAACACGATCCAGGGCAGGAGCACGAGCGGGATGCCGGTAAGGAAGATCCACGCCCCGTGCAGCGCGCGATCGAGCGGAATGCCCTGACCGCTTGGCACGGAGCGTGCCGCCAAAAGCTCCGGGTCGATGTGCGCCAGCCAAAACACAAAGGGAAGCGCCGGCAGGGCCGCGGCGACCGGAACCAGAAGCGAACTCGGATCGGGGTGAAGATGCGGCGGGTGGCGGTAGTGAACGCGAGCGCGGTAGCGAGGCTGAGCAGCACCAGCAGGAAGCTCCATTTGGTCATGAGCCCGATGCCGACGATGAGGCCGAGCAGGAGCGCGCGGGCTGGCGTCCGCCGCATCGCATAAGCGAGCGCGGCGATCCAGAGCGCGAGCGAGGCCACGAGCAGCGCGAGCGAATGCGAGATGCTGTGATGGGCTTCCCAGCCGAACCAGAAGAAGAGGAGGAGCGACAAGGAGAATGCAGCGGCGAGACGCCGGTCCGCGACTGTGCGGAGAAGCGCGGCGTAGAACAGCATGCCGGTCGCGGCGATGAGGCTGTAGCGGAGGATGAGGTAAGAGAGCGGGCCGGGGCCGGAGATCTGCTGCACCGACCAGAGCAGCCATTCATACAGCGGCGGGTTTCTGAGCTGATAGCCGCCGGCGAGATGGCCCTGCATCATTTCGGCGGCAAGCGCGTCTTGCAAGGTCCGACCCGGCGAAAGCACCCACAGCATCAGCACGAACGCCAGCGCGAACAGGACCCAGAAGCCGGCGACGCCACGGGCGCTCAACAGCGCGGCTGTGATCCTCCCCATGCTCATCGCCCGCAACCTGACCCGCAAGGAGCCCGCAGACAAGCGCCTCGCGCTTCCCTATAAGGGCCCCCATGTCCGCACCCGCACCGAAGATCGGCGCCGCCAGAAGCGCCGCGCCAAAGATCGGCACACCAAGAATTGGCACGCCAAGGATTGGCTTTGTCAGCCTTGGCTGTCCCAAGGCGCTTGTCGATTCGGAGCGCATCATCACGCGGCTGCGCGCCGAAGGCTATGAGCTGTCCTCGAGCTATCAGGGCGCCGATGCCGTCGTGGTCAACACCTGCGGCTTTCTGAATAGCGCCAAGGCAGAGTCGCTGGCCGCAATCGGCGAGGCTTTGGCGGAGAATGGCAAGGTGATCGTCACCGGCTGCCTTGGAGTGGAGGCGGATCGCATCCGCGCCGCGCATCCGGACGTGCTCGCCATCACCGGCCCGCAGCAATATGAGGCGGTGGTGGAGGAAGTGCACAAGGCAGTGCCGCGCCCGCACGATCCCTTCCTAGATCTCGTGCCGCCGCAAGGCATCAGGCTCACCCCGCGCCACTACGCCTATTTGAAGATCTCCGAAGGCTGCAACAATTCTTGCAGCTTCTGCATCATCCCAAACTTGCGCGGGCGTCTGAAAAGCCGGCCCATCGGCGAGGTGATGGGCGAGGCCGAGCGCCTGGTCGATGCCGGCGTCAAGGAGCTGCTCGTCATCTCTCAGGACACCAGCGCCTACGGGCTCGACCTCGGCTATGCCAAGAGCGCTTGGCGCGGTGAGGAACGCGAGGCGCGGTTCTTGAGCCTCGCCGAGGCGCTTGGCAGCCTCGGCGCCTGGGTCCGCCTGCATTACGTCTACCCCTATCCGCATGTCGATCGGGTGCTGCCGCTGATGGCTGACGGCCGCGTGCTGCCTTATCTCGACATTCCGTTCCAGCATGCGGCGCCCTCGATGCTCGAGGCCATGCGCCGTCCTGCGCATCAGGAGAAGACGCTTGAGCGCCTCGACGCTTGGCGCGAGACCTGCCCTGACCTCGCCATTCGTTCCACCTTCATCGTGGGCTTTCCCGGAGAGACCGAGCAGGATTTTGAATTCCTGCTCGACTGGCTGAGCGGGGCTCGGCTCGCCCGCGTTGGTTGCTTCAAATATGAGGATGTCGACGGCGCCAGGGCCAACGACCTTCCGGGTCAGGTGCCCGAGGAGGTGAAGGAGGAGCGCTACGCCCGGCTGATGCAACATCAGCAGGCGATCAGCGCCGAGCTTCTCGCGAACCGCATCGGCAAGACCATCGATGTGATTGTCGATGAGGTCGATGACGAAGGCGCCATCGCGCGATCGGCCTGGGACGCGCCCGAGATTGACGGCAATGTCTATCTGAATGGCGAGACGGCGCTTCAGGCTGGCGACCGCGTGAGCGTGATCGTCGAACATGCCGATGAATATGATCTCTGGGCCAGCGTGACGGCCCCGACCGAAGCTGTGCCCCAACTCGCGGACCCGGCCTAGCGCCACCGGCGCTCCAGCAACTCGTTGTTAAGCTAATGGCCAATTTTCCGCTGACTTTTACCCGCCGCTAAGCGCGCGGGGCGAGCATGTCGGCCTGTTCGCGGGACCGCCGACAAGGCGAGCGACGCGCAAGGAGGGCCGCATGAAGCGCTTGGTCCAACTTTTTTCAAGGAACGACCCGGACAACGGCGTCCTGGAACATGCCGTCATCGCCTTCGCGCTCGCTTTGGGGCTTGTCGCCATTCTCGGCCAGATCGGCGGCCAGTTGAACACCCTGTTCTAAGTCGAGGCCGATCCGGGACGAGGGTTAACACCGCGTTCAGCATTCGCCGCCAGAGTGGTTCCTTGACCGCATTCGGGCGGCACGGGGGCCGGAGTGGGCAGCGGCACCGCTTCTTCATTCGATCTGACGCCTGAAAGCGGGGCACCTCTCGCGGGTGAGCCGGCGCTTTCGGCTGACATGCCCCGCCCGCGGCCGGTTCCGCGCGTAGCCATTCGGGCGTTCTGCGAGGACCGCGAGACCGCGGCCACGATCCAGCGAGCCTGCGAGGACAGGCGCCTCCCGCGGGCGCATGTGACGGTGTGGATGGGCGGGGTCCAGGCTGCAATTGCTTCCTTTGGCGACGCGCCGGCACCGGACCTCGTGCTGATCGAGTCGCTTCTCGACCGGGACCAGATGCTCGACGATCTCGACCGCTTGGCCGAAATCAACCAAGGTCATCGCCATCGGCCATATCGACGATGTGTTCCTGTGCCGGGAGCTGCTGCGCCGGGGCGTCAGCGACTATGTCGTGGCGCCCCTCGACGCCCGGCAAATCATCGACAGCATCGCCGCCATCCACACTCATTCCGAAACCGGACCGTTCGGTCAGGTCATGGCCTTTGTCGGCGCCAAGGGCGGCGCCGGTTCGAGCACCGTTTGCCACAATACCGCCTTCGCCATTGCGGCCACGCTTGTGAGCGACGTGGTCATCGCCGATCTCGATCTGCCCTTTGGCACCGCTGGCCTGGATTTCAACCAGGACCCGATTCAGGGCATCGCCGATGCGTTGAGCGCGCCGGAGCGGCTGGACGAGGCACTCCTCGATCGGCTGCTCTCCCGCTGTTCGGACCATCTAAGCCTGTTTGCCGCGCCCGGAACGCTTGATTGCGCCTACGACATCGAGCCCAAGACGTGCGCGACCGTGCTTGACGCGGTGCGGGCGAATGTGCCGTTCGTCGCTGTCGATGTTCCCCATCTGTGGACCGGCTGGGCCAGACAGGTCGTGCTCGGAGCGGACCATGTGGTGATCACGGCGGTGCCAGACCTCGCCAATTTGCGCAATGCCAGGAACCTCGTCGACCAGCTCGGATCGGCGCGGTTGAACGGCCGGCCCCCGTTGCTCGTGCTCAATCAGGTTGGGCTGCCCAAGCGCCCGGAGATCTCAGTCAAGGATTTCGCTCAGGTCCTCGAACTCGAGCCGACGGCGGTGATCGCCTTCGACCCGCACCTCTTCGGCGCCGCCGCCAATAATGGCCAGATGATAGAGGAAGCCTCCGCCAAATCATCCGCGGCGGAACAGTTCCGTGCCCTTGCCGCTCTCCTCACCGACCGCACTGAAGCGAAGAGCGAACGGGCCTCTCTGCTTGCGCCAATTCTCAATCGCCTCAGGCGGCGCAAAGCACGCACCTGAATACCGAACGGGCGTGAGGCTTGGATCAAGCCGCCGCGTATTCTCGCACCTCCGCCGCCGCGCCTTCGGTCCATTCGGCCATCTCTGGCAGGTCGAGGACCGCACGCGCATAGTCCGCGGCCTGGCCGTCGTCGCCGAAGCCGGCGAGGTCCACGCCATAGGTGCGAAACCGCGTCGCCACCGGCGCGAACATGGCGTCGGCGCCGGAGAAAGCGCCGAACAGAAAGGGGCCGCCTCCGCCATGCTGGGCGCAAGCTTGGCGCCAGATCGCAACGATGCGGCGGATATCGCCATCGAGCTCGGGGCCCATGGCCGGGGCCGGCAGGCGCGAGAGCAGATCCATCGACATCTCATTGCGGAGCGCTCCGAAGCCCGCATGCATCTCGGCCGAGATCGAGCGGGCGAACGCGCGCGCTTCGGACTCGCGCGGCCACAAGCCAAGCTCGGGGTGACGCTCGGCGAGATATTCGATGATGGCGAGGCTGTCGCAGACGGTGAGCCCGTTCGTCTTCAGCGCCGGCACCTTGCCGGAGGGCGAATGGCGCAAGATCGCGGCCTTGCTCTCCGGCTGGCGCAAGCGGATGGACTCCTCGGCGAAGGGAATGCCGGCGCGCTTCATCGCGAGCCACGGTCTGAGGCTCCAGGAGGAGAGATTCTTGTCGCCGATGATCAGAATATAGCGAGCGTCGGTCATGAGGCGCCCTTCCGCCATTGTCATTGCGACGCTCCCCTGCCATTAATGCGCCCCGCCATCAAGCCCCCGTTGCTGCCCGGATGCCGACAAAAACCCCGCCGAAACCACGCCATGAGCTGGGAGAGCTGCTGCTCGATGCGGGAAGCCCCGCGCTTCCGCTGTGGTTCATCGCCTCCAAGGACGATTCGAGCCTCAAGCAGCTGACGGACGCCCAGCGTCACTGGCTCGAAGCGAGGAGCTGGTTGCCAAAATCCGGCGCGGTCCTGCTCTTGCCCGACACGAGCGGCGGCGTCGCCGGGGCCCTGTTCGGCGTTGGCGATGAGGATTGGGCGGTCGACGCGCCGCTGCTTCCCGGCGCCTTGCCGGGCGCCCTGCCGCCGGGTGATTACTACTTTGCCTCGGCGCTCCCAGACCCTGAGCTTTCCACCCTTGCCTGGCTCGCCGGGTGTTATCGCTTCGGGCGCTATCGCAGCGACAATAACGCCAAGCCCAAGCGCCTCGTTCTGCCCGACGGCGTCGACCGGGCCCGGGTGCTGGCGCTGGCCGAAGCCCTCTATTTCGGCCGCGATCTCATCAACACGCCGGCGAACGATCTCGGCCCGGCCGAGCTTGAGGCCGCGGCGCGCGAGCTCGCCACCGAGCATGGAGCGGAAATCAAGGTGACGGAGGGGTCGACCCTTCTCGCCGACAATTTCCCGATGATCCACGCCGTTGGCCGCGCCAGCGACCGGCCCCCGCGCCTGATCGATCTTCACTGGGGCTCGACCCACGCCCCCAAATTGACGGTGGTGGGCAAGGGCATCTGCTTCGATACCGGTGGCCTCGACATAAAGCCCGGCAGCGCCATGGCCCTGATGAAAAAGGACATGGGCGGCGCTGCCTCCGCCCTCGCGTTCGCCCATCTCGTCATGAGCATGAAGCTTCCCGTGCGGCTCCGGGTGCTGATCCCCGCCGCCGACAATTCGATCGCCGGCAATGCCTTCAGGCCTGGCGACGTGCTGAAGAGCCGGAGCGGCCTGAGCGTCGAAATCGGCAATACCGACGCCGAGGGGCGGCTCGTGCTTGCCGATGCGTTGAGCCTCGCCGATGAGGAGGCGCCGGATTATCTGATCACGATTGCGACCCTCACCGGCGCGGCGCGGGTCGCGCTCGGCCCCGACCTGCCGCCGCTCTTCAGCGACGACGAGGATTTCGCGGCAGGGCTGGTCGCAAGCGGCCTTGGCGTCGGCGATCCCGTTTGGCGCCTGCCGCTCTGGGGGCCGTACGACAAATTGTTGAAGAGCAACATCGCCGATCTGAACCACATTGCCGAGGGCTCCCATGCCGGCTCCGTGATTGCCGCGCTGTTCCTGAAGCGCTTCGTCACCCAGGCCAAGCGCTTTGCCCATCTCGACATTTTCGGCTGGGTTCCGCGCGAGCAACCCGGGCGCCCGCAAGGTGGCGAACCGCAGGCCGCGCGCGCCCTATTCGCTTACTTCCAGAAAGAGCTCGGACCGTGATCAACGGCGTATTGCCAGACCCGCGCCGCCACGCCTATCGCGAGGATCTGGCGGCGGAGTCCTTGCGCAATCACGTCAAGGCGCCGCGCTACGTCAGCGGCGAGCCCCGCCAGCTTCGGGTCCCCGCTCTTCCCTTGCGGCGGCAACCACGTTTCGATGCCACTCTCGACACCGAGGCGTTGTTCGGCGAGACGCTGAACGTCCTCGACGAGAGCGAAGGCTGGGCCTGGGTGCAGCTCTCCCGCGACGGGTATGTTGGCTATATGCCGAGCGAGGGTTTGGACCGCGCGGTCGTCGCCCCCACGCACAGGGTCTCGGCCCTGCGCACCTATGTCTATCCGGCGCCGGACTTCAAGACACCGCCTTCAGACCTGCTGAGCCTGAACGCACTCCTCTCCGCCACGGCGGTGGAGGGGAGGTTTCTCGCGTTACAGACCGGCGGGTTCGTCTTCGCCGAGCATGCGCGGCTAGTGGACCAATCGGCGGATGATTTCGTCGCCGTGGCGTTGTTCTTTCGCGGCACGCCCTATCTTTGGGGCGGTCGCACCAGCTTGGGGCTCGACTGTTCCGGGCTGGTGCAGCTGGCCAACGAGGCGGCGGGGCTTGCCTGTCCACGCGACGCCGACATGCAGGCCGCCGAACTCGGCCGCGCCCTCGATTGGCAAGGGGCCGACAGTCTCGCCCGCGGCGATCTCGTGTTTTGGGACGGCCATGTCGGCATCATGGAAAATAGCCGGGATCTGTTGCATGCGAGCGCCCACCACATGGCTGTGGTGGTCGAAACCTTCGCCGCAGCCAAGGATCGGATCGCCGCCTCGGGGAGTGAATTCTTGGGCGCGCGGCGTCCGGACAAGGCAACGGGCCGAAGCGCTCGCGCCGGCTAGTGCAGCACCCCGAACAGCCACAACAGAATGATGATGGGGATCGGGATGCCGATCAACCACAAGAGAATACCGCGCATGGTCCGTTCCTTTATTCCTTGGTGTGGATAGCTCCTCGCCAAAGAACGCCTGACCGCGACCGGGGTTCCAGGGGCAGCGCTCAGGTCGAGACCACGTCGCTGCGGGTCGCTTCCAGTTCGAAGGCTGCCGCGAGCAATGCCTTGGTGTAATCGGTCTTCGGCTTGGAAAACACCGTCCGCGCCGAGCCTTGCTCCACGACCTTGCCATTACGCAACACGATGATGTTGTTGGCAAGCGCACGTACCACTTTCAGATCGTGGCTGATGAAGAGATAGGCGAGCTTGTAGCGGCGTTGCAGATCGCGCAGCAGATCGACGATCTGCGCCTGCACCGATACGTCGAGCGCGCTGGTCGGCTCGTCCAGGATCAGGAATTTAGGCTCGAGCACCAGCGCCCGGGCGATGGCGATGCGTTGACGCTGGCCGCCGGAGAATTCATGCGGATAGCGATCCTGGAAGGCGGGCTCGAGCCCAACTTCCTTCAGCGCCCGGGACACGCGCTCCCGGCGCTCGTTGCGCGCCATCCCAGGCTTCTGGATCAGCAGTCCCTCCTCGATAATCTGCCCGACCGAAAGCCGAGGGCTGAGCGAGCCGTAGGGATCCTGGAACACGATCTGCATGTCGCGCCGAAGCGGCCGCATCGCTTTTGAGTCGTAGCCGTCGATGCGGCTGCCGAGATAGACGATGGGGCCTTCGCTCGAAATCAGGCGCAACAAGGCCAGTCCGAGTGTGGTCTTGCCGGAGCCGGACTCGCCGACCACGCCCAGCGTCTGGCCTTCCTTCACCGCCAGATCGATACCGTCGACGGCCTTGATGTGGCCGACGACATGGCGCAGGAAGCCGCGCCTGATCGGAAACCACACGCGCAAATCCTTGGCTTCGAGGATCACCGGCGCCTTGGCGTTGGCCGCCGGCGGTGAGCCCTTGGGCTCGGCCGCGAGCAAATGCTTGGTGTAAGGATGCTGTGGCGCGGTGAAGATATCCTGGGCGGTGCCGCGCTCGACGATCTCCCCATTGTTCATGACGCAGACCCGGTCGGCCATCTTGCGCACGATGCCGAGATCGTGGGTTATGAGCAGCATGGCCATGTTGAACTCGGATTTGAGCTTGAGCAGGAGATCGAGGATTTGCGCCTGAATGGTCACGTCGAGCGCCGTTGTCGGCTCGTCGGCGATGAGCAGGTCCGGCTCATTGGCGAGCGCCATGGCGATCATTACCCGTTGCCGCTGCCCGCCGGAGAGCTGGTGCGGGTAGGAGGCGAGGCGGCCCTTGGGATCGTCGATGCCGACCTTCTCGAGCAGATCGAGCACGCGCTCCCGCGCCGCGCGGTCGGACAGCCCGCGGTGGATCTTGAGCACTTCCCCAATCTGCTGCTCGATCGTGTGCAGCGGATTGAGCGAGGTCATCGGCTCCTGGAAGATCATCGAGATCTGATTGCCGCGCACATGCCTGAGCCCATCAAGCGGCAGCGCCATCAGATCCTCGCCCTTGAACAGGATCGAGCCTGAAGGGTGTCTGGCCGCGGGGTAGGGGAGGAGGCGCAGGATGGAAAGCGCCGTCACGGTCTTGCCGGAGCCGGACTCACCCACCAGCGCGACGGTCTCGCCCTTGCCGATGTCGAAGGAGATGTTCTTCACCGCATGGGTCAAGCCGCTGCCACTCATGAAGTCGACGGAAAGGTCCTCGACCTGCACCAGCGTGTCGTTTGCGGCCGCCGACGGCTCGGGCGTCCGGCTTTGCTTCGTCTCAGCCATCGGCGCTCCCTGAGCCGGTCTTCGCGTCTGTGGCGTCGGCGCATTCGCCGTGCTCGATCTCGACCGTGGCATGATCGAGCCCGAACTCCATCTTCAGCCGATGCTTGATGTCCTTGACCAGCCGATCGCCGTCCGCGCCCTCACAGGCGCAGGCGTGAAGCGTCACCATGCGGCGCTCCTGCGTGATCGACCACACATGCAGATGATGAACGTCCTCGATCCCTGGGACGTTGGCGATCAGGTCGGGTCCGATATCGCGGGTGTCGAGCTCGCGCGGCGCGCCTTCGAGCAGGATATGGGCGGAAGCCTCCACCACCTTCCAGCCGCTGCGCACGATGATGGCGGCAACGAGAATCGACAGCAGAGGATCGATGGGCGTCCAGCCGGTGAGCATGATCACCGCGCCGGCAATCAGCGCCGCCACCGAACCGAGGAGATCGCCAAGGACGTGGATGGCGGCGCCCCTGACATTGAGATTCTCCCGGTCCGCGCCATGCAGCAGGGCGAAAGCCGCGATATTCACCAGCAGCCCAAGCCCTCCCACCACCACCATGATCCCGCCGGCGACGGCGTGAGGCTGGCTGAGGCGCTCGATCGCCTCGTACACGATCCACGCCGCGATCACGAACAGCGCCAGCCCGTTGACGAAGGCGACCATCACCTGGAAGCGGTCGAAGCCGTAGGTGCGCATCCAGTCGGCCGAGCGGCGCGCGAGGCGGAAGCCGAACCAAGCGAGCGAGAGCGAGGCGAAGTCGGTGAGCATGTGGCCCGCATCGGCGAGGAGCGCGAGCGAGCCTGAGACGATGCCGCCCGCGATCTCGGCCACCATGAACAGGCCGGTAATCAGTGCGGCGAGCCCCATGCGCCGCTCATTGGTGTCCTGGCGGCGGTCATGCGCCTTCTCGGCGTCGTGGGAATGGGAGCCGTGCATGATCTGCCTCAGCCGAAGGATTTGCGCGGGTCGAGCGCATCGCGCACGGCCTCGCCGATGAAGATCAACAGGCTCAGCATGATGGCGATGACGAAGAAGGCGGTGAGCCCGAGCCACGGTGCCTGGAGATTGTCCTTGCCCTGCGCCAACAGCTCGCCGAGCGAGGGCGAGCCCGGTGGCAGGCCGACGCCGAGGAAATCGAGCGAGGTGAGGGTGCTGATCGAGCCGTTCAAGATGAAGGGCATGAAGGTCAAGGTCGCCACCATGGCGTTGGGCAGGAGGTGCTTGAAGATGATCTTGAGATTGGAAAGCCCAAGCGCGCGCGCGGCGGTGACATATTCGAAATTCCGGGCGCGCAGGAATTCCGCCCGCACTACCCCGACCAGCGCCACCCAGGAAAAAGCAAGCAGAATGCCGAGCAGGATCCAGAAATTCGGCTCGATCACGGCGGCGATGATGATAAGCAGATAGAGCTGTGGCACCGAGGTCCAGATCTCGATGAACCGCTGGAACAGGAGGTCGGTCCAGCCACCGAAATAGCCCTGCACCGCGCCGGCGGCCACGCCGATGATGGAGGCGAAGAAGGTCAGTATGAGCCCGAACAGCACCGAGATGCGAAAGCCGTAGATGGCGCGGGCGACCACGTCGCGGCCCTGATCGTCGGTGCCGAGCCAATTCCATTCGAGCTTGCTGTTGCAGGGGTGAAAGCCGCCCTCGATCGCCGCCTCGCAATCCGCCTTGGTCAGCAGCCAAGTGGGCTTTACCGGAAACGCCATGGGCGGGTTCTTGTTGGGCGTGTCGTAGGAGAAGGGTATCGGCGGCCACAGGATCCAGCCCTGCTTATCGGCGATCATCTCCTTCACGGCCGGGTCGCGATAGACCGCCTCGGTCTCGAAGATGCCGCCAAAGGCGGTCTCGGGATAGGATTTGAGCACCGGGAAATAATAGTGGCCGTCATATTTGACAATGAGCGGCTGGTCGTTGGCGATGAACTCCCCGAACAGGCTGATCACGAATAGAAGCAGGAAGATCCACAAGGACCAGTAGCCGCGCTTATGCGACTTGAAGGTCTGCCAGCGGCGCTTGTTGACCGAGGACAGGCCGACCCGCCACCAGCGCGGCCCTTCGGCCGTAACCTCTTCGATGACTGCGGCGTCTGTGGGCATGTCCATCGCTCACACCTCGCGCGTCTCGAAGTCGATGCGCGGATCGACCCAGGTATAGGTGAGGTCGGAGACAAGATTGATGACGAGCCCCATCAGCGAGAAGATGTAGACCGTGGCGAACACGACGGGATAGTCGCGGTTCATGATCGACTCGAAGCCGAGCAGCCCGAGCCCTTCGAGCGAGAAGATCGTCTCGATCAGCAGCGCGCCGGCAAAGAACGAGCTGATGAAGGCGCCAGGAAAGCCCGCGATGATGATCAGCATGGCGTTGCGGAATACGTGCCCGTACAGCACCTGGCGCTCGGTCAGCCCCTTCGCCCGCGCCGTGGTCACTTATTGTTTGCGGATCTCGTCCAGGAACGAGTTCTTGGTGAGGAATGTAAGCGTGGCAAAGGCGGAAAGCGACATGGCGATCAGCGGCAGCATGAGGTGCCAGAAATAGTCGAGGATCTTGTCGTACCAGGGGAGCTGCCACCAATTCTCCGAGACGAGCCCGCGCAAGGGAAAGATCTGGAAGAACGAGCCGCCGGCGAAGAGCACGATCAGGAACACCGCGAACAGAAAGCCGGGAATGGCGTAGCCGATGACGATCGTGGTGCTCGTCCACACGTCGAAACGCGAGCCGTCTTGCACGGCCTTGCGGATGCCGAGCGGAATCGAGATGGCGTAGGAGATCAACGTCATCCAGAGTCCGAGCGAAATCGAGACCGGCATCCTCTCCAGGATCAGCTTGAGCACGCTGGTGTCGCGGAAATAGCTCTGGCCGAAATCGAAGCGGGCATAGTTCCACATCAAGATGAAGAAGCGCTCATAAGCCGGCTTGTCGAAGCCAAACTGCTTCTCCAGGCTCTTGATGAATTCCGGGTCGAGACCCTGCGCGCCCCGATATTTGGAGGGTGCGGACACGTCGCCGGGAGCGCCGCCGGGCGTGCGCCCGGGACCTCCGACTTCACTGCCGCCGCCGCTGAATCTCGCCGTGGCGCCGACATCGGTGCCGGTGAGTTGGGCGATTAGTCGCTCGACCGGGCCACCAGGCGCGAACTGCACCACGATGAAGGTCGCAAGCATGATGCCGATGACAGTCGGCACGATAAGCAGCAGGCGGCGAAGGATATAGGCGGTCATTGCTTCCGGGCCGACCTCCTGGACCTCAACACGAAGAACCCGGCGAGCGCGAGCCCAAGAAGCAGGGCAAAGACAAAATACGACCGTTTGGACGCAGGCGCATCTTCGGAATCCTGGCTTGCTGCGGCAGGGGAGGAGAGTTTGGCAGCTTTGGCCGCGTCATACCACCAGGTGTCCAGCACCCCGCGGTCGAAATTTGGCTTGATTTCGGGGCGCGAGAATTTGTCCCAATAGGCGATGTTGTTGGACGCCTTGTACCAATGCGGCACCCAATAATGGCCGGCCCTGAGCACGCGGTCGAGCGCACGCGCCGCCGTCTCGAGTTCCTCCCGGCTTTTCGCCGCGATCACCTTGTCGACCAGAGCGTCGACGGCGGGGTCTGAGATCCCGGCGAGATTGAGCGAACCCTCCACCGGCGCGGCCGCCGAGCCGAAATAGCTGCTCAGTTCAACACCGGGCGTGTCGCGCATTACATAGCGCTGCGTGGTGATGTCGAAATCGAAGCTTTTCAGCCGGCGCTGATATTGGGCCGGATCGACCATGCGCATCGAGGCGTCGATGCCGAGCCGTTGCAGGTTCTTGACGAAGGGCGCGGTGATGCGCTCGAACGCCGGCTCGAAGATCAGTATCTCGAGCTTCAGCGGCGCTCCTTCCGCATTGACCCGCTTGCCGTTCTTGATGGTCCAGCCGGCCTGCTCCAGTAGCGCGCCGGCCTCTTCCAGCTTCCCGCGAATCTGGCCCGAGCCGTCGGTCTTGGATGGAACATAGGCTGGGCCGAGCGCTTCTGGCGGCACTGGGACGCCGAGATTTTCGAGCAGGTTCCGCTCGGCCTCAGATGGTTCGCCGAGCGCCTTCATGCTGGAGTTCTCGAAGAAGCTCTCGGTCCGGGTATAGAGGCCGTAAAACAAATTGCGGTTGGTCCATTCGAAATCGAAGGCGAGATCGAGCGCTTGCCGCACCCGCGGATCCTTGAGCTGCTCCCGCCGCGTATTGAGGAAAAAGCCTTGCGTTCCGGAGGGGGTCTCGTCGGCCAGAACCTCCTTCTTCACCTTGCCGGCGCGGATCGCGGGGAAGTCGTATTCGGTAGCCCAGACCTTCGAGGTGAACTCCTCGCGGAAATCGTAGGTGCCGGCCTTGAACGCCTCCATGGCCGCGGTGCGGTCGCGGAAATATTCGAATCGGATCTCGTCAAAGTTCCAGCGCCCGCGATTCACGGGCAAATCCTTGCCCCAATAATCCGGGTTACGCTTGTAGACGATGGTGCGGCCCTGCCTGATGTCGCCGACGGTATAGGGACCGGAGCCGAGCGGGGGGTCGAGCGTCGTCGCGGCGAAGTCTCTCGTCGCGTAATAGGCCTTGGAGAGAATGGGGAGCCCGGCCACGGTGAGCGGCAGGTCGCGGGTGAGCGAGCCCTTGAAGTCGTAGCGCACGGTGTGCGGATCGAGCGCCTCCGCCGTCACCACGTCGTGCAGCATTTGCGCATAGATCGGATGGCCTTTGATCTTGAGCGCGTCGAAGGAGAACACCAAATCGTCGGCGGTGATCGCGCTGCCATCGCTGAATTTCGCTTCCGGCCTGAGTTTGAAGGTCGCCGACATGCGGTCGTCGGCAACCTCGGCGCTCTCCGCCACGAGGCCATAGACGGCATCAGGCTCGTCCGCCGCCCGCGTCATCAGCGTATCGAACAGAAGATCGAGCCCCTGGGCGGCGTCGCCCTTGAGAATGAAATTGTTGAGGCTGTCGAAGGTCGTCACTCCGCCCCAGCCGACGAGCGACAGGGTTCCGCCTTTCGGTGCGTCGGCATTGCTATAGGCAAAATGCGTGAAATCGGCGGGGTAGGCGAGATCGCCGAAGGCGGACAGGCCGTGCTTGGCGTCCGCCGCGTGGGTGGCTTCGGGCGCCGCTGCGACCACGGCGCAGAGCGCGAGCGCGGCCGCGGCATTCGGCCGGAAGGAGAGCCGCGCGCACCCCATCAGTGCTTGGAGACCTCCGCCAGACGATCGGCCTTCTCCTGGTCGAACCACCAGACTTGCAGGAAGCCCGGCGTCAGGCCCGGCAGGGTCTCCGGCTGACCATAGCGGTTCCAATAGGCGATGCGCACCTTTGGCGAGAACCATTGCGGCACCACGAATTTGTTCCACAAAAGCACCCGATCGAGCGCCCGCGTCGCGGCCACCAGCTCCTCACGATCCTTGGCGAAGATAACCCTGTCGACCAGTTTGTCGATTGCCGGGTCCTTGATGCCGATCAGATTGCGACTGCCCTCGCGGCCTGCCGCCTCCGAACCCCAGAAGTCACGTTGCTCGTTGCCGGGTGAGTTCGATTGGGCGAAATTGGCGACGACGATGTCGAAGTCGAAGCCGTCGAGCCGTCGCGTATATTGCGCCGAATCCACCATGCGCAGCCTCGATTTGATGCCGAGGCGGTCGAGATTGCGGATGTAAGGCTGCACGATGCGCTCGAATAGGGGCGACACGAGCAGAAACTCGACGGTCAGAGGCTCGCCCGTCTTGGTGTTGGTAAGCACGCCACCCTTCACCTCATAGCCGGCTTCTTTGAGCAGCAGAACCGCTTTGCGCAAATTCGCGCGCATATCGTCGGTGCTGTTGTTCACCGGATTGCGATACACCTCGGTGAAGACTTCCGCTGGCACCTGATCCTTCACCTCGTTCAGGATCTCAAGCTCACGCCCTTGCGGCAGCTCCTTCGGCGCGGCGAGCTCGGTGCCCTGGAAATAGCTTCCAACGCGCTCATACTGGCCGAAGAACAGGTTCTTGTTCGCCCATTCGAAATCGAAGGCGAGGCTGAAGGCCTGCCGTACGCGGCGGTCGGCAAATTGGGGGCGGCGGAGATTGAAGGCGAAGCTCTGCATCGGCTGCGCGCTCTTGATCGGCACTTCCTGGCGGATGACCCAGCCGTTGCGCAGGGCGGTAAAGTCATAGGCCGTGGCCCAGTTCTTCGCGCTCGATTCCTGGTGGTAGTCGAGGCTGCCGGCCTTGAAGCTTTCGAACGCAACCGTGTCGTCGCGGTAATAGTCGAAGCGGATCTCGTCGAAGTTCCACTGGCCGCGATTGACCGGCAGGTCCTTGCCCCAATAATCCGGCACGCGCTCATAGGCGATGGTCCGCCCCGGGCTCACCTGCTTGATACGATAGGGGCCGGAGCCCAGCGGCGGTTCGAGCGTGGTCTTCAAAGGGTCGCGCTGATTGCCCTTCGCGTCCTGACCGGTCCAGTAGTGCTTGGGCAGAATGGTGAGCTGTCCCATGATCATGGGGAGCTCGCGATTACCCTTCACGTCGAAGGTGAACGTCACCTCGTTCGGCCCCGTCGCCTCCGCCCGCGAAACGTTCTTGTAGTAGAGCGCCATGCGGGGATTGGCCGCCTTGTTCACCTCGAGGCTGTAGATGACGTCGTCGATGGTGATCGGCTTGCCGTCGTGCCAGCGCGCGTCGTCGCGGAGCTTGAAGGTCACCGAGGAGAAATCCGGCGGATAGGACGCCCATTCGGCGATCAGGCCGTAGGAGGTCGAAGGCTCCTCCAGGCTGTCGGACATGAGGCTTTCATAGACGACACCAAGACCCGCCGCGGCCTCGCCCTTGTAGAGGACGGGGTTGAGGCTATCGAAGCTGCCGATATCGGCCATGCGCACGAGGCCGCCCTTGGGCGCGTCCGGGTTCACATAGTCGAAATGCTTGAAATCGGCGGGATATTTCGGCGCGCCGATGAGAGAGACGGCGTGATGTCGCTGTGGCGCGTCCTCGGCTGTTGCCGGGGCGGCGATCAGGCCGAGGAGGGCGACGGAAAGCAGGAAGCGACCAAGCATCATGATGGGGTGCCGCGCTGGATGTTGAACGATTGACCGCCTGCGCTTGGGCGGCCGGGGCCGAGGCGAGAGCCACGCCTCCTAAAGAGCCCCGCTCCTTAACATGGGGGCAGGGCCGCCCTCCATGAATTATCGCTCATATTTCCGGCCCAGTGTGCCCGGTTCGGCCTGACACCCGGCCCTCCCCACCGGTGCGGGGAGGGCTAATTCTTGCTACCGGCGCGCGGCCAACCGACCAGGCGCCGCCCGGCCAAGTCTATTCCGGCGCCCCGTCGGGGTAGACCGGCTGCGGCTGCGTCGACGTGGAAGGCTCAGACGCGTTCTCCTGCGCCGGAGCAGCCGCTGGTGCCTCCTCCGCCGCGGGCGCTGGAGTCTCCTCCGCTGGCGTCTCGCTGGGAACCACCGGCTGAGGCTGAGCAGAGGTCGATGGCTCGGAGAAGTCCGCGTCTGCCGCCGGCGCTGCTGGCTCGCCCGCCGGAGCAGCGGGCTCTTCGGCTGGCTTCTCCTCGGCCGCCGGAGCGGCAGGCTCTTCAGCCGGCTTCTCCTCGGCCGCCGGAGCGGCAGGCTCTTCAGCCGGCTTCTCCTCGGCCGCCGGAGCGGCAGGCTCTTCAGCCGGCGTCTCCTCGGCCGCCGGAGCGGCAGGCTCTTCAGCCGGCTTCTCCTCGGCTGCCGGAGCGGCAGGCTCCTCGGTCGGCTTCTCTTCGGCAGCCGGAGCCGCAGGTTTTGCAGCTGGCTTCTCTTCGGCCGCAGGCGCTGCTGGTGCCTCAGTCGGCGCTGCCTCGGGCAGCGGCACCGGGCTGTCGGCCTTGCTGCGCAGGAAGGCGATGACCTCGGCGCGCTTTTTGAGGTCCGGCAGACCCGGGAAAGCCATCGTCGTGCCCGCGGCGAATGCCTGGGGATTTGTCAGCCAAACGTCGAGATGCTCGAAGGTCCAATCGCCCTCGCTTGCCTTAGCCTTCAGCGCCGGCGAATAGTTGAAGCCCTCGACCGACGCGATCTTGCGCCCCACCACCCCATAGAGGTTTGGACCGATCGGGCTCGGCGCGCCTTTCTCGAAGCTGTGGCACACTTTGCACAGCGCCGCGTCGGCTTCGCCCTTCTTTGGATCGGCGGTTGCGAGCGCTACCAGGATCTCAGCCCCTGGAGCGGGCGCGCCGCCGCCTTCCGCGGGCTTGGCGGCTTCGCCTGCCGGTGCTTCCTTGGCGGCCTTCGGCTCTGGCAGCGGCGGTGGGCTGTCGGTCTTGGTCCGCAGGAACAAGATCACGTCGGCCCGTTGCTTGGCGTCCGGCAGCCCCGGAAAGGCCATCAGGGTCCCGGGCGCGAACTCCGCCGGCTTGTGGATCATCGCGTCGATATGTTCGTAGGTCCAAGTCTCGTCCGACTTGGCCTTGAGCGCGGGGGAATAATTGAAGCCCTCGACTGAAGCGATCTTGCGGCCCACCACATTATGGAGGTTGGGGCCGATCGGGCTGGGCGCGCCTTTCTCGAAGGCATGGCAGACCTTGCAGACGGCCGCCGCGGCCTCCCCCTTGGCTGCATCGCCACCGGCGAGAAGCGTGCCAAGGTCGGGACCTGCCGCCTTCTCGGCCCCTCCCGGCCCCTCGCCGTGCTTGGCCCCTGCGACCTCATGACCCGGCTTTTCCGGCTCATGTTCCTCAAATGCGATGTTGATCAAAGTCCTGGTGCCGAAGATCAGCAGCAATGCGCCAAGAACGGCCATGGCGATCTGGTTCAGGCGGTAATGCTTCATAGTCGGTGTCCCCCCGGGTGCAGAGGCTGCTTAACGAGCTCTTGCGACACTAAGCGAGTTTATCAGCCGTATCCGTTTCTTGTAGCCGAGGCATTTCGCCCTGCCAAGGTGTCGCGAGCGCTGCCTGCCCGTGTTATCTGACCCCTATGGCGTCGAACTTTATAGTCATTCCGGCGCGACTTTGCGCGACCAGGCTCCCGGACAAACCGCTCGCCGACATCGCCGGCGAGCCCATGATCGTCCATGTCTGGCGCCGGGCGGTCGAGGCCGATTGCGGTCCTGTGCTGGTCGTCTGCGATGCCGAAGCCATCTGCGACGCCGTGCGGGGCGCGGGAGGCCAGGCTCTGATGACGAGCCCCGATCACCAAAGCGGGTCCGATCGCATCTTCGAGGCCGTGCGCAAGCTCGATCCGGAGCGCGCCATCGACACCATCGTCAATCTCCAGGGCGACTTGCCGACCCTTGAGCCTAGCCTCGTGCGGGCGTGCCTTGGCGCCCTGGGCGAGCGCGAGGCCGACATCGGCACCATTGCCGCGGAGATCACCCGGGAGGAGGAGCGCACCGATCCGAATGTCGTGAAGGTCGTGGGCTCACCGCTAGGCGTGCCGCGCACCTTGCGGGCGCTCTATTTTACGCGCGCGACGGCGCCTTACGGCGATGGCCCGCTCTATCACCATATCGGCATCTACGCTTATCGGCGCTCAGCACTCGAGCGCTTCGTGTCGCTGCCGCCTTCGACGCTCGAGACCCGCGAGAGGCTGGAGCAGCTCCGCGCGCTTGAGGCCGGGTTGCGCATCCACGTGGCCCTCGTTGACACTGTGCCGCTCGGTGTCGATACTCCGGCCGACCTTGCGCGGGCGCGCGAGCTATTTGAATCCCGCAGCTGATTTCGCCCTTCCCCGACGACCCATGACCAAATCGCGATCGACGAAAATCGCCTATCAAGGCGAGCCCGGCGCCAATTCGCATCTCGCCTGCCGCGATGCCTACCCCGACATGGAGCCGCTGCCCTGCCCGACCTTCGAGGACGCGCTGGCCGCGGTTAAAACCGGCGAGGCCGCGCTTGCCATGATCCCGATCGAGAATTCGGTCGCTGGCCGCGTCGCCGACATCCATCACCTTTTGCCGGATTCGGGGCTCTTCATCGTCGCCGAGCATTTCGAGCGCATCCGGCACCAGCTGCTCACGCTGCCGGGAGTGAAGCTCGCCGAGCTCAAGACCGTGCACAGCCATACCATGGCGCTGGGCCAATGCCGCAAGGTGATCCGCGCCTTGAAGTTGCGGCCGGTGTCCGAGGCCGATACCGCTGGCGCGGCCCGGAGTCTGAGCGAGACCAAGGACCGCACGAGCGCCGTGATCGCGTCCGCGCTCGCGGCCGAGGTCTATGGCTTGGCCATCGCCAAGCCCGACATCGAGGACGCCTATCACAACACCACCCGCTTCGTGGTGCTCGCGGCGAAGCCTGACCACGCCAAGTCCGGCGATGGCCCGGTCATCACCACCTTCGTGTTCCGCGTGCGCAACGTTCCGGCCGCGCTCTACAAAGCGCTAGGCGGCTTCGCCACCAATGGCGTCAATATGACGAAACTCGAGTCCTACCAGCTCGAAGGATCGTTCAATGCCACCATGTTCTATGCCGATATCGAGGGTCATCCCGATGACCGCTCGGTCCAGCTTGCCATGGAGGATCTCACCTTCTTTTCGAGCGAGGTGCGCCTGCTCGGCACCTATAAAGCGAGCCCGTTCCGCGCCGAGCTCAAGGCCTCGGAGAGCTGAGACCGCTGGAGCCCACGCATGACAGCCTTGATTGTCGTGCTGTTGATGATCGTGTTGCCCTTGGTGCACCTGGCTCTTAGTCGAGCGCCGAGGACTCCGCTCCGCATCGTTCACATCCTGCTTCTCTACGCGCTTGTCCTCGGTGTTGGCGTCATTGGCCTGCTCCTCGGCTTAATTCCCCATGTCTTCTTCGCCGATCAGACGGCCAAGATGATCGGCTGGGCGCCGGGAAGCCCGTTCCAGTTCGAGGTTGGGGTGCATGACGGCGCCTGGGGCGTTCTCGGCTTCCTGTGCATTTGGATCGGCGGCTTGTTCTGGCTGGCGACAGGGCTGGGATGGTCGCTGTTCATGCTTGGCGCCACTTACGGCCACATTCGCGCGATGATCGTCGAAGGGAATTATGCCCCGTATAATTTCCTGACCATTTTCTCGGACGGATTCATCGCGGTCTGGCTGCTCGTGCTTCTACTACCGCTGGGGGGGGCTTCCAGAAGTAAGGGCGCCTTCCCCGGCTTGATCGGCGGAAAAGCCGGCCGGGGCAGAGGCGCGCGTCTCATCGGCTTGCCACAAGAGCGCCCATCGCCGATATACTCCGACAGGGAGGTTGGCGGCAGGCGCGTCCCTCGCCAACCGGGTCAGATCCGGAAGGAAGCAGCCCTAACGAGATTGACGCGGGTTGTTGTCCAGCCTCCCACCTAGCGCGGCCTGCGTACCGGGCCCTCGTCGAGGCTTCTGGCCGCCTTTGTTTGGCGCTCGAGCCTAGAACACCTGCCGCGTGAAAGTCCGTCGTTCCATGGCCAACAGCGCAGATCGGAAGGGAAGCACGCCGGCGCCGGGCCATGCGGCGCTCGCGCGCAAATACCGGCCAAAGCTGTTCTCCGAGCTGATCGGCCAGGACGCCATGGTGCAGACCTTGCGCAATGCCTTTGCCAGCGGGCGCATCGCGCAGGCTTATATGCTCACCGGCGTGCGCGGCGTGGGCAAGACCACGACGGCGCGGCTGATCGCACGCGCGTTGAATTATGTGCCTCTGGGCGATGGCGCCGATGGCGGCCCCACCCTCGACATCGTGGCCGAGGGCGAGCATTGCCGCGCCATCCTCGAGAGCCGGCATCTCGATGTGATCGAGATGGACGCTGCCTCCCACACCGGCATCGACGATGTGCGCGACCTGATCGACAGCGCCCAGTACAAGCCGAACACCGCCCGCTACAAGGTCTACATCATCGACGAGGTGCACATGCTGTCGAAGCAGGCCTTCAACGGCCTGCTCAAGACGCTGGAAGAGCCGCCCGAGCATGTGAAGTTCATCTTCGCCACCACCGAGGTGCGCAAGGTTCCAGTCACGGTGCTGTCGCGCTGCCAGCGTTTCGATCTGAGGCGCATCGAAATCGAGCCGCTGGCCGAGCACTTGGCCTCCATCGTCGCGCAAGAAGGTGCGGAGGCGGAAACCGGCGCGCTGATGCTGATCGCGCGCGCGGCGGAAGGCTCGGTCCGCGACGCGCTCTCCATCCTCGACCGCGCCATCGCCTTCGGCTCGGGCAAGGTCGAGGCGGATCAGGTGCGCGGACTTCTCGGCCTGGCCGACCGCGGGCGCATCTTCGATCTGCTCGAGACGGTGCTCGCGGGCGATGCCGGGGCGGCGCTGAAGAAACTCGGCACCCTCACCGCCGATGGCGCCGAGCCCGCCCAGGTCATCACCGATCTTGCCGATGCCGTTCATGCCGTGACCCTGGTCAAGGCCGCTGACGCCTCCGACCCTGCCGCGAGCGAGACCGAGCGGGCGAGCGCCGCCGATCTCGCGGCGCGCCTCCCGATGCCCGTGCTCGCGCGGGCCTGGCAGATGCTGCTGAAAGGGCATGAGGAGGTGCGGGGGTCCCCACGGCCGCTCGCCGCCGCCGACATGGTTCTGGTGCGGCTCGCTTATGCCGCCGATCTACCGACACCGGCCGATTTGATGCGCCGCTTGAGCGATGGCGGTGGCGCCAGCGCGGCGGGGACCGGAGGCGCGCTGCCGGGCAAGACGGCGCCGCGCCAGCCGGCGCTGGCCCATGCGCCTGAAGCCGAAGCTGAGAGCCCGCCATCGACGGTGGACCAAGAGCCCGAAGCCGCAGCCCCCCGCGCCAATCCTCAGAGCTTTGAGGATTTGATCGCGCTCGCCGCGGAGAAGCGCGACCTGAAGCTCAAAAATGCGCTGACCGAGCAGGTCCGCCTGGTGCGCTTTCGTCCGGGTCATCTTGAGCTCAATCCGCTCGAATCGGCGTCGAAGGAGCTTGGCCATGAGCTCATGCGCAAGCTGAAGGCCTGGACCGGCCGTGTGTGGATCGTGGTCGTGAGCGGGGAGGAGGGGGCGCCGCCGCTCGGCGCCCAACGCCGCGCCCGCGAGGCGCGCGAGATCGAGGACATTCGCCGGCACCCTCAGGTCAAGCAAGTGCTGGAGCAGTTTCCGGGCGCCCGCATCGCCGCGGTGCGGCACGCCGCGCGGGACGAGGCCCGCAGCGGCCCCGATGAAGCGGAGGAAGAATTCAAGGAGGACGGGACCGACCCATGAAGAGTTTCGCCAATATGATGAAGCAGGCGCAGGAGCTGCAGGGCCGCATGACCGACTTGCAGGCGGAGATGGAACGCGCCCGCGTCGAGGGCCGCTCTGGCGGCGGGCTTGTGGTGCTGACCCTCAACGGCAAAGGCGAGTTGGCGGGGGTCGATATCGACCCGTCTCTGCTCAAGCCGGACGAGGCTGAGATCCTGGAGGATCTCATCGTCGCCGCTCATGCCGACGCCAAGGTCAAGGTCGAGCAATTGATGCAGGAGAAGATGCAGAGCCTGACCGGCGGCCTTCCACTTCCTCCTGGTCTCAAGCTGTTCTGACGTCTCATGGCGCGTGCTGCCGCGAGCGCCGAGATTGAGCGCCTGATCCAGCTCCTGGCGCGCCTCCCGGGTTTGGGTCCGCGCTCGGCGAGACGTGCCGCGCTCCACCTCGTGAAGAAGAAGGAGCAACTGCTCGAGCCGCTCGCCGCGGCGCTGACCGAGGCGCGCGACCGCATCGTCACCTGCGAGGTTTGCGGCAATATCGATACCGTCAGCCCCTGCACGCTTTGCCGCGACGCCTCACGCGACCGCTCGCTCCTCTGCGTGGTGGAGGAGGTCGGCGACCTCTGGGCGCTTGAGCGCGCGCATGTGCTGAGCGGCTACTATCACATCCTCGGCGGCACGCTGTCGCCGCTCGACGGCATCGGTCCGGAGGATTTGTCGATCCCCAAGCTGATCGAGCGCGCCCGCGAACCCCAAGTGAAGGAGGTTCTGCTGGCACTGAACGCTACCGTCGAAGGACAGTCGACGGCGCATTATCTGACGGACCAGCTGGCAGGCGCGAATGTCACCGTCTCGCGTCTTGCCCATGGCGTGCCGATCGGCGGCGAGCTTGACTATCTCGACGAGGGCACGCTGGCCGCCGCGGTCAAGGCCCGTAAGACGATGTAATTCGTGCTATCCTGTGCCCGTGCCCGACACCGCGATCCAATGGCCGAAGAAGCAGCGCGAGCTGCACAACCATCATTTCGACTCCACCATCTGGAACGATTTCACGTTCCGCGATGACGACATCGTCATCGGCACCTATGGCAAGTCGGGCACCACCTGGGTGCAGCAGATCGTGAGCCAGCTGCTGTTCGACGGCGCCGAGGGGCTGCAGGTCGCCGCCATGTCGCCCTGGCTCGATCTCCGCGTGCCGCCGAAAGAGGTGAAGCTGCCGGCGGTCGAGGCGCAAACCCACCGCCGCTTCGTCAAGACCGATCTCCCTATCGACGCGCTCGTGTTCTCGCCCCGCGCCAAATACATCTATATCGGCCGCGACGGCCGCGACGTGATCTTCAGCATGTACAATCATCACGCCAACGCCAATGAGCATTGGTATCGGGCGTTGAACGACTCGCCCGGCCGCGTCGGCCCGCCGATCGAAAAGCCGCCGGCCGACATCCGCCAATATTATCGCGAGTGGCTCATGGGCGACGGCTACCCGTTCTGGCCCTTCTTCGACAATGTGCGGAGCTGGTGGCAGGTGAGGGACCTGCCGAATGTGATGCTGCTGCATTTCTCCCGCCTGAAGCAGGAGCTCCCGGGCGAGATCAGGCGCATCGCTGCCTTTCTCGACATCCATATCGAAGAGGCGCGCTTCCCGGCGATCGTGGAGCATTGCAGCTTCGGCTACATGAAGCAGAACGCGAGCAAGGCCGTGCCGCTCGGCGGTGCGTTCTGGGAGGGCGGAGCGGAGACTTTCATTCACAAGGGCGTGAACGGCCGCTGGCGCGATGTGCTGTCGCCCGAGGAGAGCACGGCCTACGAGGTGAAGGCGCGGGCCGAGCTGGGCGAGGCTTGCGCCGCCTGGCTCGCCGGCAATTGAGAGCGCCGTTCCGTCGCTCCAGCCTCTGGCGCGGATGCGCCGCCATGGATGCGCCACCCAGCCTCCACCAAGGCGCCTTGATCCTTACTTAAGCCCTTTGGGCTACATGCAGAGGCCGCCTCGGATGAGAGTGGGGCCGGAGCAGTTTATGGTTCGATCCCGGCCGCCGATCGACAAGGTGCGGCCCCTTCGTGAGGAGCCTTGAGATGAAAAGGTTTGTGACATTTCTCGTCGCTACCGCAGCCCTTGCTATGGTCGCGTTCTTTCCCGGCGACGCATCCGCCGGTCGCGGTGGCGGCGGTGGCGGCGGTCACGGCGGTGGCGGTCATGGTGGTGGCGGCCAGGCTGGCGGTTGGCACGGCGGCGGCAACTGGCATGGCGGCGGGTATGGGCGGGGCTACGCCCATGGCTATCGTGGTTATGGCTATCGTAGTTACGGCTATCGCGGTTACCGCGGTTATGGCTGGGGCGGTCCGGCCGTCGGTATTTATGTTGGGCCGGCCTATGGCCCCCGCTGCTTTGACCCAGTCTATGGCTATTATCCCTGCCCCTATGGCTACGGTTACGGCTATTAGCCCCTGGCGCTAGCGGGACTTGGAGGGCGCGCGGGGACGTTTCGTCCCCGCAATCCTCGAAGACGGTCCCGGTCCCCAACTGCGTCGACCCGGCCGCGCTATCCGCTGGCGGCGGCCTCCAGCCGCTCCTTCTCCTCAATCTCCGTGAAGGCGCCGCGCTTCGTCAGCAGCCAGAGGATGGCGAGGCCCGGGATCGCCGCCGCAGCAATTCAGGTACGCCTCTCCGTCCAGGGCGCCACCTTCAACAATAACAGCATGCCGGGTATCGCGACGATGGCGCAGAGGACGAAGAACTGCGTCCACCCAAACGCTTCCACGATGAAACCGGTCGATGCATTGGCCAGCGTGCGCGGAACCGCGATGAAACTGCTGAACAGGGCAAATTGGGTGGCCGTAAAGGCCCTGCTGGTTTCCCTTGCCATGAAGGCCGTCAGCGCGATCGTGCCAAGGCCAACGCCCAGATACTCCCCGCTGACCACGACGAACAGACCGGGAAGCGTATGGCCTGCCTGGCTCAGCCATATATACGGAAGGATAGTGAGCAGCTGCACGAAGCCAAACAGCCACAGGGCCCGGTTGATGCTCACCTTGAGCATGATGATGCCGCCAAGCACGCCACCGGCGATGCTGGCCCACAGACCGGCCACCTTGGCCACGGAACCGATCTCGCTCAGGCTGTAACCCATATCGATGTAAAAGGGCGTCGCCAGTGCCGTGGCCATGTTGTCCCCCAACTTGTAGAGAAACAAGAAGGCCAGGATGGCCAGCCCGGCCTTGATCCCTCCGCCGCGGCTGAAAAACTCCACGAAGGGATCGATCACCGCCTCCCGCAAGGTGTGCGGCGCCAGCTCGTCATCACTCACTTCCCTGATCGTCAAAGTGGTGATGACGCCGACCAGCATGAAGGCGCCGGTGACCCAAAACACCACCGTCCACGGCTGGTGGTCGGCCAGGATCAGGGCCAGAGAACCCGGCACCAGTCCGGAAAGACGGTATGCATTCACAAAGATGGACGTGCCGGTCCCCAGCTCGTCGTCGGCCAGCAGCTCACGCCGGTAAGCGTCGATGACGATGTCCTGGCTGGCGCTGAACAGGGCGACAGTGAACACGACCGCGACGATCAGTTGGAGCGAGGTGGACGGATCGAACTGGCCCAACACGCCGATCGACAGCAGCAGCACAAGCTGCGTTAGGACCGCCCAGCCGCGCCGGCGGCCAAGGAATGGCAGCTTGTACCGGTCCATCAGGGGGGACCACAGGAATTTCCAGGTGTAGGGCAGCCCGACCAGGGCAAACAAGCCGATGGTGGCAAGGTCCACCTCGTTGCTGCGCAACCAGGCCGGCACCAGGGAAATCAGGACATACAGCGGCATTCCGGAGGTGAAGCCCAGGAAAATGCAGGTGAGCATCTTCCGGTTGAACAGGATCTCGGTCCAACTGCGCTGCGCGTCGGTCAAGCTCGGTTGTTCTGTCGTTCCCCCGGTTCCCGTCATGGAT
Organism: Hyphomicrobiales bacterium; assembly: GCA_038326945.1. Classification (GTDB taxonomy): domain Bacteria; phylum Pseudomonadota; class Alphaproteobacteria; order Rhizobiales; family Methyloligellaceae; genus Methyloceanibacter. The sequence continues at coordinate 125,960 of JBBQKN010000003.1, forward strand.
GGTTCTTACCAGTCCCCGGAGGCGTCGTCATGTCCGCCTCATCCGTTCTTTGTCATCGCCGGGCTTGACCCGGCGATGCCGGACCCCGTGTCATGCGTTAGTCGTCGTGAAGGCTTGGGTTACTGGATGCCTTGCGCGGGACACACAGAAGGAGAAGACCATGGTGCGCGTTGTCGGTATCGATCACATCTCGATCAGGGTCGGCGACTTCGAGACATCGAAGGCGTTTTACCGCGAGCTGTTTGACTTTCTCGGCTTCAAGATCCTCGACGAGTATGACGACGCCATCGGCTGGACCAACGGCAAGACCCGCTATTGGATCGGTCAGGCGGACACGCAAGGCCGGAAGCACAAGCACCGCATCGGCGATATTGGGCTTCACCATTACGCCTTCGAGCTCAGGAGCCGCGCCGACGTCGATGCGCTCCAGGCGTTCTTGGAAGAGCAGGGCGCCGAGATCGTCGATCCTGCCGGGGAATATTACGACGACTATTACGCCGTGTTCTTCCTCGATCCTGACGGGTTGAAGCTTGAAGGCATGAAATATGGCGAGCGCCACCAGAAGGCGGCCCGGGCTCGTGCGGCGCGCAAGAAGACTGCGGCGGCGAAGAAGCGCGGGTGAGGGCCCTCACTCCACCGGACTGGCCGGCACCGCTCGCCGCAAAATGGCGTAGATCAGCGCGGTGGACCAGCCGATCAAGAGGATGCCGTTCAGCGCTGTCATCGGCGCGAGCAGGCGCCAGCCTGCAACCGGCAGCACCTCGCCATAGCCGAGCGTGGTGTAATTGCTGAAGGCGAAATAGACGAGCTCGGTGCCGGTCGGGGCGGCGCCGACCACGGCATAGGTCCCCGCCCAGATCAGAACTTCGAGAAAATGCCCGGTGACGAGCAGCACGCCAGTGGCGACGATGATCAGCGTGTCGGTAAGGATCGCAGGCGCTGCCTGGCCCCGCGCCGAAAGGTCGCGAACGACCCTGACCACCACGGCTAGCAGTACGGCATGAATGATGAGATTGGTCAGGCTCGGCGCCGCGCCGACCAGGATCTGATGCAGTAGATCTTCTTCAAGCAAATTACTCACCGGCGAGCAGATCCGGCTGACGCGTGACCGTGGCGCGGCGCGGCTCCGCCGGCCCTATTGCCGTTGACGGCCGTGGCGCAGGCGCAGCGAGCGGCGCTACGCCGTTGCCTTTGACCGCGGCCTCCGCCTCGCCCGCAAAATCCAAATTCTCGATCTTGTCGCCACGCGAGGCGATGCGCGCCGATGAGGTGAGGATTTTCTCGATGTCCTGATTGGCCTGGCCGAAATGCCGCTGCAAATCGAGAACGCGCTCGCGCAAGCGGCCCATATCGTCCATCAGCTTCGTCACCTCGCGCTGAATGAGGTGGGCCTGCTCGCGCATCTGCACGTCCTTCAGGATTGCCTGCATGGTCTGCACCGCGAGCATCAGCATATTCGGCGCGCAGATAAAAATCCGCGTGCGGTGCGCCTTCTGCACGAGATCGGAGAAATGCTCGGCCAAATCCGCATAAATCGCTTCCGACGGCACGAACAGGATGGCAGTATTCTGTGTCTCTCCCGGCAGGAAGTAGCGTTCGGCCATGGCATCGACGTGGCGGCCAACGTCGGTCCGCACCCGCCGTGCCGCGTCCTTCTTCTCCTCCGGCAGCCGCGCGACGCGGAAGGCCTCGAAGCCTTCCAGCGGGAATTTGGCGTCGATGACCACGCCAGCGCGCGTGTTCGGCAGGTGCAAGACGCAGTCGGGGCGCTTGCCGTTGGAGAGCGTCGCCTGGAAGCTATAGGCGCCTTTGGGCAGACCATCCTGGATGATGGCTTCCATGCGCATCTGGCCGAAGGCGCCACGCGCCTGCTTATTGGCGAGGATTTCCTGCAAGCCGACCATATTGGTGGACAGCTCGGTCAGGTTCTTCTGGGCCGAATCGATGACGACGAGTCGCTCATACAGCTTGGAGATCGAATCCGTGGTCTTGCGCGCGGTCTCGTTCAGGTCGGAGCCGACCCGATGGGTCATGCGGTCGAGGCGTTCATTGACGGCGCGGGCGAGATCGCCATGGCGGGTAACGCTCATCTCCGCCAGCGTCTGCAAGCGCCCCTTCAGTTCGGCCAGATGAGCGTCTTGCTCGCGCGTGTCGCGTCGCCGCCGGCTCATATGCATGGCGACGATCGTCACCAGCACGAGCAGAGCCAACACCGCGAGCCCGAGCAAGCCGAATAGAATCAGGATGGGGTCAAGCGAATAGCTCCCCACCCGCAATGCGTCGAAGGCCATGGGGTGAAGCTATAGCCCGATTCGGCCCTTAGCCAGACCAAAACAGGAACATGTTGACCGTGCGCGCCAGCAACCTTATGTCACCAGCCAAATGGCCCTTCTTCCGATCATCACCATTCCCGATCCCGTCCTGCGCAAAAAGGCTCTTGCCGTCGAGCGGGTCGACCAGGCGCTGTCGAAGCTTGCCCAAGACATGCTCGCCACCATGTATGACGCGCCGGGCGTCGGGCTGGCGGCGCCGCAAATCGGCATCTCCAGGCGTCTTATCGTCATGGATCCTTCCCGCGACGAGGAGGCGGAACAGCCTTTGATCATGGTCAATCCCGTGATCCTCGAGCGGTCCACCGACTTGCGCCTGCATGAGGAGGGCTGCCTGTCGATCCCCGAAATCACGGCCGAGATCGAGCGGCCGGCGGTCACGCGCGTCCGTTACATCGACATCGACGGCAAGCCGCAGGAAACGAGCCTTGAGGGCATCTGGTCGACGGTCGTGCAGCATGAGATCGACCATCTGAACGGCGTGCTGTTCATCGACTATTTGTCGCGGCTTAAGCGCGACATGATCGTGAAGAAATTCACCAAGCAGAAGCGCACCGAGCAGGCGCTTTAGCTCTCGCCCTACCGGGATATTTAGCGTGATGAGGGGAAATGGCGCCGAACGCACCGGGTCAATCAGTTTCCCTCATTGAACCCATCTACATCACGGGGCGCGCCAATGACGCGATCATCTTAGGCAGCTCTTGCATCACGATCGCTGCCAAAGGAATGGAAATTAGATGTAGGGCGAAGCCGCTCTGCGCTTGCGGCCGCGTCCTAGGCTTGTGGTAGTCGCCGAAGTGCCCGAGGCGTCAGCGGTTCAGTCCCTTGGACAATTCGGAGGCCGCCCGGTAACTCTGAAATTTGGTGATTATTCCCCGCCTACCAAGTCTCTCGTGCTTTGCTATCGATATCTGCCGGACGGCTCCGTTCGCGTCGAATTGAGCCCCAACCCTCAAGAATTGGCAATTTACACAAGCCGTCGAGCGCGCCTCAACTCAGTCATCTTCCATGTGATGAACTTTCCGAAGTTCCTCAGTGGAAATGATGTGAAGTGGCGTTCGGAACAGGGAGACGAGCGGCTTCTTGGACGCGTGGTGCTGAACGAAAAGGACTGGATTGTTGAGATTCAGGAGTTACCGCGTACAAAAGAGCTAGTCGAGGAACTGCGCAAAGAAGGTGGGTATGGAATCACCCACGTGGGGCGGCTTACCCGCAGAAAGCACAGCTTCTCGATCTCGGAAGCAGAGAAAATCTTGCGCGAATTGCACGTGTTCCTGTCTTTCGCGCGGGGGCTGTCGACGCCTCTAGTCCTTCCGGTCGGATTGGATGCCGGAGGTCACAGGGCTTATGAGAATTGGGGGTTGGGGCTCGGCACACCGTGGGAGCCGCGAGGATCGTGGTTCGACTTGCATCACGGCGAATGTTTGGCCGGTCTTTATCCAGGGTTCATGGCTTTGCTGCGCGATGGCGACTTGGGCAAGGCCGCGTCCAGCGCAATCTATTGGTATTTGCGAAGCAATCGCGCGGGAGAGGGGGCAGGGGTGGATAGTGGCATTATCCTCGCCCAGGCAGCGCTTGAAAGACTGACGTCGGCGTATTTGGCGCGTCGGGGCCTGCCGCAGAAGGGCAACGCTGCCGTTCGCTTCGTTCGCGCTTGGCAGGCACTGGGGCTCCCAACGGCGATTCCGAAAGCTACATCCCTAGTTTACCGCGCAAGAACGAAGAATGGACCAATTCAGGTGATGCACTCACGGCGGTGAGAAATGAACTAGTGCACCCCCAAGGTCGACTAAAGGTACCCAAGGGCAAATTCATTGCAGAGATCTGGAAGCTGGCGCAGTGGTATGTGGAGCTCACTCTGCTCCGCCTTTCTGAATATGACGGCGTTTACTCAAATCGCCTACGCGCCAAGTGGGTGGGAGAAGTGGAGGATGTCCCGTGGCTCACCATCCGCCATCGACGCTGAGGCGCAAGTCAATTCACTAATGGCCATCCTGGTACTCCGAATGTTTCGCCCTGCGACGCGCCGATGATGCGCATTGTTTTCATGGGTACGCCGGACTTCGCCGTGCCGACGCTTGGCGCGGTGCTTGCCGCCGGTCATGAGGTCGCCGCCGTCTACACCCAGCCGCCACGCGCCGCAGGGCGTGGGCTCGCGCCCCGGAAATCGCCGGTGCAGCTCTTCGCCGAAACCAGGCACATTCCGGTGCTGACGCCGGAGCGGTTGCAGGGCAGGGACGAGGCGGAGAGGTTTCGCAACCTCAAACCCGATGTCGCCGTGGTCGTGGCCTATGGCCTCATCCTGCCAAAGCCGGTTCTCGATGCGGCTCGGCTCGGCTGCTTCAACCTTCATGCCTCGTTGCTTCCGCGCTGGCGGGGTGCGGCGCCGATCCAGCGCGCGATCATGGCGGGGGA
>JBBQKN010000004.1:0-127496 GCA_038326945.1 Hyphomicrobiales bacterium
ACTTCATAGCTGAGCGCGAACGCATCGCCCGCGCCGCTGTGCCGCTGATCGAGGCCGGTCGCGTGTTCATCCTGGGTGCCGGCGCAACGACTCTTCACGTCGCGCGTCGCATCTCGGTTGTACTCACCAATATCACTGTGATCACCCATTCCTTCGGCGCTGCCACGGTGTTGTCCCTTAATCCGACCATCAAGGTCATCATGCTTCCCGGCGACTATCATGCGTCCGAAGGCGCGACTACGGGGGTGCAGACCGTGTCCTTCCTCAATAGTTTCTTTGCCGACTTCACCGTACTCGGCGCTAGCGGCCTGACCGTCGAGGGGCCGACCGATGCCCTGATCGAATGCGGTACGGTGTATGGCGCGATGAGCAAGCGTGCCGCCAAGACATTGGTCGTGGCGGATCACTCCAAATTCGATCGCGTCTTTCCCTCTCGCTACGCCGCCTGGCGTGAGGTGGATTATCTCGTCACCGATGCCGAGCCGGGGGGCAGCTTAATGAGCAGTCTCAAGCTCAGCGAGGTCGCGGTTACCGTCGGCTAAGACAGGCAGCCGATCAGTTCTTCGGTGCTCATGACGCTCGCGTAGATCATATTCATGATCTCGAGCTCACGATCGTGCAGCTCTTGCGTCCCGGCCGCGCATGCGTCCTCGACCACGATCACGTCGAAGCTCTCGTCTGCCAAGCTACGCACGGTCGAGGAGACGCACTGATCGGTGAAGATTCCGGCGCAGACGACATGAGTGATGCCGAGATTGGTGAGGATTAGTCGAAGATTCGTTCCGGTCAGCGCGCTGTCGGTCGTTTTCGTCACCACCATTTCGTCTTCCATCGGCGTGATCGCTTCCGGGAGCTGGGAGGCGTGCTCGTCCTTGGGCAGCAGCAGATCGTTCCAGCCGGGCTTTCGCTGGCTGAGCGAACGATCGCGCCTGTCCTTGCGGAGACAGGCGATGCGCGCGAACAGCACGTCGAGCCCCCCCTCTCGGAAGCGGCCGAGCAGCCGCTTCAAATTCGGTATGACGACTGCCTCCATCCGTTCGTGGAACGGCGTCCAGGCGTGATAACGCTTGAGCGCGGCGCCATCGAGCGTGGCCGGATCGGGCCGGTCGAGATAGGTGTTCTGCACGTCGATCACCAAGAGCGCCACCTTACCCTTCTGTAGGATCGGGTCGGCGGGTTCCGGCGCGCCGTCGTAATAAAAGGAGCGATAGGCCGTCTTCCAGGTCACGCGCGTCTCGCTAGGTCGTCTGGCGCCGGCGAAGCAGCGCGATGACGGCGCCGCCGAACAGCAGGATGAACGCGGCCGCCAACGTACTCATGGTGCCGAGCGCAGGTACCATCGGCGTATAGCCGGCGACCATCTTCGAATAGAGCCATTTCGGGATGGTCGAATCGGCACCCGCCGTATAGAGCGACAGGGAGAAGTTCCCCCACGACAGCAAGAATGCGAACAGCGCGCCGGACCAGAGGCCGGGCCACAGGATCGGTAGCGTGATCTCGCGCAAGATCGTCATCTGGCTCGCGCCGAGATCGGCCGCCGCCTCCTCCAGCACGGGGTCGAAGCTGTAAACCTGGATCGCGATCACCAGGGTGACGATGGGAATGATCCAGACGAGATGGGCCGCCGCCGCCGTTTGCCAGCTCGTGGTGATGCCGAGCACGTTGAACCACAGCAAGAGCGCCAGTCCCAGCACCGGCTGGGGAAAGAAGATCGGCAGCAGGATCAGCTTCTGGTACAGCCGGCGCCCTTTCCAATCGTAGCGCGCAAACGCGAGGGCGCCGAAGAATGCGATCACGACCGAGAACATCGTGACGATGAAGGCGATCAGCAGCGAGTTCTTGACCAGCATCTGGATCTCGATCGAATCGATCGTGCGCTGCCACCATTCGAAAGAATGTTGCCGGACAGGGAAATTGAAGTAGCGCGACTTGGAGAGGCCCGCGAGAGCCCCGCAAAGGATCGGCAGATAGATCACCAGAACGACGATGCCGGTCCAGGCCGCGATGAAGTTGCGCGTGCGCTTGCTGGTCTCCATGCTCAGCGCCTCCCGAGAATCCGGTCGAGGTCAAGCTTCGACATGACGAACAGGGACAGGCCGCTCACGATCACCATCAGCAGTACGGCGAGCGCCGAGCCCAACGGCCAGTTCTGCGCGTAGGTGAAGGCGATCTCGATGTCCTGGGTGACCGTGATGATGGTCTGCCCGCCAAGTATCTGCCCTTCCGCCACCGCGCCGGCAGCGATCACGAACGTGAGCAGCGCACCGATGAGGATGCCGGGCATGGCGAGCGGGAGCTCGATTTCGCGCCAGATCATGAAGCGGCTCGCGCCGAAATCGGCCGCGGCATCGACGAGATCGCGCGGCACCATCGCAAGCCCGAGCGTCATCGGGAACAACATGAAGGGCAGGTAGGTATAGACCATGCCGAACAGGACGATGCCTGGCGTGTAGAGAAATTCGGGAGCGCCGGCGAGACCGAGCCATTTCAGTGTGCCGTCCAGCACCCCGTTCTTGATGAAGAACAGCACCCAGCCGTAAAGCCGGACATTCTCTGACACGAACAGCGGAAAGACAAAGAGCACGCTGATTAAGCCCGCCCGTTTGCCGAAGACGCGCGTTAGTCCGTAAGCGATCGGATAGCAGATGACCGCGAGCAGCACGACCGTCATCGCTGCGAGGAACAGCGACCAGGCGAACGAGGTCCAGACAGTATTGGCGGGATTGAAGATTGTGGCGAAATTCGCCAATGTGAACGAACTGAAGGCGTCGAAGCTACGCGGCGTGGCGAAGGCGTAAGCAGCGACGGTCAGAAGTGGCGCGAGAAAGCCGAGCAGGAGCACCAGCATCACGGGCGTCGCGCAGCGGAACCCGGCCGGGAGCGCTAGGCGAAGGGGCTGCGTCTCCTCTACCGTCATTGCTCTCGACGAAATCTCGGCCATTGTCAGCGTCTGTTCCCGTTTAGCCCGCCACGACAATGGCGTCGCTCGCGTCCCAGCCGACGATCACCGGTTGGTCAAGACCACCCGTCCAGGCATTTGCCCGCGACAGTTCGACCAGGAGAATGCGATCGCCCGACCTCACCTCGTACTGGATGCGCGATCCAAGTGCATATTCGTTGTAGACCGTGCCTTCGAGGGCGTTGCTCGCTTGAGACGGTTCGTCGATGAAGCGCAGAAACTCGGGGCGCACCACGACCGCCGCTTCGCGTGCATCGGCAAGCCCCGGCGGCAACGCGACTTCGACGCTGCTGCCATCATCTTCAAAAACCCAACCGCGGTTCGCGACCTTTTTCACCCCAAACACGTTGACGTCGCCGATGAACTCGGCGACGAAGCGGTTGGCCGGGCGCGAATAAATCTCATCGGGAGTCCCGACCTGCACGAAGCGGCCCGCGCGCATCACTGCGATCCGGTCCGACATCACCATCGCCTCCTCGAGCGAATGCGTGATGTAGACGAAGGTCTTGCCGGTGGCGCGGTGGAGATCCTTCAGCTCCTTCTCCATCGCCTTCTTGAGCTTGTAGTCGAGAGCCGAAAGCGGCTCGTCGAAGAACAGGATGTCGGGGTCGTAGGCGAGCGCGCGCGCGAGAGCCACGCGCTGCTTCTCACCACCAGAGCAGGTCGTCACGCTCTTGCCGTAGTAGCTCTCCGGCAGGCGCATCAGGCGGATCAATTCGACGGCGCGCTGTTTCCGCTCCGCGCGCGGCACCTTCTTCACCTTGAGCGGAAACTCGATGTTCTCGCCGACCGTCTTGTGAGGGAACAGCGCGAGCGACTGGAACACGAGGCACGTCGGGCGCTTGTTGGCCGGGACGTCGTTGATCAGCGTGCCGCGCAATGTGATGTTACCGGCTGTTGGCCGCTCCATGCCGGCAAGCATCCGCAACAGTGTCGTCTTGCCGGAGCCAGAGGGCCCGACCACAGTGAGGAACTCGCCGTCATAAATGTTGAGATTAATGTCCTCGACCGCAGTGAAACTGCCGAAGGTCTTGCGCACACCGACGAGCTGAAGCACGGCCAGCATCGCACCGTCCCGTTCGTGGGCCGGTGTTTCGACACTGACGAGGTTCATCACGAGCTCCTGAAGAACTATGTCGGGGAAGAGTCGTTTCGCCCGCTCAGCTGCGCTCCCGTTTCGCCGCCGTCATGAGATCAAGCGCCTTGTTGTAGTCCGGCACGATATCGTATTCCGCGCAACGGGACATGTCTTCCTCCAGGCTGTCCCATTGGATGGCCTCGAGCTCGTCCTTGGTGAACAGCTTGAAACACTCCGGATTGCCCATCTGCGTCACGGGGTTGTAGGTACCCTCCGCGAAGGCAACCGTGTGAGCCACCTCGGGCGCCTGGACGTACTTCAAAAACTTTTGCGCGAGCGGCGACAAGTCCGGGTTGTTGACGGTCGAGGTGATCTCGATCCAGGCCACGCCGCCTTTGCCATCGATCGGACCTTTCAGCGGCGTGATCGAGCGCATTTGCGGATAGCCGTCGGCACGGGCGGGAGACACCGAATAGGTGCCGCCGGTCAGATAGAGATCGATTTCGCCGGAGACGAGGCCCTGGTTGAGCCCCGCCATGTCGCTGACCTGCTTGGCGCCCTTGAAGATCCTGACCGCGGTGTCCTTGAACGTCTTCATCTCGTCCTCGGAATGCTCCTTGAACGGATCGATGCCGGCGACGAGGAAGATGTCAAACACGTTCCAGTCGTCGGATTCCTGGATGCCGTAGCGGCCCGCGAGCTTTGGATCGTTGAAAAGATCCCAGCCCTGTTCCTCGGCGGTTTTGCGGTCGATCTTGTCGGTGTTGACGACGAAGCTGTACGGCCCGAAGCGCTGGGCCATGCCAAGAAGCTCCTTGCCGTCGTCGCTCATCGCCCATTTGTAGGGGGGCTTGAACTCCGGCAGCATCTTGTCAAAGTAGGGCTCGAACTCCTCGCGCGGGAGCGGCTTGATCAGCTTTGCCGGCCACATCACCTTTCGCGCCCAAGGGTTGTTGACGTTGATCAAGTCCCAGACATTGGTCTCGCCGGCGCGCAACCGATTGATCATGGTAGGATCGTTGGTCAGGCTTTCGGCCTTGACCGTCGCGTTCTCTTTCTTGCGAAAGGGATCGAGCACCTGGGCTGAGTTGTAGCCCTCCCAGCAGAGGATGTTCATCTCTTTGTCGCGCGCGGCGAAGGCCTTTCCGACCTTGCCGAACGGTGTACCGAGCGCCGCCGCGCCGGCGCCCATAATCTGCATGAGCTTGCGTCGTGAGATCGTCTTCATCACCTGTCCCCGTGATCGCTTCGCCTGATTGGCGGCCGCGAGACTGCGGCCGAGTTGGAAGTCTGAGCTTGGAATGTTGGGTTTACAAGATTTTTTTGCCGCTGCATTGTTGGTACGCCTGAAGGCCGCTTGGCCTTCTCGCTCCGCAGTCCCATGCTTGAATTGTGCCAGGGGGAATCCTTAGACGATCAGAAATCAAACATTTGCTCGTGCTTTCCGCCTGGGCGGTGCTCCGCAGTGGGTGCCGGATTTTTGGTCAGAGTCGGTTAATTTGCAACGCGGGAGCGCCGCAGGCCTGTCCGATCCGAGGTGAAAGATGTTGAAGTCACTACGAGGAAAGACCGTCATCGTCACCGGCGCGAGCAAAGGAATTGGGCGCGGCATCGCCAAGCGCTTCGGCCTCGCCGGTCTCAACGTTTTGGTCGTCTCCCGGCATCTCGATGAAGCCGATAAGGTGGCGAAGGAGATCGGGGTCAACGCCTCAGCCTTCGCCGCCGATGTCAGCGAGGCCCAGCCTTGCCACGCCATGGCTGCCGCGGCGATGGAGCGCTATGGCGGCATCGACATTCTCTGCGCCAATGCCGGCATCTTTCCCGCGGCCAAGCTCGGCGAGATGACCGCCGCCGACTTCGATCAGGTGATCGGCGTCAATCTCAAGGGGACGTTCCTGTCGGTCTCCGCTGTGCTACCGGCGATGAAGGTGGAGAAGAAGGGCCGCATCGTTATCACCTCCTCGATCACCGGCCCAATCACCGGCTATCCTGGTTGGTCGCATTACGGTGCGAGCAAATCGGGCCAGCTTGGCTTCATGCGCACCGCAGCAATCGAGCTCGCGCCTCACAACATCACCGTTAATGCGGTGATGCCGGGTAATATCCTTACTGAAGGCCTCGAGGGACTGGGCGAGGACTATCTCACTTCGATGGCGGCTTGCATCCCGATGAAGCGTCTGGGCACGGTGGACGATATCGCCAATGCCGCCCTCTATTTCGCATCGGATGAGGCAGGCTACGTGACGGGTCAGACCATCGTCGTCGATGGGGGTCAAGTACTGCCAGAGTCGCCCGCGGCGCTGGAGCAGATGGGCGGCTAGAGCCCGACGCGAACCAATTGCTCAGCGGTCACTGAGCACCGCGTCCAGCGTCTCCAGGAAGATATCGGCGTTGTCGCGGCTGAAGCAAAGCGGCGGCCGCACCTTCAGCACGTTTCCGTAAGCCCCGGCGGCGCCGATCAATACGCCGCGCTCCTTCAGAGCGTTAATGGCGTAGCTGGCGGCCACAGCATCGGGGTCGGTTGTGCCCGGCAGGCTGAACTCGATGCCGATGAAGAGGCCTGCGCTCCGCACATCGCCGATGCTCGGATGCCGGCCGGCGATTTCCCGAAGCCCGGCACGCATATGGCCGCCGACCTCGTTGGCGTTCTCGATCAAGCCCTCGTCCTCGATCACGTCGAGAACCGCAAGCCCTGCCGCGGCGGCGACCGGGTTGCCGCCGAAGGTGTTGAAATAGCCGGTCGTCGCGCAGAACGGCTCCAGGATCTCCGGCCGCGTTGTTACCCCGCCCACCGGAAACCCGTTGCCCATCGGCTTGCCCATGGTCACGATGTCCGGCTCCACGTCGTGGCGCTGAAAGCCCCACATGCCAGAACCAGTCCTGCCGAAGCCTGGCTGCACCTCGTCCGAGATGACGAGGCCGCCGGCCTCATGCACGACATCGACCGCCTGCTTTAGGAACCCGGCGGGATCGGCATAAATGCCGTCGCTGGAAAAGATGGAATCGACCAAAAGGCCGCCGAATTTCACGCCGTTCCGCTCCAGATCGGCAATGGCGGCCGCGATATCCTCGGCGAACCGGGAGCCGACATCGTCCGTTGGCTGCCTGTAGGCGTCCGGTGGCGGCACGGTGCGGACATGCGGCGGCACAGTGCGCGTCTTGAAAGAGGAGGGCGACACTGCGGTCACCGCTTCCGTGTTGCCGTGATAGGCGGTCTCGGTGACGACGAAGCCGGTCCCGCCGGTGAAGCTGTTGGTCAGCCGCAGCGCAAGGTCGTTGCTCTCGCTGCCGGTGCAAGTGAAGACGATATTGGAGAGCGGGCCTGGCAACGTCGCCAGCAGCCGCTCAGCGTAGTCGTGCACGTTGTCGTAGAGATAGCGCGTGTTGGTGTTCAGCGTTGCGGACTGCTTGGCGATCGCATCAACCACGCGCGGATGGCAGTGCCCAACCGACGCGACATTGTTGTAGACGTCGAGGTAGCGGCGGCCATCTGCATCGAACATCCACACGCCCTCGGCGCGGACCATGCGGATCGGTCGCTCATAGACCAGGACCGAGGAAGCGCCGAAGGCCGCTTGCCGCCGCGCGATCAGGGCTTCGAGTTCGGCACCCAAACCCTCGGTATGGCACGCATCGAACCGATTAAGCGCCAGGATCTGCTTGGTGTTGGCCATCGTCTCAGCGGTCAGCCGCTCCGCTCAAGAACGCCTCGGCGAGCTCGACGGTGCCTTGCGTATAGGGTTCGCCCATTGATTTGGCTGTCGGCGTCTCCGAATGCGATGCGACCCATGCGGTCAGCTGCATGCGCCGCAGCATCACGAACATCGGCAGTGACGCCTCGTCCTCTTTTGGGAGCGGTGCGACCTTGCGATAGCCGTCAACCCACGCAGCCATCAGGCCGCCCAGATACGGCTCCGTTTCAAGAAAGCTGACCGCCGCGGCGAAATCGTAGGCGAACCAGCTGAGGCCGCAATCATCAAAGTCAATGACGCCGAGGCGATTACCGTCGACGAGGAGGTTGGCGGGGCGCATGTCGCAGTGGATGAGGCCAAAGCGGTCGGGGTCGGCGCCATACGCGCGCGTTTGCTCTGCGATCGCCCGCTCCGTCCTCTCCAGAAGGGCGCGTCCATCGTCCGTCAGACCGAGGCCTTTGCGCCAATCGCCCCAATAGTTGTCCTTCCCGATGATGGTGTCGAAATTCCAGACCTTACGGGCGAAACTGGGCGGCCGCTCCCACTTGCGGCTGTGCACATGCAGCCGCGCATTGATCTCGCCGAGCCGGCCGTACCATCTCACCAGATCGTCGCTCGGGTCCGGCTCTTTCCCGGACATATGCTCGAAAGCGACCACATAACGGCGGGTGTCGCCGTCGCAGAAGGAGCAGAGCAGCGTACCGTCTTCGGCCGGAATCGGTCGTGGTGTCTCCACCACGCCATCTTTCCGGAGCGCGGCGATCCAGGTAAGCTCAGAAAGGATTTCTGCCTCGGTATGGTAGTCCGGACGGTGCACCCGCAGCACCAAACGGCGACCATTGCCCTCGTCCTCGACAACATAGGTCGCGTTCTCGGAAATCGTCAGCAGCGAGACCGGCGCCGTTTCCCGCAGCCCCCATTTCGGCAGGTTCACCCTGAGCCTGGTCTCGAGCCGTTGAAGAAACGCGTCCTGGTAAAGCATGACATTGCCCGGCCATGAGAAACACCGGTATTGGGACCTGCAACAATCCTGTTAGGATCGCAACATAGAGAGTGGGCGCTAGTTTGCCAAGGCTGGCGCTGCGGGATCCCGCCTAAACTCGTCTCCGCACCACCGGTGTTGCCATTGCATCAGCTGCTCCGCCACTCCGACCGCCGCTGATGGGAGAGAGGTCGTCGAAATTGACCTTTCATCGGGAGCGACCCACTCGCCTCCGATGAAACTGTCGTAGCGCCTCCGATGCTAATCTTGGCTTCCTACAGCTCAAGCGCGGATGCAGGAGTTTCAAGCGTTACAATATGCTCCCATGCATTTTTTCCTCCAAGCACTGTGACGGGAAACTGTTCTGTCGCTCGTCGCGCACGAGCCCACCGCCTAATGCGCGGGCCGTTGCGGCTACTGGCAATTAGTCCAAGCAGGGCCGAGATTTGAGCGCTTACGCGCTAACAGAAGCGACGCGGGACCTAGGCGCTCACGGTGGCAGCCTTCCGGATCTCGACGGCGGCCTCGATTTCGTGAAGGGCGGCCGGATCCTCAAGCGTCGGCGGCATATTGTAGCTCTGGCCGTCGACGATCTTCTTAATGGTGCCACGCAGGATCTTGCCGGAGCGGGTCTTCGGCAGACGGGGAACCGTCAGGGCGGTCTTGAACGCGGCAACCGGCCCGATCCGCTCGCGCACAAGGTCGACCACTTCTTTTTCGATTTCGGCCCGGTCGCGCTCGACCCCCGACTTGACCACAAGAAAGCCGATCGGGACCTCACCCTTCAGCCTATCGAATGCGCCGACGACGGCGCACTCGGCAACATCCTTGTGCGAGGCGAGCACCTCCTCCATCGCGCCTGTGGAGAGACGGTGGCCGGCGACATTGATGATGTCGTCGGTGCGGCCCATGATGAACATGTAGCCGTCCTCGTCGCGATAGCCAGCGTCGGCGGTCTTGTAATACCCGGGAAACTCATCGAGATAGCTCGCACGGAAGCGGTCGTCGGCATGCCAGAGCGTCGGCAGGCAGGCGGGTGGCAGCGGCAGCTTCACCACGATATTGCCGAGTTTTCCGGCTTCGACCTTATGTCCGCGGTCGTCGAGCACTTGAACGTCGTAGCCTGGCATCGCGACCGCGGCCGAGCCGCGCTTCACCGGAAGCGTGCCGAGGCCAACAGGATTGCCGGCAATGGCCCAACCGGTCTCAGTCTGCCACCAATGATCGATGACCGGAACGCCCAATTGTTCCTCCGCCCACAGGATGGTGTCGGGGTCGGCCCGCTCGCCGGCAAGGAACAGGGTGCGTAGGCTCGACAGATCGTAGCGGCGAATGAACTCGCCGCGCGGGTCGACCCTTTTGATGGCGCGGAGCGCGGTCGGCGCGGTGAAGAGCACAGTGGGGCGATACTCCGAGATCACTCGCCAGAAGGCCCCGGCGTCCGGCGTCCCCACAGGCTTGCCTTCATAGATGATGGTAGCGTTGCCGTTAAGGAGCGGCGCATAGACGATATAGGAGTGGCCGACCACCCAGCCAATGTCGGACGCAGCCCAATAGGTCTCGCCCGGCTGCACGTTATAGATGTTCCGCATGGACCATTTGAGCGCGACCATGTGGCCGCCAGTGTCGCGCACGACGCCCTTCGGCCGGCCCGTCGTGCCCGACGTGTAGAGGATGTAAAGGGGGTCGGTCGCGGCGACGGGAACGCACGGTTCCTTGCGTTCAGCCGCGCGGGCTTCCGCCACGCACGCTGCCCAGTCCCAATCGCGTCCGGGAATGAGCGGCACCTCGGCCATGGGCCGCTCAAGGATGATACAAGCGTCCGGCTTGTGGCTCGCGATGTCGATCGCCGCGTCGAGCAGAGGCTTGTAGTGCACGATTCGTCCCAGCTCGACGCCGCAGGAAGCGGAGACCACAATCTTCGGCTTCGCGTCGTTGACGCGGACTGCAAGCTCCGACGCGGCAAAGCCGCCAAAGACCACCGAGTGGATGGCGCCGAGCCGCGCCGTGGCGAGCATGGCGATGACGGTCTCCGGCACCATCGGCATATAGATGACGACGCGGTCGCCTTTGCACACGCCCTTGTCGGCGAGCACGGCGGCGAAGGTCTCAACCTCGTCGAGGAGCTCGCTGAAGGTGAGCGACCGCTTCATTCCCGTCACCGGGCTGTCATACATGATGGCGGTCTGGTCGCCGCGTCCCTCGGTGACATGCCGGTCGAGGCAATTATAGGCCGTGTTGCCTTCGCCGCCGACGAACCAGCGGCCATAGGTGCCGGCTTCTAGATCGAACACCTTGTCGAAGGGTTTGTGCCAGACGATGTCCGCTGCGGCGGCGGCCCAAAATGCTAAAGGGTCGCGTTGCCAGCTGTCATAGACCTCGCGGTAGCGGCTCATCCTTCATGCACCCCCATGATCGTCTTTTGGTCGCGCGTCATGCCCCATGGTCGGCATGTGATTGATCGCGGGACAGCGCATCTGTTTGTTCATCATCGCACGGGGTTCCGTTGAGCGCGAGTGATCTCCTCGATCGAGCCGCTAGCACTTTATCCAAAGGGAATAGTACCCGATTGGGCGGACCAGGACATCCGGGACAAGCCTACTGCACCAGCCTCACCTTGGCAGAATGGCTTTGCCAGAACGGCTGATCGGATCGATCCGGCTCGAGTGTGTGGACCATCTCGTCGTCTTGGGCGAGGCGCATCTGCGCCGAATCCTGCGAGCCTATGCCCGCTATTACAACGACATCAGAGTCCACCGCTCATTGGATAAAGATGCGCCGGTCTCTCGCCCCGTTCACCGGACCGGAGTCATTAGGTCACACGCGATCCTTGGCGGACTTCATCACAATGCTCGGCGCAAGCACCGACCAAACCAACACGATCGTATCCGTCGACTTCTGAATACTCCCGAGCTGAACATAGTGGATGCTCGGCTTCCCTGCTAAACAGGTCTGGGAGTTCCTTCAGGTCCCGTTCTTTGCCTCAAAGCGCGCCGCACTCGCAAGCGGTAAAGCTCTGCACGCTGGCGACGACAAGCGGTGCCCCATCATGCTGATTGCTTCTTGTGCGTGGCTGAGTTCGCCGCCTCCAAAATAGAAGTGGCTGCTGAGTCTTGGAAGATAAGCTTCGCTGAGGCTGAAGAGTTGACTCAATGAAAATCGCCACCTTCAACATCAACAACGTGAACAAGCGGCTTGCCAATCTTCTCGCATGGCTGGTCGAGGCACGACCTGACGTTGCCTGCCTGCAGGAACTGAAGGCGACAGATTCCGAATTTCCAATCGGGGCAATCGAAAAGGCCGGTTATGGCGCCGTCTGGCGCGGCGAGAAGTCATGGAATGGCGTCGCCATTCTCGCGCGTGAGGGTGAGCCCATCTTAACCCGCACGACGCTGCCTGGTGACGTTGCCGATACGCAAAGCCGCTACATCGAGGCAGCCGTCAGCGGCGTGTTGATTGCCACGCTCTATGCGCCCAACGGCAATCCCCAGCCTGGGCCAAAATTCAAATACAAGCTCGCCTGGATGAGGCGCCTCCTGGCACACGCGGCCGAGCTTTGCACTCTCGATGCGCCCGTCGTGCTTGCAGGCGACTTCAACGTCGTGCCGACCGATGTCGACATCTACCTCACCAAGTCCTACGCCAAGAATGCTCTTCTACAGCCAGAGCCACGGGCACTGTTTCGGCGCCTTCTCGATCAGGGCTGGATCGATGCGATCCGCACGCTGCATCCAGATGCGCCGATGTACACGTTCTGGGATTACGAGCGAAACCGGTGGGAACGCGATGCCGGGCTCCGCATCGACCATTTGCTGCTGAACCCGAAAGCAGCACAGCGCCTTGTGGATGCCGGTGTTGATCGCAAGGTCCGGGGGCTAGAAGGGGCGAGCGATCACGCCCCTGCCTGGATCGTGCTTGGCGAGGCGCCGGCCGCGCGTCGGCGCGTTCCGCGCGAAATTGCATCGCTGCGTGCGTCGCGCGCACGCCCCGGAAGGCGCTCCGAGGGAAATGTTTGAGCGGCGAACAACAGCGCATCGTCGAAGGCCAGTAACCGGTCTGGGTGGAACTTTCTCGGTCGCTAGCTGCTTTGTGTGATATGCGGCGCCCACTTTCCCAAGCCATGCTCAGTTTCGTTTTCTTTGCGGTTATGCCGACGTGCGGCTGGGCGACCGAAGACATTAAGAAGGACACCATAGGTCCGTGGGAAATTGAGGCTACCTTCAAGAACGACAAATTCGATCATTGCGCTATCAGCCGGGCCGTCGACGAAACGGTGGCTAAATTCGTTCGCACGAACGATGGCTTGAGCCTCGCGCTCCAATCGCCAAATTGGAAATTGGAACGGGGGAAGAGCTACGCAGTTCATATGAAAGCGGGCGCATTAGCCTGGGAGACCGAAGTCGCAGCCGAACCCAATTCGGTTTCAGTTCCGGTGGAAGGCACGAGGTTCAAGAACGGCATTCGTGTGGCCAATGTCCTGCTCGTTGAAGGAGCGGGCGCAACGATCCGGATACCTCTCAATCAAAGTGTTGAAGCCTTGAATCGACTCGACGAATGCTTTGCAAAGAATTCCCGCGCCGTAGAGACAAATCCTTTCGTCGCACCGAGGGGACAGCCCTAGTTCTCAAGGCTTGGTCGGAATATCCCACGTGCAAGCTCGACCGTCAGGCGACCGGCGCGATGTGGGCTTCGACTCGATCGGCGAAATGCGCGGCGGTGTTGCTGATATTCGACACGGCCGCGGAACGTCGCGCGGACCGAAGCGTCAAATCGGGAAATCGGAATAGTGACCGGCGTCGCGGGCGCTTGGCGGCGCTATTGGATCTATGCGTTTGTCACCTGCAAACTCGCCGATAGTACCGGTTTTAATGAGCGGCCCAGGCGACACCATGAAGGGCGCCCTTGCGCGCACCCTGGCCGGTCTAAATTCGCCCTTGGTAGCCTTGGCGAAGACCACCACCACATCGACCTTGCCGGCGCGGATGTCGCCGAGAAGGCGCCGCAGGGCAGGGCGGTCCGCGGGAGAAACCGCCGTCGTCGTACATCCCCGGCAAGCGCGGGCCGGACCAATGACTGCCTCAAAAGCGATTGACAGGAAATGATAGGATGATGTTATTACAACATGCGTTCTAAAGCGCCAAAATAGAAAAAGCGCGAAATTGGGAGAGGTTCTTTGAAGCATAAATGCGACTTAGGCTCGCGCTCTTGCCCGGTGCAAAACGAAGCGATAAACGAGTTTGGAAAAGTGGAACGAAAGCGTGTGCCAGTGGCTCATCGCGCCGCAGCGCGGCGCGCACCCGGAGGGACAAGCTGTTCAACAGCTCGCGAGAGGAGTTTCTCGATGTACCGAACGCTGAAACCGTTGCTTCTTGCAGCACTCACTTGCATGGCCGCAGCCTCAGCTGCGCGAGCCGAGGACTCGTCCGCAGGGTATGTTGACGACACATCCGTCGTCGGTCTATGGGACGACGCGACCAAGACCACCATTGGCGAGACAGCCGAGTACACCAATTCTGTCGAACTCGCCGACATCAACGGTGACGGAATGGTCGACATCCTGTTCGCCAATGGCGGTGACTACGAAGCGCCCGGCAAGCCCGAGTTCAGCCGCGTGTTCCTCAACCAGGGGCCAGGAAAGATGTTCAAGGAGGTGACCAAGGACGTCTTTGGCCCCGAGCCAATGCTCGCCGTCCGCGCCATTCGCGTGGCCGATGTCAACAGCGACGGCCATCCGGACATTCGCCGCCAGCTCCTACCAAACGCAGAGCCGCTTGTACCTCGGCGACGGCAAGGGTGGCTTCACTGACGTTACGGCGACACAATTGCCGCAGATCAAGGCGAGCGTTGGCGATTTGAAGTTCGGCGACGCCGATGGTGATGGGGATCTCGACATAATCCTGGCGGACTGGGGCCCCGGCAACCCGATGGAAAGCGACGGCGGGCGCACGATGCTGTGGCTGAACGACGGTAAGGGGAACTTTACCGACGCCACTTCCGAGCGCATGCCAGACGTGCCGGTGCGTTTCTCCTGGAACCTTGAGTTCGTTGACGTCGACAACGATTTCGATCTCGACGTCCTGGTGTCGTCGAAGAAAAGCGCCGGCGGCTTTCTATTCGAGAACGACGGAAAAGGCCGCTTCAAGGACGTCACACAGGGACGGCTGCCGCAGTACACGAACAACTACGAATATGAGGCGATGGACCTCAACCACGACGGCTATCTCGACTTGATTACCATGAATGATGGCGAGTACCTCGACGATGGTCCCTATGCACGGCGCAATCACATTTTTATCAATGACGGCAAGGGAGGGTTCCTCAACGCCACCCCAAAGCTATGGGAGGATCGTGACAATCCCGCCGTCGACGACAACCTTGCCGTGATGCTCGACTACGATTCCGACGGCGATCCGGACGTGCTCGTCGCGTCACTGGCTGGTCCTGATCGGGTGCTGATCAACGACGGCACAGGCCATTTGCGCCTGCACACCGACTGGGTCAACAGCTTCACGGGCGATCCGACGCACGGAACGCTCGGCACGGCAGTTGCCGACCTCAACGGCGACGGTAAACTCGATGTGGTGCAGAGTCAGGGCGAGGTACCTGGATTCTGGGATGAGCGCGTGTTTCTTGGAAAACACATCAAGCGCGACGCGGCGCCTCCCGTTATCGCCCTCGTCGAGTCCGTGCCTGCGGGTCCCGATCCGGTGACGGTGCATGCTCGCGTTCACGACAACAAGAGCCCGACGAGCCCACAGGACTGGCAGTCCGTCGTGTTGCGCTGGACTGCAGACGGGAACGTCCAAGAAGTTCCGATGCGCTGGTACGGCGAGTATCTGTGGCGCGCGACGGTCGACAAACCCCAGGGATCGAGCGTGCAGTATCAGGTCTGCGCCACCGATAAGGTCGGGAACCGCAGCTGCTCTCTGCCCCTCACGCCGCAGTAAGCCACGTCGCGCCCGTACAGGGTCCCTCGATGTGCCAGATGACAGAACGAAGCGGCTGAGGCAGAGTAGGAGCGGCGGTAGGACCATACCTACGGTTCCGCGGCTAGCCGGACGTGCTCGTCGCATCGCTGACTGGCAAATCTCGTGCACAGGAACATTTGCTCAGTTCGTACCGCAATCAGCCCCGTCCAGAGGAAGCATCATGATGCAAAGAGTTCTCCTCACAATTTTCGCCGGTCTTCTTAGTATCGCGCCCATGCACACGGCTCGCGCAGAGAGTGTTGAACCGCCGCCGATCAAGGTGAAGGTTCTTAATGACCACCTTATCTTTTTCTTCGACGGTCGACGGCCGGCCGAGCGCTACGCCAAGGATTGGAATTGGTTTGACGATGCTGCCATGAAACTGGGCGTGGGCACCTATGCTATTCATAGCGGCGATCAAGCCGTGGTCTACGATACCTTTACCAGCGTCGCGCAAGCCAAGTTTGTACGTGATTACCTAGAAAAAATGGGAATCAAAAAATTCACGGTGGTGCACAGCCACTGGCACCTTGATCACATTGCCGGAGACGCCGTTTACGACGATAGTGATGTTGTCGCGACCACTCTGACGCACGACGCTCTCGTAAAACAGAAAGCCGATATCGAGTCCGGCACGCTGTGGGGGCCGCCACCGATCAATCCAGTTCGGATTCCGAACGTCACTTTTGAAGACCAAAAGGAGATCGCTGTTGGCGACATCAAGTTGGAGCTCCGCCGAATAAACATCCACAGCGTTGATAGCTGTGTCATTTACATT
This sequence comes from Hyphomicrobiales bacterium, assembly GCA_038326945.1. Taxonomy (GTDB): domain Bacteria; phylum Pseudomonadota; class Alphaproteobacteria; order Rhizobiales; family Methyloligellaceae; genus Methyloceanibacter. Next base: position 16,458 of record JBBQKN010000004.1, read on the forward strand.
CCGAAAGACAAGCTCCTGCTCGCCGGAGATACGGTCGAGGATTCCTTGACTTACATGATCGAGGTCGAAAACCTCGCCGAACACATCAAGAATCTCAAGAAAATGCGTGAGTGGGATATCGTCAAGATACTTCCAAATCATGGCGACCCGGATGTCATCATGTCAGGGGGTTACGACAAGACCATCATCGACGCCACGGCAAATTATGTCACTAAGATGCTCACTAACGCTCATGACGCCGATTACTTAAAGAGCACCATGGAGGACTACATCGGAGATGCGGTGGCGAAGGGCTGGGTTCATGTTTTCGAGCCTTATCGCGACGTGCACACGCAAAATCTCAAGACGGTTCAGGACTATTGGAAGGACAAGCCGCTTCCTGTGATTGCGCCATAAGCGCGGGCAAACGACGCACGGTTTGGAAGCGTCTCGCGTCCCTACCAGCCCGTACAGGAACTTAAGTGTGGCTCCAAACCTCGCGCACCACAAGAGTTCGGCGAAGGTAGCCCTTGCACGCGCGAAACTCGTTGCAACTCGCGAGGGAGGCTCCATAGGACCCTAGTCGCCTGCAACAACTCGTCGATCGTGAATTTTCTTGCGCCGGCCGCGCGCAGCCCGGTATCGGGCAAAAATTGGAACTGGGGAGCCCTCGGCGTCCATGACGGGACTCTCAGCTTACTTCCGACAACTGCCACGTCGCTTGCGGAATTGAGCTGCTGCCGGACAACTCAAGACGGAACTGCAGGCGATCGGCGCGGTAAACGGCGCGCGCCACTTCAAAGGGTCGATCCTGGGTTCCTGAGGCCCGGTGTTCAATGATGAGTGTCACGAATACCGGGCCTCGAAACGGCACGCCGAGTTGATCCGCTTCCCATTTGCTGCACAAGCTGGTCTCGATCGTGACCTCACTTTTTGTCAGCCTAAATCGACGCAAGGGTGAGGAGGCCAGGGTCGCCGGCACCTGGCGCGGAAGCAATCGGCGCAAATCGCCACTATCAGCGTCCGGAAAGAACGAATCGAACAACGCAACTGGAACGTCGCGAATGTGGAGCAAGCTCATTACTCGCAGGATATCACCGCCAGCTTTCAAACCGAGTTGGTTGCCGATGCGGCGTGATGCCTTCTGCGATCGCACGCTCAGGATCGTAATGCGTGCACTGGGGGTCGGGGCCGTGAGTAGTCGACTCAATCCGCCCGCGCGCTGTTCAATCTTAGGAGCCGCAACAAACGTGCCGCGGCCTCGCACGCGAACAATCTGTCGATCCTGCTCTAATATGGTTAGGGCTTGGCGCACAACCGTACGACTCACACCGTAAGTAGCGCACAACTCCGATTCAGCCGGCATAACTTCGTCAGCCTTCCAAAAGCCGACCTCGATCTTTTCTTTAAGCACTTCTTGGAGCTGGAAGTAGAGAGGGACAGCGCTGCGGCGATCGAGGTTATCACTCGGTTCAGGTTTGGTCATTGTTCATTCATGGCTAAGAAGTTGGCATATGTTGCTGAGGTATGAGGACAAGCGCGGATATTGTCCATAGAGTCCTGATAGCGGTTTCAATGCATTCTGGGTTGGCCGTCCGTGCGGTCAGGCGACGCGGGCGCCAAGCCAGGGATGGCGGACCTATGCACCCGCGCCTTGCTTGATCCATCTCAAAGCCCTCCGGCGAAAAAGGGGCTCTAAGTTCCTGTGGCGTTGGGATAAAGTGCGAGCCTCGCTCTGGCGGCCCCGACCGAACGAATTGCGATCACTCCGATTGGGGCCGTACTCGGTATGGAGACTCCGGGCCCGCCAAGATGCACACGAACCAGGCCAACAATGCAGTATCGGATACAATGGCCCCGGCGGGAGCGCGATGAAAGTTTAACAGCCCCTGGTGAACTTGGATGACAACGGTACAGCATGTGCTCGATAAGAAGGGCAACGATGTGCATTTCATTCATCCGGGCGCGTCTGTGTTCGACGCCCTCAAATTGATGGCGCAGAACGACATAGGATCATTGGTCGTGCTAGAGGATGACAAACTTGTCGGCATCATCACCGAACGGCATTATTCGCGCGAGATTGTTTTGAAAGGCAGGACGTCACCGGGGACTCTAGTCCGGGACATTATGTCGACTAAGGTCGTCTGTGCGCGACCTGACCAGCCAGTGGAGGAATGCATGGCCGTAATGACCACACGGGCTGTGCGCCATCTCCCGGTACTCGAACATGGACGGCTAGTTGGCATCGTTTCGATTGGCGACATGGTGAAAAGCGTTATCGGTGATCAGAAGTTCATTATCGAACAGCTCGAACACTACATCCATGGTGACCGGTGACCGGCCGCCGCGCGCGATAGGCGCGACGGTCCAGGAAACTCCGCCAGTGTCGATGTCTCAGCTCGGGCCGCGACGTCCCCGGCCGTAAAACCCCTCACGACACCCAACCCCGCATGAAGATAGGGGCAGCGCGGCTGGCTGCCGCGCTCGAGGAGACCGAGTTGTGTCTCGCTGAGTTTCGTGTTGGCGATTGGGTTTTGGGCATGACTGCCTCAGTCCGAGGAACCTCTGCCTGAGGGTCCAAGCCGAGACACCACACGAAAGCCCGGATTTGCGCGCAACACCTCCTTTGATCTTCAAACCAACGGTAGCTTAATGAATGCCCTCTGTCGGGTCTTGATTGCCGATCAGATCCACGCCGACGGCCGCGAGTTGCTGGCAAAGGACGCCAGACTCCGCGTCGACGTGGCGACGGGGCTCGACGAGGCGGCGCTGACGAAGCGTATACCAGAATACGATGCACTCATCGTCCGCTCTAAGACGCGCGTGACCAGACCGGTCATCGCCGCTGCCACGAGACTGAAGGCAATCGGCCGTGCGGGCGTTGGCATCGACAACATCGACCTGGCCGCGGCAACCGAGCGCGGCATCGTGGTGTTCAATACCCCCGACGCCAACGCAACGACGACGGCAGAGCTCACCCTCGCTCATCTACTATCGCTGAGCCGGCACCTGCCCCAAGCGGATAGCTCCGTCCGGCGAAATGAGTGGCTTCCGGCGCGATACTCCGGCGTGGAGCTTGCGGGCAAGACCATCGGCATTATCGGCTTCGGAACGATCGGACGCTTGGTCGCCCAACGCTGCGCTGGGCTAACGATGCGGGTGTTGTCATACGATCCATTTGTCGCGCCGGAGGTCGTACAGCAATCGGCGGCAGCGCCCGCGGAACTCGACGCCCTTCTCGCAAACTCGGATTTCGTCACCCTTCACTGCCCGCTGACGGACAAGACGCGCAACCTGATCAACGCGACCCGGCTTGCCACGATGAAGCGGGGCGCTAGGATCATCAATTGCGCGCGGGGCGGCCTCGTGGATGAGGCGGCCCTAGCAGAGGCGCTGAAGCGCGGCCACATCGCCGGCGCGGCGCTTGACGTTTATGAACAGGAGCCGCCCACCGGCTCTCCCCTGTTGACGCTCGACAACGTCGTCCTGACGCCTCATCTGGGCGCTTCCACAGAGGAGGCGCAGCAGGCCGTGAGCGTAAGGATTGCCCGGGACGTAATCAAGTTCCTTGAGACGGGCGAGGCGGAGACGGCCGTGAACCTCCCGCGCGTCACGTCGGAGGAGCTCAGCCGGACGTTGCCCTATCAGCGACTCGCCTACGCGCTCGGACGTTTGGTGGGCTCCATCTGCGAGGATCCCATATCGGAACTCGTGGTGCGACTTTTCGGCCGAGTCGCCGAGCTGGACTCGCGGCCAATCACGGCGGAAGCCCTTGTCGGGCTGCTCAGTCGGCGCATGACGGGCCGCGTCAATCGCGTCAACGTAGGCCATCTCGCCAGATTGCAGGGCATTGAAGTCAGGGAGTCGAGGACGGAGACCGCCCGGGACTTTGTGTCACTCGTGGAGATCTGCGCGGTGACTGGCGACAAGAGCACTACCGTCGCCGGCACTTTGCTTGGCGAGCGTCACGCCCGGCTGGTGCGAATTGATGATTACGATGTGGAGGCGGTGCCGGAAGGGCACTTCTTGTTTACGCGGCACCAAGACCAGCCAGGGGTCGTAGGCGCACTTGGCGGCATTCTGGGGCGAGAGAACATTAACATCTCCCGCATGCATGTCGGCGTGGGCGCCACCTGTGCAACGGCCATCGCATTGATCAGCACCTCGGCCCCGCTGTCGGCAACGGCAATGGCTGAAATCAGAGCGTTGCCGCCTATCGAACAGGCAGTGGAATTCGAGCTGTGATGGGGCAGCGAGACTTCGACATCGTCTGCTTCGACTGCGACAGCACGCTGAGCCGCATCGAGGGAATCGATGAGCTCGCCCGGCGCGCGGGGGTTGAGAAGGAGGTGACGCCGCTTACAGCCGCCGCCATGTCCGGGGCGCTCCCGCTCGATGCCGTCTATGCGCAACGCCTTTCCGCGGTTCGCCCAGACCGCGCGTCTATCGAATGGCTGGGCAAACGCTACGTCGAGGAGATGGTGCCGGGCGCACGTGAGACGATCTCGGCACTCGCCCGCGCGGGCAAGTCCGTCCACATCGTAAGCGGGGGCTTGAGACCGGCCATTGAGCCTCTCGCGCGGGTGCTCGAAATACCGGCGTCCCACATTCACGCCGTCGATGTGCTTTTCGAGGACAACGGAGCCTTCCACGACTTTGACCGTCAGTCGCCGTTGGTCCATCCGAACGGAAAGGCCATGGTGTGCCAATCGTTGGCTGCGTCTCGTCATTCCATCGCGCTGGTAGGCGACGGCGCCACAGATCTTTGCGCCCGTGAGTCGGGCGTCTTCGTTATCGGCTTCGGTGGCGTCATACGGCGCGAGGCTCTGGTGAAGGGCGCTGACGTTTTCATCGCGGGACCCGACCTAACGGCCGTTCTTGGCCCGCTCTTGGATGCAAAGGATGGTCAACCGCCGGACGCGCCTTAAGCGTGTGAACGGAAAGATTTCTGTCTGCGCCTCGACGAATAGGCCAATGGCATCTTGGAACGCTGAGGCAAGAGTTCCGAAAGACCGAGTCCAACCAGGCAATGACCAAGCGCTGAGGGCGCCGACCACCCAGTTACAGGGGGCCCCCCGCGAGTGAGGGGACGTTGCAGGTGAGTGAGTGTCGCCCATCTGCAGCTTCAATCCGTCGAGTGGGCCGCCAAGATAATTCATCGCTCTTGATGCGGTCGATCGCATCGGCATGAAAGGCGGAGTCCGATTGTGCCCAACGAAGTGCGACGCGCTGTGGCGTGACACTGCCCTCGGGCGAGTAGAAGGTGTGCCTGCCGATTGGCTTTCCCTTGTCACGCGCCCATTCGGGCAGGGAACCGCCACGCCTCGCCCGAACGACTATTGGATTGAGGAAGTGCGTCGAGCCGGCGGTAGGATCCGGCATCTCTCCCGTCAGAACGGCGTCCGCAATCCGCGCTGCATCCCGATAGCGGGGATCATTCCGAGAAAGCCTCTCCATCTCCCTACGCCTCGTCATCCACGGTTCGAACTGCCACGGATGCGTCACTACGTCCTTGATGTTGTCACCCCATCGGCCGCTTCTCTTGCGGTTGAGAATTACATGTGCGACTGCGGCTTTACCCTCTTCAGGCTCACCGGAAGCCTCGAAGACGATCGTCCTGATCAGGTAGTCACGCTGCTCGGGGTCGTAGTTGAGAACCGCTTGGCCAAATTCGGAGAGGGGCAGCCTGACGTCAATGGGTACAACAGTCGCTTGTGGAGCAGCCGGTGGAAAGCACCGGGGCGCAATGCCGAGCGCGGCCTGAAGAGGTGTCGTGCCGCCCAAGATAGACGCAAACAAGAACAGTAGGGCTCGAATCCGCACACTCATCTCCTTCGATTCTTTGGGGAGGGGGGTGAAGGACGCGAATCCGACGCAGGAAGACGCTTATTTCATGACGAGAAGAGTGCAATCTTGGGAGCAATTGAGGCAATAGTTGTCCGCTCGGCGACCGTGAGCCGTAAGCGCGAAACATTTGGGTACGTCGCAACGCCAGGGCTTCGAACACGGACCTGGGCAGCAAGTTCTTGCCATTGGCGAAAACGAGACCGAAAAAAGACCCGAGGCCGGAAACCACGGGTCTATTCGTCGAACGAGATTGTTGAAGCTGTTAGGAGACCTTCTTCGAGGCTTTTGAAGCGGCTTCTTCAATTGGCTTGTACGCATTACGCGCCAGGCCGACCCACATCTCACCGAGTTTCGACACCTGCGCCACGTAGCTGTCATAGGCCTTCTTGGCGTACTGACTCTGGATCTCGAACGCCTGCTCGACCGACTTCGCACCGACCAACTGCTCGAGGGCACGGGTGCCGTCCTCGAAAGCCTTCTTCGAGTAATTCGTGACCTCGGCGACGACGGCCTGGAAGCCCTTGTTCGCCTCACCATAGGCGCGGACAGTCGCCTCGAAGTTATCTTTACCCAGCTTTTGAAACCCCTCACCAATCTTGAACTGTTCGGTCATCTTACTCTCCTCCTTTAGCGGTCTGGAACCACATATATGGTGCAGTGCACAATTAAGGTCAACCCACAATTGCTGCAACGCACAAGGAGCGCTAGCACCTATAAGCGGCAAGGCATTTGATTTAGCTCAGAGGTTGGAGCGGCCAGCCCTGGCAGAATGTCGCATTCCCCCGATCCCAGAAACGCAAGGCATTTAACGGGCAAGTTGTACGGTTGAGTGGCTTCCCGGTTCGTCTCCCTAGGGTGGGCGACTGCCCAATGACTATCGTGAACCGCCATCAGTAGAGACAGAAATTTTGGAGGGCGGCAGGCAGAGTCGGTCCGTGCAAGCCTGTGCCGTCAGACTCGTTTGCACCTCATCGGTCTTGGCCAACGAACCCCCGGGAAACTTCGCCGAAATGGTGACCTTACCTTCGTAGACATCCAGACCGTCGGGCGCGAAGGCCGGTTTGAATCGCATAGGTCTCGGGTAGGCGATCACTGTCGGTTTCACCCCGTCAAACTCAACGATCGTCGGGATCAGATAGTCGAACGAGGCAGGGTTGGCGTTGACGTGATACCCCTCGTCAATCTCTAGGCTGATATTGGCCTCGTCACCGCCTTCTGACGTTTTGACCACTCCGGTTGCCCTGATGTGGTCGGCAGTCACCTCGCTGTGGACCGCCGCCGGGGGCGTGGATGCGCCGGTGCTGCGAGGTGCCGTCTCGGCCACCACATGGGTTGGGGGGTAACGGTTGACGGCAGCCACCGCCGCTGCCCAGGCGTCCGGGTGCTCGGCAAATCGCCCGCTTACTCGCTGCAAGACGCGCGCGCTCGCTTCCTGATAGCGCGCCTCGCCGGGACTGACGCTCAGCCGGAGCAGAAGATCGATTGTGGCCGATGTTCCCGACGGCTCTGTGGAGTCTCCCTCGTCACCAAAGACCAAAAGCAAGTCGTCCTCATAGGATGTTACCTTGAGCAACCCGTCGATGCCCACGAACCGATCGAGTAGACTGTTCGCGAGCATAGCCGCACGCTCCTGCCAAACACTCTCTCCGGTAGCTTCGGCCAGGGACCAGTAGCCAAGCCCCAACGCGGCATAATCCTGAAGGAAGGCCTCAGTCTGTGCCCGATCGCGAAAGATCTCGTGCTTGAGCGCCCCCGTCTTGGCATCGAACGCAACCATCCAAATGCGCTCGGCAGCCTTCTCGGCCCACTCAATGTATTGCGGCTCGGCAAAAACCTTGCCGCTTTCGGCCAGAGCTGCGATGGCAAGACCATTCAATCCCATCACCAATTTTTCATCGCGCGCGGGCTGGCGGCGTTGCGCACGCACCTCCATAAGTTTCGCGCGGTCCGCCGCGAGGGCGGAAAGCATCTGCACGGCGTCCTCAGCACCGGCATTTTTGAGCGCGCTCTCTACGGGTGCTCGGACTCTGAGAACTCCGGGCTCCTCCCCATTCACCAAAGCAGGATGCCGCAGTCCAGGAACGTCGGGTCGTGGCAGCGGCGTGAGCTGGTAGACCTCGAGAAAGCGCTTTGCCCGCTCATGGCCAAGAACCTCAGTGATTTGCCCCGGCGTCCATAAATAGGCTTCGCCCTCGACGCCATCCACCTGCGCATCGCGTGCCGTGTAGAAGCCGCCGTCGGGCGCCATCATGTCGCGGGCGATGTATTCCGCCGTGTCGCGCCCAATGTACCCGTACAGCGGGTTCTTGGTGATAGCGAACGCCTCAGCGTAGAGTCTGAGGAGCTGCGCATTGTCGTAAAGCATCTTTTCAAAATGCGGCACCGACCAGGTCGGCTCGGTGCTGTAGCGATGGAAACCGCCCGCGAGCTGATCGCGAATGCCGCCGAAAGCCAGCGCTTCGAGCGTGTTCAGAACGACAGCGAGCGATTCTTCAGAGCCGTTGGTCTGGTAGTCGGTCAGGAGGAGATCAAGGGAGGGCGCCTGGGGAAATTTCGGACCCCCTCCTGAATTGCCAAGGCCACCGTTCTCCTTGTCCGCAGACGCAAGCAACGAGGCGCTCGCCGATGCAAGCCAAGCGCCAGGTTTTATCTCGGAGTTCGTTCCACTCGAGGCGCGCGTTTGGACTTGGCGCATCACTCCCATGACATTCTGGGCGACATCCAAGGCTTCCTGACGGTTGGTTGTCCAAAGTGTATTGATGAGCTTGAGTACGGTGGGGAAGCCCAGACCAGCCCTCGGGTCATCCTTGGGAGGAAAATAGCTTCCGGCGTAGAACGGCTTGAGATCGGGGGTCAGGAACACATTGTTAGGCCAGCCGCCGCTGCCCGTCATGATTTGCCGTGCGAGCATGTAGATTCGATCGACGTCGGGGCGTTGCTCGTTGTCGACCTTGATGTTGACGAACCATTGGTTCATCAACTTGGCGATGCCGGGATCCGAATAGATTGTCCGCTCGGCGACGTGGCACCAAAAGCAGGTGCTATAGCCGACGGAAAGAAAGATCGGCTTGTCCTCACGCTTTGCTTTCGCAAGAGCCTCTGGACCCCAGGGGTACCAGTCCACCGGGTTGTGAGCGTGGAGGAGCAGATAGGGGTCGTTCGACTCGATCAGGCGGTTGGTGAATCTTTCGGGTTTAGAACTGCCCCCCGGTGATTGGCTTGTCGCGGGACTGGAAGCCGCGAGGGCCACGGCGACCAACGCAAGTCTAACAATGCTGAAAGCAACCCTCGTATGAACGTACTGCACCCGACGCGGGAACGAGGAATCCATGCATCCAGGGAGGAGCCATGTCACCGAAACAGGCTTTCTAGAAAAGTTATGCGCTCTCCTCAACCGCGTCTCGCTACGATAAAAGCGGGGCCGTGCTCACCTAATCGGTTCTCGGCATGACGCCATCCAATAACTCGCGTGATCCGCTCGCCATGCGGGCCGCAAAGCGAAAAAACAGGATTACAATTTAAGAAGTCCGGGAGGCAGGACCGCCTCTTACCCGGCAGTTTCGAACTTGGCGCCTTCGATCTTCCCGCATTCCTCCTTCGTCATTTTGAGGAAGCCCTTACCCTTGCAATTGTTCATGCCCTTGCAATCATTGCTGGCCGTCTTGCAGGCACCTTGGCCTTTGCAGGCATTCGCACCGACACAGTGGCCTTTGGCTCCCTCGGCGGCATAGGACCCGGGCGCTAGAGCGCCTGCCAGTATCAGTGTAGCGGCAGCGATGGCGATGGAAGCACCAGATCGAGCGGTCGGCTTCATGGATGAACTCCTTCCCTAGAGCGATTGTCTTCTCGCGCCGGTCACTCTGTGCTCGACTGGTAGCAGAATTTGGGCACGAGAATGTGATGGTGCGAGACCAGGTTTTGGTGTGGCCCGTCCATCAGGGCTTCAACGGCCGGTCAGGGTCATTCTCAGAAGTCGGTGCTCGAGGGGCGGAATGTCCGCACTTCTGGGAGATGCGGACGTTCGAATTTCCCATTCGAAGACACGACCTTCCGCACCAGGGGTGACAAGGGTGTGGCGGCAAGAGGGGGGCTGGACCACAGCCGTCGAGTTGCTCGGGGGGACCCAACTCACGACAGTGTCCAGCCCCACCTGCATGGACCTGCGGGGGGGGGCAATTGGTCCAGCAGGAACTTTCGTTAACTTGGCACCGGCGCCACGATCGGCGTGCTCCGGCTCGGGGCAGCAACGTTTAGAAGAAGATGGCTTAACGTATGCTCGGCTGACGGGCTTAACGCACCAGAGCAGCGATCAACCTCGACTCGGCAGAGAACGGTGCCGCCAGGTTGAAGCAAATCGACGAGGGCAACGGTCTCTGTAAGCCCTCGGAGCGCGCCGACTTTGACCCATCGAATTCCGTACCACGCTAACCTGCATTGCAGGAGCCACCTCGTCATTGATGATCCGCACCCTATCCGGTCGACGGTAGCGCGGCGGCGGCTCTCGAAACTTAAGTCCAGATTCGACAAGGCCGGCTCTTCAGATCGAGTTTCTCGGATGGTCGTCGTCATGCTGAACCCTTTCGGCTCTCTCACACAGAGACGCAAGCTAGCACTGGGAAATGTCGTGAAGTGTGTCTCGGCTGTTGGGTTTTGTAACGGTTGGTTTCAGACCCGCCCTGTGGAAACCAAGTGATACCATTTCGCGCATCCAATCCTGCCGAACCTCAGCCTATGCTCTCCGCATGGCGGCGACGGCTTCCTCTCCGAAGGCAAAGCGACACCCATGTCTGCTCGTCGTAGATGACGACCGGGAGATTCGTGACCTCCTTTCGTCCCTCCTGACCCGCAGAGGTTACAAAGTTGTCACCGCGCGTGAGGAGAACGAAATGCACCAGGTGCTTTCGTCGTCGCGCGTCGACCTCATTATCCTTGACCTGATGTTGCCCGGAAAAGACGGCCTCGCCATATGCAGAGAGCTTCGCGCGACCAGGCCGATTCCGATAATTATGCTGACTGCGCGCGGCGAACCCACTGACCGCGTCGTCGGCCTCGAAATCGGCGCGGACGACTACCTGCCGAAGCCTTTCGACGTCCGCGAGCTCGAAGCACGGGTGAGGGCTGTTATACGGCGATCGGTCGCCGAGCCACTCAGTCCCAGCGTCGATATGGGGGCGACGTTTGCCTTTCTCGGCTGGACGCTCGATGCCCGGCAGCGCCAGCTTTTCTCGCCTGACGGCAGTCTTGTCGACTTAACTTCCGGCGAGTTCGACCTCCTGCTTGTCTTTGTCGAACGACCCCAGAGGGTCTTGACGCGCAACCAGTTGATAGATCTCGCTCGGGGACGAGACGCGAGTCCATTCGATCGCAGCATCGACATCCAAGTGAGCCGGTTGCGCCGCAAGATCGAGTTCGATGCGAAGGCGCCAGAGTTAATCAAGACGGTAAGGAGTAGCGGCTATGTGTTTACGCCTGAGGTGCAGCGCACGTGATACCCCTTCGCCTCAAAAGCGTTACCCTCCAGCTCATCATGCTTTTTGTAGGCGTCCTTGCAGTCGCCCAACTACCGACCTTCGGCTACCGCTACCTTGACCGCTCTGAAGCCTTAAGTGCACTCGAAGTGGTCCGGATCGCCGACCATGTCGCTGCTATCGCGGCGCTCGTGGATGATACGTCGCCCCGGGACAGGACCAAACTCCTCGACAATCTACGGGACTCCGATCTGCCCGTGGCCTGGACGCCGGATCCCTGGGGCGTCACCGACAAGGATGACAGCCGAGAGGCGCGCCTTCTTCGCGATTTGCTGCTGCGAATCGTACCGCATTCTTCCGCAAGCAACGTCGCGGTCCATTTGCTGGATTCCAAGATTGCCCTACCTCAAGGGGCGAGCGAGCCGGCGGCGCTATGGCGCAAGGCCGGGTCCTTTCCTGAACCGATCCGCCACATCATCGACCAACTAGCGGCGGAGCCGACATTCTTGGTTTCGGTCCGACTGAGCGATGGCACTTGGCTCAATCTGCTTGCAGCCTACGTGGAGGACATCGACTTTTGGCCATTGAGCAGCATCATAGCGCTCGCCACGCTGACCATCGCGATATCAGCGCTATCCATCTGGGCGATTGCTCGTCTGACCGCGCCGTACAAGGTCTTCACCACGGCAGCGGTACGCCTCGGCACTGACGTCAACGCGACGCATATTGTCGAGCGAGGCCCAGAGGATGTTCGCGGTGCAATCAGAGCCTTTAATGAAATGCAGACGAGGTTGCAGCGGCTTATTGAAGATCGCACGCAGATGCTTGCGGCCGTCTCTCACGACTTGCGTACGCCAATTACTCGGCTCCGTCTCCGGGCTGAAGGTGTCGCGAAAAACCAGCGTATCAAGTTTCTCGCCGATCTCGATGAGATGGAACGCATGGTGTCTGACCTCCTCGTCTTCGCCAAGGAGGACGCCCGCTCTGAGTCGACGCTTCGCGTGGATCTCATGGCCATTCTCCATACTCTTTGCGATGAACTGGCTGACCGCGGTTATCAGGTTTCATGCGAAGACGGTGGGCGCGTTCCCTATCTGGTTCGACCAGTCTCTATTCGACGCTGCCTTGGCAATCTTATCGATAATGCCCTCAAATACGGGGAACGCGCGGAGGTAAGCCTTCACCGCGGCGAGAATGAAATCATGATTCAGATCGATGATGCCGGCCCTGGAATCCCCGAAGTGTTGAGAGAGGAGGTTTTTCGCCCCTTCTACAGGCTCGAGGGATCGCGCAATAAGGAGACCGGCGGATCCGGTCTCGGACTGACCATCGCCAGGACCATCGCACGCGCCCACGGTGGTGACGTGCTCTTGGGCGAGGCTCCCGCCGGTGGGCTTAGGGTTAGGGTAGTGCTTCCAGCCACCGACAAATGTTTGGCCTCTGAATTATCTGCCGTAGCGGGGTAGCGCGCGTCCTTCCGCAAGGCGCGGCGAATGTGTGTAGGCGCCGCCGACGGCAATCCGGGCATGGCGACGTGGTCGCGGGCTGCTCCAAAAACCGCGAGCGGCGGGCCGAAGCCCGCCGCTTTTGGTCTCAAGAAGGCTGAGAGCTATTTGCACTTTTTGGCAGACGTGTCCCACATCATGTGCGCCTTTTCACAGGCTGCCTTAGTCGTGGGGGCCTTATCCGCCGCAAAAGCTGGCGCCGCGAAGGAAACGGCAAGACCAAGAGCGAGGAGAGAAACGAGCGTTTTCATTGGGGGGTTCTCCTTAATGACACTACCTCATGGTAGTACGACGTAAGAATAACGCTCGTTCATAGACAGTGAGGTGAGACAAAAACGACCAAACCCCGCGGCATCGTTGCTTGCGTCTTATTTACGCGGACCCCTTATAAACCGATGGCCCCCACCCTACGCCATGGAAAGCGAAACGACGGTCGAATTGGGGTATCGAAAACAGCAGGGCGGCTACCGAGCTGAATGCCCAGTAGCCGTGGCCCGCGCGATGACGCGCGAACGAGCTGAGCGCGTCCTTTCGTCCGCCGGCGTTCGAATCTCAGCAGAGCCGATCAGCCCTATGGGATACCCCATCCCCGCTGCCGTCTGCAAACATGCACGTCTTTGCCAGGGCTAGCTTGAGATCTGCTATAGGTTCGAGCTCAATCCAGCGGCTCTTGGCATTCATGTCACCGGCAAAGGCACCCACGGATCCTAAGACTCGCAACCTTGTCTTTCGTCTCCTCGGCCCTGGCCTGGTCACGGGCGCCGCGGACGACGATCCCTCGGGGATAGCGACGTATTCGCAAGCTGGCGCCCAATTCGGCTACGGCCTGCTGTGGACGGTGTTTATCACGACGCCGTTCATGATCGCTATCCAGCTCGTTAGCGCGCATATCGGCCGGGTCACTGGCAAGGGCATTGCGGCCAATGCCAAGCAGTTCTATCCGCTTCCCCTCGTACTGATCCCGGTCGGGCTGCTGGTCGTCGCAAATACGATCAACATTGCGGCCGATATCGCCGCCATGGGCGAGGCGCTTTATCTGGTCATCGGCGGCCTCAAGCACGAGCACGCTCTCATCTTCGCCGCCTGTTCGGTTTTGCTGCAGGTGTTCGTGCCATACCGCCGATACGCCCCAATCTTGAAATTTCTGACTCTCGTCCTGTTCCTCTATGTCGGGGTCGTGTTCACGATCGACGTTCCGTGGCGGGCAGTGCTCGCCGGCACCGTGATGCCGACCGTCTCGCTGAACTACGACTACCTCGTGCTGGTGGTTGCCGTCCTGGGCACCACGATCAGCCCCGACCTGTTTTTCTGGCAGGCCTCCCAAGAGGTCGAAGAAATGCGCAGGGATCGCTTTCGTCCCCGGCTGCCCTTGAACATCCTTGCGCGGGGCGGCGGTTCGGAGCTGAGGCGCATGACCGTGGACACCACGGCAGGGATGCTCTTCTCCAACCTCATTGCCTTTTTCATCATTGTCGCCACGGGAAGCACTCTAAACGCGCATGGCGTGACGCACATCGAGACGGCCGCCCAGGCCGCCGAAGCGCTGCGCCCCATTGCTGGCAATTTCGCGTTCCTGTTATTCGCCTTGGGGATCATCGGCACCGGCCTGCTTGCGATCCCTGTCCTTGCAGGCTCAGCCGCCTACGCGGTCGCCGAGGTATTCGGCTGGCCTTCGACCTTAGAAGCTAGGTTTCCGGAAGCAGTCGGCTTCTACTTGATCATCCTGGCTGCGACGATTGTCGGCTTCGCCATGGGATTCTTGCCGATCAATCCGATCGAGCTGCTGGTCTGGACTGCTGTCATCAACGGAATTGTTGCCGTCCCCATCATGGCCCTGATGATGTTGATTGTGACCAATAAAGCGGTGATGGGCCGTTTTGAGGCTCGTCCTTCGCTCGCCTGGGGCGGCTGGGGGGCAACGGCTTTGATGGGTATCACCGTTGGCGCATTGATATGGTCGCTGCTGCCATAAATCCCGCGCGGATGCGGTAGTCGTCCAGCGCAGCGAGTCGACATGCGCTCGGGCCTGACTGACGGTACCCCTTCACATCGAAAGCGGAAATCGTTCGGTGGTATGAGTGTGGTGTGTCTGGAAGGACGGAGCCACGTTTGGGCGAAGCGCCATGTCCTTTCGCCATTGAATGCGTACTGACTTGCCAAGTCGGTGCGCTTGCAGCGACTATGCACGCCCAGGGGAGACGACCCAGATGCGTATTCTTGTCCTGCAACACGAACGGGTGGAGCACCCCGGGGCGTTTCTCGCATTTCTGGACGAGGATGGGCACGAATGGCACCAGGTTCACCTGCATGAGGGCGAGACTCCGCCCAAGCTTAGTGGCTTCGATTCACTCTGGGTCATGGGCGGCCCGATGGATGTCTGGGAAAGCGAGGCGTATCCCTGGCTCGTTGCCGAAAAGGCGCTCATCCGCGAGGCCGTGGAGGAGCGCGGAATGCCGTTCCTAGGGCTCTGCCTCGGCCATCAACTCCTGGCGGAAGCGCTCGGCGGGGAATGCGGAACGGCCACGACGCCCGAGATCGGCGTGCTCGGGGTGGAGTTAACCGAGGACGGCGCCACCGGCGTCTTCTTCGACGGTGTGCCGGACCGGTTTCGCACGCTCCAGTGGCACGGCGCCGAAATCAAGCGGATGCCGGCGGGCGCCCAGTGCCTCGCCACCTCGCCCGATTGTGCGGTACAGGCGATGCAGTGGGGTCCACGCGCCTATTCGGTTCAGTTCCATGTTGAGATCGAGCCCGACACGGTCGCGGCCTGGGCCGCAATTCCGGCCTATGCCGCGTCGCTGGAAAAGGCCCTCGGTCACGATGGCGCCGCGCGTCTGCGGGCGGAGTGCGACGCGGAGATGCGCGCGTTCAACACGATCGCGGAGCGGCTTTACATCAACTGGCTGCAGGCCGCGGCACAGATCTGAGTCGTCAAGTCACGGCGCGGGTCAACGAGAGCCGAGCCGTCTCCAGATGTTCCTTCATCAGCGTCGCGGCCTGCTCCGGTTCACGCGAGTGAATGGCATTCACGATCTGGCGGTGCTGTTCATTATATGTCGCGATCATCCCTTCGGTCAGAGTTATCTGGCGCATCCGTGACCACTCTTCCTTGGCACGAACGGAATTGATCTGGCCGACGATCCAGACGAGCAGCGAATTGCCCGTCGTCCTCGCGAGCCAGAGGTGAAAAGCCGTATCGAGCGCGGAAAACATCACCGGGTCGGTGCTACTGTTTTCCATTCCCTCCAGAAGTTCCTCGGCCTCGTCGAAATCGTGCGGGCGCGCGTGCAGGACGGCAAGGCGGCACATATGCGGCTCCAGCGCGAAGCGCGCGTCGATCAGTTCCAGCGGCCGGGCATTCTCAAACACCGGCTCAAATACCGGATTCGAATCGCCCGGAGGCTCAAAGACGACATACGCCCCGCTGCCTTGACGAATTGCCAAGAGACCCTCCGAGACGAGCCGGCCGAGTGCTCTGCGGACCGTTCCGCGCGCGACGCCGAGGGTTTCGGCGAGCCTGCGCTCTGACGGCAATCGCTCCTCGTGGCTCCAAATGCCCGCAGTGATTTCGCGGCGAAGCCGGGCAGCAACTTGTGCCGCGCCGACATAAGGCTTCAACACCCGATCCATGGCGAAAACTCCTCAAGTAGTCCAATCTTATACCAGAATAGTCCAAAAAAGCGAACCAAAATCGAAATGCGGATCAAAAAGTGCTTGCCATTGGTTCAATATCGGTTGTAGGATTATATAAGAGTTCACGCCGGATCTCGCGACGGCAGCGGCAATCGGCAGCGGAGGGCAATGTGGCTTTTCCCGGACACGCAGATTTCGTAGTCATTGGCGCTGGCATTCACGGGCTCTCCGCGGCTTGGCGCCTGGCAGAGCGCCTGAGGGAAAAAGGAGAGGCGGTCGAGGGCCGGATCGTCGTGCTCGACAAGTCCGGCATCGCAGCCGGCGCGTCTGGGATTGCCTGCGGTGTCGTTCGGAACAACTATTTCCAACCGGCTATGCGCAACCTGATGGCGCATTCTGTGGGCGTGTGGGAGAGCGATCCGAAGGCGTTCAGCTATCATTCGGTCGGCTACCTGCAGATTTCCTGCGAGGCGATGCGCCGTGACGTGGCGCAAATTTATTCCGAGCAGCAGGCGATCGGCTACGAGAGCGCCTTCATCGAGGGCGCCAACGCCGCCACCAGTTACATGCGGGGAATGTTCGACGATTGGCAGGCGCAGGGCATCACCTCGGTCCTCCACGAGAAGCGTGGCGGCTACGCCAACAACACCAAATCGATCTACGGCCTTGCGAAGAAGGCCGAGGACCTCGGCGTCCGCATCGTCACCGGCGTCGAGGTCAAGGAACTGATCGCCGAGGCCGGCTCAAAGGCAATCCGGGCGGTGGAGACCGACAAGGGCACGATCCGCTGCGAGCACGTCATCATAGCCGCGGGTCCCTGGGTGCGCGACTTCTGGAACATGCTGGGCCTGCCAAAACAGATCACGCTTAAGGATCTGGACGGCAACGTCCACGAGGGCGTCGACATGTGGCGCTTCTGGCAGCTCGAGGAAGGCGTTCTCAACGTCGCTCCAGAGACGTTGCTCACCAACGACGGAAAAATGCCGCCGGTGATCCACGTCGATACCGACGCGCCGCTGGTCTCGGACGTGGACGGGAGCACGATCACCGAGGACATGTGGGGCATCTACTACAAGCCTGACTGGCACTTCAATGGCATCCAGGGTGGGGCAGCTCCCTATAAGGTCGAAACCCCGGCCGAGGAGGTTCAGATAGACCCCTACGGCCCCGCCAGCCCGGAATTCGTCTCGGGCCCGGAATTCGCCCACATGTGGGTCTCGGCGCTGGCGCACTGCCACAAGCGCTTCGAGGGCACGATGCCGAAATTCCACCGCGAGCCGTCGGGAGGGATCGGCTGCTTCACCCCCGACAGCTTCCCGGTGTTCGACCTTTTCAACGAGAACGCCACCGTCATTGCCGACAGCAACCACGGCTATAAGATGCTCGGCGTCGGCCGACTGGTAGCCGACGAGGTGATGGGCGAGGCGCAGGAGCTGCTCAAGCCGTTCCGCTTCGGCCGCTTCGAAAAGGGCGAACTTCACCCGACGTCGCACAGCCCGTTCCCATGGAGCTGACGGCGCCAGCCCCTGCTCCGGGCACTCCGGCGAAGTAAGGAGAACGGAATGGACAAGATGACGAGAGAGACCGAAGGCACCGATCTCGAGCGCTTCGTGACGGCCGATGGCCGGGACGAGATGATCAAGGAGGTGCGTAAGCGCATCGACGCGCAAGGCATAGAGTATCTCTACCTTCAGTTCATATCGGTGACGGGCAAGATCATGGGCAAGGGCATTCCCGCCGACCATTGGGAATCCATCGCCAAGAAGGGCTTCCAGCTGGTCTATGGCTCGACGGTCAACCTCTTCATGAATCGTCGAGGCGAGTATCTCGGCTACGGCCCGGAGGCGGCGGAGCTGATCGGCATTCCCGAGCCCGAAACCATGATGCAGCTTCCCTGGGACAAGCGCGTCGCGCGGTTCTATTGCACGCTGTTCCGCAATCGCGAGGAAAGGGAGAGGCCGGGCGGGTTTCTTACCGCGGATTCGCGCGGCAACCTTCGCCGCATCCACGAGGATTTCCAAGCAAAGCACGACGGCCTGCATCTGCGCGTCGGCACCGAGCCGGAGATGATGTGGCTGAAGAAGGATGAGAACGGTAAGCCCGCCGGCGGGTTCTCCAAGCCGTTCTGCTATCACATCGACCAGTTCGAGAGCCTGCGCCCGGTCTACATGAAGGTGATCGAGTATTCCCGTAAGATGGGCCTCGACATCATCCAGGGCGACCACGAGGACGCGCCGGGCCAGCTCGAGCTGAACTGGATGTATGACGACGTGCTGCGCAATGCCGACCGCCTGACGACCTACCGCCAGATCTGCGCCCAGGTCGCGCGCGAGTTCAACCTCATCGCCTGCTTCATGACCAAACCCTTCATGGGTGTCTCCGCCAACGGCTGCCACCACAATATGTCGCTGTGGCGTGGTGGCGAGGACAGGCTTTGCCCCACTGGCAACGACCTCAAGGATTTGCCGGGCATGGCGCAAAACTACATGTATGTCACGGGGGGTGAGAACACCTTCATGCCCGACGGCGACGATGTGCAGATGCCGGGCAAGGCGGGGCTGGCGGCGATCGGCGGAATCGTGAACCACCTGCGCGCGCTGACCGCGATTGGCTCCTCGACGGTGAACTCGTATCGCCGACTCTGGGACACTGGGTTCTGGGCGCCGGTCTTCGCCGACTGGGGTTTCCAGAACCGCACCACCGGCCTGCGCGTCTCCGCGCCCGGGCGGTTCGAGTACCGCTCGGTGGATTCGATGGTGAATCCCTATCTGATGGGCGCGACGATCCTCGCGGCCGCCGACGACGGCATCGACAACAACCTCGATCCGGGCGAGCCAGAGGAGCGCAACATCTATGAAGCGATCAAGGCCGGCAAGCAGGTCAAGAAGCTGCCGATGAGCCTCGGCGAGGCGCTCGAGGCATTGGCCGACGACGAAGTGGTGCAGCGCGGCTTGCCGGGCGAGATGTACCGCCTCTACCACGAATACAAGTGGGACGAATGGGAGCGGTTCATGCACACCGTTACCGAATGGGATCAGGATACCTACATCGACTGCCTGCCCTAGATCCCGTATGCGCCGGGGGAGCCGCTCCACCGGCGAGAGCAACCGTTTGAAGGAGTAAATCCATGTGCGGAATCGCGGGCCTCATCCATCGAGGCAAGAGTTCTGATGTCGGCGCAGAGATGACTTCGATGCTTCAGGCCCTGAAGCACCGAGGGCCGGATTCCACTGGCTTCGCCGTCTACGGCGCGCCCAAAGCCGGCGACTACATCCTGCGCTTCAAGTTGGCCGAGAAGGAGGAGATCGATGCTCTCGGCTACCGCATCGATGCCAAACTCGCCGAACGGCTGAAGGAGATCGAAAGCCGGCTGGCGGAGCACAACGTGGAGGTCAAGGACCGCAAGAAGGCGACAGCTTATGCGTATCGCTTCGTGATCCGCCATGGCGGCGACACCGAGGAGCTGGCCCGCTACATCGAGGACGTCGACGGCGTAGAGATCCTCAGTCTCGGCAATTCGCTGGAGCTGATCAAGGATCTGGGCGACGCCACTGTCGTGTCGAAGCAGTACGACCTCGGCGGCTTTGTCGGCACGCACGGCATCGGTCACACCCGGATGGCCACCGAGTCGGACGTCGACATCCGCTCCGCACATCCATATTGGGCTTTCCCCTACAACGATGTCGCGGTCGTTCACAACGGCCAGATCACAAACTACTGGACCATGCGCCGCCAGATGGAGCGCAAGGGACACCGCTTCAACTCCGACTGCGACAGTGAGCTGCTGGCGGTTTACACCGCGCACAACCTGGCGAACGGCGTGGCGCTCGAGGAGAGCCTGCGAAATTCGATCAGCGAGATCGACGGCGTGTTCACCTATCTGGTGGCGACGAAGGACCAGCTCGGCATGGCCAAAGACACAATGGCCGCCAAACCGCTCGTGCTCTACGAAAGCGACGACCTGATCGCCTTGGCCTCGGAGGAGGTCTCGATCCGCGCGATCCTCCCCCAGGAAATTGACACCTATGACCCCTACGACGAGGAGGTGCGGGTATGGCAGGCGTAAACCATGCTGACCTGAAGGAAATGACCCAGGAAGACCGAGTCAAGTCGCTCGGCATGACGACCGAGCAGCTGACTGGCCGCTCCATGTTCATCGAATTCCAGCCCGGCGAGGAAGAGCGTTTCACCTATCCCTGGCTGCTGGATATGGACTTCAATAAGCGCGCGGAAATCGACGCCGACGCTCTGAGCACGACGGAAGTCAACCAGCGCATCCGAGCGTTGATGGCGGATGGCTACGGTTCGATCGTCATCAAGAACCCGCGCGGCAAGCACTCGATCGGCGTCGGCATCCTCAACCGGCTGAACCTGATCATCGAGGGCAGCTTGGGCTACTTCGGCGTCGGCTTGATCGACGGACCGAGCGTGCGAATCAACGGCCGTGTCGGCTGGTCCTGCGGCGAAAACATGATGTCAGGTACGATCATGATCGAGAAGAATGCGGGCTCCACCTTCGGCGCTGCGCTCCGCGGCGGCGATTTGGTCTGCAAAGGCTCCGTCGGCTCGCGCACTGGCATCGACATGAAGGGTGGCACGATCATCGTCGGAGGTGAAACCGGTGCGCTGTCGGGCTTCATGATGCAGCGCGGGCGCATGGTCGTCTGTGGCAACGCCGGCAAGAATCTCGGCGATTCCATGTACGACGGCACGATCTACGTCGGTGGCACGATCAAGTCGCTCGGCGTCGACGCGGTAAGGGCGGATTTAACTGATCTCGACCGCGCATGGCTCACCCGCAAGCTCACGCAGTACGAACTCATGCCCGACCAGGGCGTGGATCATTTCACCAAGATCGTCGCGGGCAAGCAGCTCTGGAACTACGACAATCTCGAGCCCTCCGAGAAGAAACTCATCCTCTGAGGCATCGAAAGGATAAAGACAATGGCTGATGGAGACATGCCGACGAAGCTCAAACCGGCGCGCGATACATACCGCCTGGGAAACTCCTTCGTCTTTCCGCCGCACGTCATTGACGACATCCACATCAAGGCCGAACTCGGCCGCTACCGGATGCGCGGCTTCTCGCTGTTCAAGAAGATCCCGCACTGGGACGATTTGACTTTCCTGCCGGGTACCCTAACCCGCTTCGTCATCGAGGGTTATCGGGAGAAGTGCGAAACGAAGACTGTCATCGGCCCGCGCGCCAAGCGGCCGCTGGAACTGGATATTCCGGTCTACATCACCGGCATGAGTTT
The DNA here is from genome assembly GCA_038326945.1 of Hyphomicrobiales bacterium. Classification (GTDB taxonomy): domain Bacteria; phylum Pseudomonadota; class Alphaproteobacteria; order Rhizobiales; family Methyloligellaceae; genus Methyloceanibacter. The sequence goes on from JBBQKN010000004.1 coordinate 38,148, forward strand.
CGGCGCGCTGAGCTACGAGGCCAAGACGGCGCTGGCGCGTGGCGCGACGATGGCCGGCACCGCGACCTGCTCGGGGGAGGGCGGGATGATCCCCGACGAGCGGCGCTATTCGTCCAAATGGTTCTACCAGTGCATCCAGTCGCGTTACGGCTTCAACCCGCACCATCTGGTGCTGGCCGACGGCTGCGAGTTCTTCATCGGCCAGGGCTGCAAGGTCGGACTGGGCGGCCACCTGATGGGCCAAAAGGTCACCGACCAAGTCGCCGAGATGCGTTCGCTCCCGGCCGGCATTGACCAACGCTCGCCGGCCCGGCACCCGGACTGGCTCGGGCCGGACGACCTCGCGCTCAAGATCAACGAGATCCGCGAGGCGACCGACTGGCAGATTCCAATCCAGCTCAAACTCGGCGCGGCGCGTGTTTACGACGACGTGCGCATGGCGGTGAAGTGCGACCCGGACTCGATCTATATCGACGGCATGGAGGGTAGCACCGGCGCGGGGCCCCACCTCGCGACCGAAGAGACCGGTGTGCCGGGCATGGCGGGGATCCGGCAGGCGCGCCGGGCAATTGACGACCTCGGCAAGCGCGGCGAGATCAGCCTGGTTTACGCCGGCGGCATCCGCAACGGCGCGGACGTAGCCAAGGCCATTGCCCTCGGCGCCGACGCCATCGCCATCGGGCATTCGGCGATGATGGCGCTCAACTGCAACAAGGACATCCCGGAGGCCAATTTCCAGGAGGAAATGGGCGTTGAGCCCGGCTACTGCTACCACTGCCACACTGGGCGCTGCCCGGTCGGCGTAGCCACGCAGGACCCGAAGTTGCGGGCACGGCTCGATCCCGACGAAGCGGCGGAACGGGTCTACAATTTCCTGCACACGCTGACCATCGAGGCGCAGCTCTTCGCGCGCGCATGCGGCAAGACCAACATCCACTCGCTCGAGCCCGAGGATCTGGCCGCGCTGACGATGGAGGCGTCCGCGATCGCGGGCGTACCGCTGGCCGGGACCAACTACACGGTTGGCGTCGACGACTACCACCATCTCTAAGGGAGGCATCCGTGGCTGGAACGCAATATAGAGGATCGGATATCAAGGATGTCGACCAGTTCCTGAAGGACTCGGCCGGCCTCGAATCCGAACGCGAGAAGGAAATTGGGCAGCACATCGGCTACCGCTACGACGTGAACTTGGTGCCGGATTACGACCACCTGACGCCGTTCCTAAAAAAATACATCGAAGTCATGGGCTGGGACGACCTCAACTGGCTCGAGGACATCCATATGGGCTACGAGGACGGCAAGCCCGCCGTCTTCGATCGTAACGTCAACGGCTGGGTACGAGTTCCCGACACGATAGAGCTGCCCCACAACCAGCAGGACCGGGACATGATCGCGCGCGAACTACTGATCAAGTTCCAAATGTCGGACCGGCATCCGCTGGTGACGCTACGCAAAGCCTACACCAAGTTCTGACGTGGCTCGGCCGCTGCAGAACCGGAAGCTGGTCGTCAACGACGAGGAGGCTCTCACCGTCCTCCATATCTTCCGACGCTACGTTCAACTCAGACCAAATTGTCGGTCGAAGATCGAGGTCAACGAGGACGCGCTCGGGTCGAGCCAGGATGTTGGCAGTGATAACGGAAAACAAAACACCAGCCAATAACGGGATTCAACGAGGAGGGGTATATGTCTGACGAAGCCGCGGTCGCGAGAGTAGGAGTATCCGAAACCGGCGAAAACACTCTGCACCGGACAATCGGCTGGACCCAGGCATTTTGGCTCGCCAGCGGCGTGCCCGCGCTGGTTCTCTTCTCGATCGGCGGCATCGCCGCGACGATCGGCAATCCGTCATGGGTGGTCTGGATCTTGTCGGTCAGCTTCGGCTTCCTGCAATCCTTCATCTACGCCGAGATCGCCGGGCTGTTTCCCTCCAAGAGCGGGGGCGCCTCGGTCTATGGCGCCGCGGCCTGGCTGCGCTATAGCCGCTTGATCGCGCCGCTCTCGGTCTGGTGTAACTGGCTCGCCTGGACGCCGGTGCTCGCCATCGGCGGGGGCCTCGCGGCGGGCTACATCCTCACGTCCTTCTTCGACGCCGATTCGGCGATCCGCGCCTGGAACATCACCCTTCTCGATCTCGGCGCGCTCAAGGAAGGCCTCACATTGCGCATCGACGCGACCTTCGTGCTCGGGGCCGTGATTCTACTGGTGGTCTTTGCCATCCAGCACGGCGGCGTGCTGCGCGCCGCGCGCTTCCAGATGATCGTCGGGCTCGCGGTGGTGATCCCGCTCCTTATCGTCGGCATTGTGCCGCTCCTGACTGGCGACGTTCTCGTATCGAACCTGTTGCCGCTCAAGCCGCTCGCTTTCGACGCGGACGGCGCCCCGATCGCTGGCGCCTGGGATATTCACGGCTGGACGCTGTTCATGGGCGGACTCTTCATCGCCGCCTGGTCGGCCTACGCCTTCGAGACGGCGATCTGCTACACCTCCGAGTTCCGCAAACCGTCGACCGACACGAGCCGCGCGATCCTGAGCGCGGGGCTGCTGTGCATCCTGGTCTACACGCTGGTTCCGCTGACCTTCCAGGGCGTTCTTGGCGTCGAAGGGATGCTGCAGCCGGGAATCGTCGATGGCTCGGCCGTGGCGGGAGCCATGGCGCACATGGTCGGCGGCGGCTCTTTCGTCTTCGGACTGATGGTGATCATGCTCATCCTGGCTCTGCTGCTGGCGGTGATGACATCGATGGCTGGGTCGTCGCGCACGCTCTACCAGGGGTCGGTCGACGGCTGGCTGCCGCGCTATCTCGCGCACGCCAACAGCCACGGCGCGCCGACGCGCGCGATGTGGACCGACCTGAGCTTCAACCTCATCCTGTTGATGATGTCGAACTACCTGTTCGTGCTCGCGGTGTCTAACTGCTGTTATCTGATCTTCAATTTCCTCAACCTGAACGCGGGCTGGATCCACCGGATCGACAGCGCCGAGACGCCGCGGCCGTGGCGCTGCCCGAACCCAATCATGGCGATCGGCGTGGTGCTAGCCTTCGTCAACGCCGCGCTTCTCGGCGCCGGCGCGAATGTCTGGGGAGAGGGCACACTGATGTCGGGGATTATCGCGGCGGCACTGATCCTGCCGGTCTTCGCCTTCCGCCACTACTATCAGGATCGCGGCAAGTTCCCGGAGCGGATGCTGGACGATCTGCACATTTCCTCGCGCGATCTCACCGTCCGTCGCGCCGGGATAAAGCCCTACCTGGCGCTCGCTGGCGGCGTCATCGTCGTCATCGTCGCCAACCAGATCTTCCATCTCTAACGCGCGACGTTTTGCCGGCGACGGGGGATCGGAAAGGAGACGATGACTTGAACGCAGCGCTTGATGGCTTCACGGTCAGTCCTGCCGCCAAGGCCATGCGCGACGCCTTCCTGCGGTGGCAGTGCTCAGTGCGCAAGATCGCCATGCGCGAGAATGCGGGTCGCCCAGACGACGCGATCATCCCCGATCTCACCCTGGCCGGACAGCACGAGCCGATGGGTCAGATCCTCACCGTCCTGTGCAAGGCGCCCGACTACTCGGTGACGCCGGAATTGATGCACATGTTCAGGAAGACCAACGACCCGGCGCAGCGGCGCGAGCAGGCCCTGACCTACTTCTCGGCGAATTACTACCAGAAGCCGAAGGAGTTCTCAGACACGTTGACCGCAACGTTTCCGCCGGGCTCTCCCGGCGCTGCCCGGATTAGGCAAGCGCAACGCTGCACACTCAGCTTCCGGGCGTATTCGATGCGATACGAGCTCGATTGCAGGGTCTGGCGGCTGGGCCGGCAGAATCCGCTTTTCGAGGCGACTTGGTGGCATAACCTGCTGTTTAACCCGAATCTGCATCCGGAAACAGAAGTGCTTGGCTTTGAACCGAACTGGTCGAACAGCACTTCTGGGACGGTGTGACGGGTAGAGGCAGTCCACGTGGTTACTACAACCGTCGATCAATTGGCTACTCAAGAACCAGGAGAAAATCGTCCGCAAATGCTTCGAGAAGGGGCTGAGGGGCGAAATCCGAGCCCGCGGGGTGGGAGGCCTCGGAATGTCGAATAACGACCATGAAGGTGGTTGCGCCTGCGGCAAGGTACGGTTTCAGGCGAGAGGCGCGCCTTACCGGGTCGGCATCTGTCATTGCCTAAATTGCCGCAAGGTGCACGGTGCCCCGTTCAACTTCTACGTCGTGTTCCCCGCCGATGCGGTTACGATCAGCGGAGAGATGGTGATCTTTGAGAGTTCCGAGCATGGCCGGAGATATTCCTGCCGCGCTTGCGGTGCTCCCGTGTACTCGCACTACGACCGGCGCGACGAAATCGACCTCTATCCTGGGTCGTTCGATGAGCCGGGACTTTGGCAGCCGAGCTACGAGCTTTGGACGAAGCGGCGCGAGCCCTGGTTGCCAGAGTTTCCGAGCGTCGTTCGGCGCTATGCGGAAAGCCGGCCAAAATGGCGGCGAACCGAGACCGATTGATGATGAAGTACCATATACCGGGGCGATCTCGCCACCGGCACTCTGTGTACCGAAAATCTCATCCGCATTGATTAGCCGAAGGGATCACCTAACGTCAGTGCATCCGGCTGACCGGTGGTTCTTTATCCAGCTGTCTCCATGGTTTCCGTCGACCCTGCAGGCCCTCACGATCATCCAGCCCGAGACGCTCGTGCGTTGGCATCGGGCGGGCTTTCGCTGCTAGTGGCGTTGGAAGTCGCGCTTACTTGAAGGACGGCCCCAGATCGAATCGCGCCTCCGTGCCTTGATCCTCGGATGAGCATTGAGTGCACCACTCGGGCACGATGGCCCCATTGCCGCCTTTGCGCTAACGTATTGTGTCGGCCTTCTAACAATCCAAAATCCAAAGGGAAGGCGCTGATGAACGATCTTGATGACGCCGTGCCGACCGCGGATGAGAAGCGAACGGCAATCTTCCTGATCGATGGCAAGAGCATCAACCTGCCAATCCGCCGCGGCTCGATAGGCCCCAACGCAATCGACATTAGCCGGGTTTACGCTGAGACGGGCTGCCTGACCTACGATGCGGGCTTCACCTCGACAGCAAACTGCACCTCCCGCATCACCTTTATCGACGGCAATAGGGGCGAGCTTCTCTACCGCGGCTATCCAATCGACCAGCTGGCGCAATATTCGAATTTCCTAGCCGTTTGCTATCTGCTGCTCCACGGTGAGCTGCCGACGAATGATGAGTTTGGAGAGTTTCAAGGCATCATCTCGCACCACACCATGGTGCACGAGCAGCTGCTGCGCTTTTACACCGGCTTCCGCCGCGACGCGCACCCAATGGCGATCATGCTCGGCGTAGTCGGTGCGCTATCGGCCTTCTATTACGACTCGACCGACATCACGGATCCGGTGCAGCGTATGATCGCGAGCCACCGCATGATCGCTAAAATGCCGACGATTGCGGCCATGGCTTACAAATACTCGATTGGCCAACCCCTCACTTATCCGAGGAACGATCTCGACTACATATCAAATTTCTTACAGATGTGCTTCGCCGTTCCATGCGAGCCTTATGTTGTCAATCCGATCGTCAGGCGTGCGCTCGATCGTATCTTCATGCTGCATGCCGACGACGAGCAAAGTACCTCCACGTCGACCGTACGACTGGCTGGATCCTCGGGCGCCAACCCCTTCGCCTGTATCGCCGCGGGCATCGCCTGCCTGTGGGGACCGGCGCACAGCGGCGGCAGCGAGGCCGCTTTGAAAATGCTGGAAGAGATCGGCACCGTCGACCAGATCCCGGACTATATGGAAAAGGCCAAGGACTCGACATCCGATTTCCATCTCAAGGGATTCGGGCATCAAGTTTACAAAGGCTACGATCCGCGAGTAAAGCTGATGCAAGAGACCTGTCACCAGGTTCTGGATGCGCTCGACAAGCGGCACGTACCGCTCTTTAAGGTCGCCCTCGAGCTCGAGCGCATCGCGCTACAAGACGACTACTTTGTCGAGAACAAGCTTTATCCCAACTTCGACCTTTACTCGGGCATCACGCTGAGGGCGATCGGCTTCCCTGCAGACATGTTCACGGCTTTGTTCGGGGTTGCCCGCACCGTCGGCTGGATTGCCCAGTGGCAGGAGATGATCGAGGATTCCGAGCAGCGTGTCGGGGGGCTGCGCCAGCTCTATGCCGGCCCCAGGAAGCGAGCCTTCCCGAGGGAGTGAATGCGACGCGTTATCGTGCGCGCAGGCGCTTGCCTCTGCTGGCAGTTACCGCTTCCAAACGTCGTCAGGCATCGGCGCCTTGGGGGCGGCGGCTTCGCCTTCTAAGACGGGCGCTCGGACCGCTAATTGCCGAACGTACCTTGCATCAACGGGTTAGTTGGAGGCGCGGGAGCGAGCGCCGGCGCCGGCGCCGGCGCCGGCGAAAGCTCGGCGTCGGCCTGGGCCGTGGTCGCTTCCGCCGTTCCGCCATCGGCCGCGGGCGCTTCCCTTGTGGTGGTCTCGGCGGTAGTAGTATCGTCCGGTTGCTTGGTGCCGACGAGCGCGCCCACACCCTTGATCGCGCCTTTTGCCAGCGCCCCCGGGAGCGCGACGCCGGTCTCAACGAGACCTCTTCCGCCGGTGTCGATGCCGATGAGGTTGCTGGGCAGCGCGATCAAGCCGCCTCCGAGCTTATTGAGCTGCTCATAGGCAGCCACTGGGTGATCTAGGATGCCGGCGATATCAGGATAAAACAGGGGCTGGGCCCACGGTCCGGAAATCGCCACCGGTACAGGGAAACCCAGCAGCCTATTCTTGCCCCCTCGGCCCTCGACGCTCGCCAGCATCATCGGGTTGACGCGAAATTTGAGCGTCTGCGCCGGGAGACCAATGGTTCCCGCGCCGCCCATCGATACGAGCGGTCCGGTTAAACGGAGATCGTCGGTTTCGGCTTGTCCATTGGCGACTTTGAAGCTTGCTCCAAGCGCATTGAAAGCGGTCTTCGCTTCCTCATTGTACTGCCATCCCGTAAGAATTCCGGTGGTCAGGTTGCGCAGCATGTTAGCGACGTTGAGGCCACGAATAGCGCCGTCGGCGAACGCGAGCTTCGCCGTGCCGTTCAACGCCGAGACCAGAGCGCGCTGGCTGTCGCCGCTGGCAGTGAGGTCGACGTCTATAGCCACTTTGCCTTCGATGTTTTGAAACTCGACCGCATCGTTGAGGAACGGATAGGCGTCGAGATTGGCAAGCGACAACCGAATTTGTTGCGTCGGTACTTCGCCGTTGGCATCAAGCGTGAGCGCCCCAGTGCCGGCGCCGTTGTAGAGCTTCAGACTAAGGATTTCGGCAGATAGCTCGCCACCGTAAAGTGTGGCCTGGATTGCGGCGGAATCGATCTTGAACGTGTCATACACGAGCCGACCGATGTTGAGCTCAAGATTGGCGTTGATGGTCTTAAGGGGCGAGAAGTCGATCTCTGGATCGCTCCCCCCCGCCGCGCTCTCGCCGCTTCCGACGCCGGCTGCCGTTCCGGGGCTCGATGAAGTTGTATCGCCGGCATTGGACAGCATCTGGTTGAGATCAAGCGTCTGCGTGCTGAGCGATGCTCCGATGCTCGGAACCTTGCCCGCGAGATTCGCGGTCAACGCGCCCGTTATGGTCTGGCCACGGGTCTTAGCAGTGAATGGGTTGAGCGTGAGGGTTTGGTCTTTGTAACTACCGCTGCCGAAAAGAGCGTACTCGGCAGACTCGGCGCTGAATTCGGTGAGCGTCAGCGTGTCCTCTTTATATGCGGCCGTGCCGGCAAAAGTTGTCTCTGCCGGGAGATACGCTGGGGCGTCGATGGCCAACTTTACTGGCGCGGGCTCCCCACCAAGAAAATCGCCGAAACTGGCGATCGAACCGGCGACATTGACCGGGTGGCCTTCGTACTTGGCTTGAAGGTCAAGGGTAAGAACGTCCCCATTGTTATTGTAGGTGGCGCTGCCGGCAAGAGTATCGGCGCCAGACTCTGCGCTGAATTCGGTGAGCGTCAGCGTGTCGTGTTGGTATGTGGCGGTGCCGGCAAAAATTGCCTGCGCCTGAAGATAGGCAGGCGCGTCGATAGCAAGCCTTATAGGCGCGAGGCTTCCATCAAGTACATGCCTGACGTTGCCGATCGAACCGGCGACATGGACAGGCTGGCCTTCAAACGCGGCCTGCACGTCGAGTGTAAGGATGTCGGCTTTGTCATTATACGTGGCGCCGCCAGCAAGAGAACTGGCGCCCAAATCGGTACTGAATTCGGTGAGCACCAGCGTGTCGTCCTTGTACGCGGCGATACCGGAAAGAATTGCCGTCGCCGGAAGATAGGCAGGGGCATTGATGGCAAGCGTTATGGGTGAGGCACCGCCATGAAGAACATGCCCAACGTTGCCGATCGAACCGGCGACATGGACAGGCTGGCCTTCAAACGCGGCCTGCACGTCGAGTGTAAGGAGTGCGTTTTTGTCATTGTAGGCGGCGGTGCCGGCAAGAGTAGCCTCCGCCGGAAGATATGCTGGGGCGTGGATGGCAAGCTTTATTGGCGCGGGGCTCCCATCAAGAAACTGGCCGAAACCGGCGATCGAACCGGCGACATGGACAGGCTGGCCTTCGTACCGAGCCTTCACGTCGATTGACAACGAACCGGTTGCTGCAGGTAGCGAGGCATAAAGTGTTAGCGCCTCGATTCGTTTGCCCGGCAAATCCCCAGAGCCTGGCAGGATCACGGTGCCGTTCTTGATGATCAGCTTGTCGAGATTGAGATTGTGTAGCGGTTTGGCGGCCGAGCTAACGTCTGCGTCCAACCCGATCTCATCGCCCTTGGCATTCGTCGATTGTGGCAGCTCGATCACTGGATCGACGAGGGTAACTTCGGTCATCTGCACCTTGCCGCTGAGCAGCGCCTGCGGCGCCAGGCCGAGACGGAGTGTTTTTGCCGTGGCAAACTCAGCCGTGTTGCCTGACGCCGTTTGAGCGATGCCGACATCCTCGGCCACAAGGTCGATTGAGGGAAATAAGGAGATCCGAACCGGTCCACTGACCCGCAGGCGGTATCCGGTTGCTGCCTCCACTTTGGCGAACGCCTTGTCGCGCACTGGCGCGGTGGAGATTAGGCTGGGCCCGACTAAAATGATGGCCACGCCGATGAGGACGAAGATGGCGACGATGGAGGCAGCGGCCCGGAGTGTAGTTCGCACGTGCCCTCCGAATGTCGTGGACCCTCAAAGAATTGCGCCGTCTCCCAGGGTAGACCAGGAGCCTTCCTGAGTCTCGCGCCCTTTCCCTTCCAGTGACGTTGGTATCGATCATTTGCTGCCGAGCGAAGGCCGCGAAGCGCCTTATCGACGCTGGTGTCGATCGCGAGGTCCGTGGGCCTCAAGCATTAGACGGTGAAGTCCTTCGGCGCCATTTTGCCGTCGGTTTTGCGGATGCGGCGCCGTAGTTTCTTGCCTGGTGAGGGGATGGAAGCGGCACTGCACCAAGGTCTGTCGGCGTTCGAGTGGATGAGATCAGGCCGAGGGTGGAAGGAACAAAAGAACCCCTGCCGGGGGTAACATGGCAGGGGCTCTTTTCCCTACCGGTGGGCAACCGCCAGGGATTTCCGCCTGCCGCCGGCTGACCGGCAGCAGGTAGGGAAAGGCATCAAATCTTTGGCCGCAAATGACGTGACCGCGGCGTCAAGATTTTGGGCTCGCTCAACCTGCAAATCTCCCTAAGTCCAGAAGATGACGTAGGCCACGATGGCGGTGAGGACGCCTCCTCCCAGCGCGGCGTAAGGCAACATGCCGGCCTTGGCCTCGCCGAGGCTTTTGCCGTCGAGAGAAAGGTCGGCCAACATGTTTGCGGGAAACACACCCTTGTCTTGGATGTAGTGCCGGTAAATGAACACCGGGATGATCAGGGCGATCGCGACGATACCGGATGTCAAGGTGCCTGCTCCCCAGACATCCGCGCCGGCGCCGAGCAGAAACGCGTTCACAAAGCCGAGCACGACGCCGGCAGCCAGCAGCCAGGTTGGTGCCCGCCATGGGCGGTTGACGTGGGCGTTGTCGATGCGGTGAATCCAACCGGCATTCAGATTGAGGAAATTGAAGACGATGTAACAGACATTGGAGACAGCCAGCACGAACAGATAGTCCGACATCAGCAGCAGGATGAGATTGAAAGTGAGGTCGGTCCACATGCCATGCGTCGGCGCGCCATTCTTGTTCACATGGTTCAGATATCGCGGCAGCCAGCCATCGACCGAGCCCTGATAAAGAGTGCGCGAGCTCCCAGCCATCGCCGTGGTGATGGCCAGCATCAAAGCGAGCAGCAGCATCACCACCAGGAGATTGGTGATGAAGATCCCGCCGCCAACCATGTGGGCCATGGCTTGCGCAACGCCGGATCCGTCGACGATGCCGGGTGCCATAACCCCTGCGAGTCCGAGCGCGCCCTGGAAGGACAGCGGCACGAGAACGTAAACCGCGATGCACAGCAGTCCCGAGTAGAGAATGGCCTTGTAGGTATCGGTCCCTGGATCCCGGAATTCGCTCGTGTAGCAGATCGCGGTTTCGAAGGCGTAGGCGGACCAGGCCGCGATGAACAGGCCGCCAAAGAACAGGGTCCAGCCGGCTTTGTCCCAGGCCGCGGTGGTGGGATCGGTTCCGGGCGCAAACGGCTCGAAAGCCTGCATAGAGACGTCGCCGGTGATCAGCGGCACGATGCCGATGATGAGCAGGGGCAACAGCACGGCGACGCCGACGATGGTCTGCACACGCGCGGTGCTCAAGATGCCACGATGCTGAATGGCGAAGGAAATCAGAATCAGAATGGCGCCGATAAAGAAGGTGGAATTCAGCCGCAGCTTCAAACCTTCCTTCATGAAGCCGAGGTCGAGGAGTTGGACCTCCCAGGTTCTTATCGCGGCGTCGGCGGGAAATAGGGCGTTGAGAATATACCCCGCGGCAATGCCGCAGCCGATGGCGAGCACGGGAGTCCAGGCAAGCCAATTGCACCACACTGAGAGCGGCGCGATGAATTTTGAATAGCGCACCCATGCCGCCGCGCCATAGATCGATGCCCCCCCGGATTTGTTAGGAAAGAGGCCGGCGATCTCCGCATAAGTGAAGGCTTGGATGAAACCGAAGAGAACCGATAAGCCCCAGACCAGAACCGAAGGCGTACCGACGGTCGCCGCGATGCCGCCAATGGAGAAGAGGACGAGCGCCGGGACCCCACTTGCGACCCAAAACGCATCCTTCCAGCCAATGACGCGATGGAGCTGGAACTCTCCCGAAGTTCCATCCTGCGTTCTTGCGCGTGCAGTTCCAGTAGCGTCGGCCATGCCCCCCCTTTCGGATCGCGCTCTCGATCACGCTGCCCGCTCGGTTACTCCATGGCTTAGAGGTCGTTCAGCCTGGGGCGGTGGCTCCGGCGAACGCCGATCCTGCCGGGAGTAGTGACGCGAGCAGGGCTGTCTCTCTACACGTTGCTACTGCTTGGCCGCCGCTTGCAGCTTAGGCAGCGTAAACAACGAGGATAAGGGTCTCTATTCTCTAAGCGTGAGGATGCATCACCAAAACGATAGCAAGGCTTACACTTTGGTTTAGAATCCCTGCCCAGATCCGGCGTTGGCCGAATACCACGGAGAGGGGTGCAGTCTCGCGACGATCATCGATTTGTCAGCCGAGTTGGGGGGTTCCCGCTTATCCAACGTTCAGGACGTGCGCGGGCGCTCTCGGGACCAAAGCGTCTCAGCATCAAGGTTAGATCATTTCATGTTCAAGAGCCTGCGAACCAGTACAAAGCTCTTCCTTTTGTGCGGCGTGTTCGTCGGCGCGCTTTTCGTGGCCACCTATGGACTCGTTGCCGAGAAAAGGATCGCCATCGAGTTTGTGCGCAGGGAACTCGTCGGCGTGCAGCACCTTGAAGCACTTCGAGGGGTCTACGCTTCCATTCTGACTCAGAAGCTCGGCGCATCGACGGTTGAGGGCGCGCGACCGACGGATGAAGGAGCCTTGGCCGCCCCGACCCCGCCCGATAGTGCGAGCTGGCTGGACACGGCGGAGCTCGAAGGGTCTCTTGCGGACGCAGTCGGAAAACTTGGGTCCGATGCCGGCGACGGCGAGAAGCACGCTCTCATCGTTGGTGCGCTGTCCGCCGCGCGTAACCTTGCGGCCCGTATTGGTGACGACTCCAACCTCGCTCTCGATCCGGATCTCGACAGCTATTACGTACAGGACATCGTCGCTACCAAGATGCCGACCCTGCTGAGCCAGATCGGGGAGCTGCAATCTCAATTGCAGACTCCTTTTGCCGTGGGTTTGTCGCCGGACAGCCTCGCGGTCCGCAGCCTGATCCTAGACGGCATGATCCGATCGACCCTCGAGGGGATCGAACGAGACCTGAGGGCCTCATACCGGGGAGGCGACGGCGCGCATTTGAAGCAGGCCCTCGGGGCCGGCATAGACTCGATGGTCTCGGCCGGGGATGCATATCTCCAAACCGTGAAGGCGAGTCTTGCCGGCGGAAATAACACGGCCGCTCTCGATCGCTCCTATGCGGCCGCAGTAGACAGCGCCATCAACGCTTGGACCGTAAGCCAGATCGAGCTCAAGCGGCTGCTCAATCTGCGCCTGTCCAAACTGCTCAGCAAGCTGCGCAACAGTCTGCTTTTGAACGGCCTACTGGCGGCGCTTAGCCTAGCCTTCGCGCTGATCACCCAGCGACATATCGTGCGCCCGCTGCAGAAACTCGAGCGGCTCGCGGACGAGGTCGGGCAGACCAAGGACTATACGCTGCGCACGGACTACGAGAGTGGGGATGAAATTGGCCGGCTCGCAGTCGCCTTTAATGCGATGCTGGCCGAGCTTGCCGCAGCACGCGAGCGCGAGGTCGCCGACACCGCTCGCACGGCGGCGATGCAAGCCGAACTTGCTCGGATCGCGCGCATAACGACCATGGGTGAGATGGCGGCTTCAATTGCGCATGAGATCAACCAGCCGCTTGCCGCGATCGTGAACAACGCGAATGCCACCCTGCGCTGGCTGAGCCACCAGCCTCCAAATGTCGAACGGGCGCGCTCAGTCATAAAGGGCATTGCCGATGATGGCGCGCGCGCGAGTGAGGTCATCGGGAGCATTCGCAGCATGCTCGAAAAGAGCAGCCAGGAGAGAGCGCCGCTTGATGTCAACGATCTCATCCGGGAGGTCATGACGCTCGCGCGCGGCGACCTCCGGCATCACGGAGTCACGGTCCGAACCGAGCTTGCCGATGATCTGCCACGCCTGCCGGCGGTGCGCATTCAATTGCAGCAAGTCCTCCTCAATCTGACGATGAACGCGGTTGAGTCCATGGGTTCTATTGCGGATCGCCCACCCGTGCTCTGCGTGCGCTCCCAAAGGACTCAGAGCTGTGGCATACTCATCAGCGTTGAAGACACCGGCGCGGGAATTGATCAGGGAGATTTGGACCAAATTTTCGAGCCCTTCTTTTCCACCAAGCCAGAGGGCATGGGCATGGGGCTTTCGATCTGCAGATCAATTGTCGAAGCCCATGGCGGCCGCATAACGGCGTTGCGGGGAAGTCCGTGGGGATCGGTTTTTCAAATCACCCTGCCTGATGACGAGTTAGGCTGATCTCATGAAGGTGCGATCTGCTCTCGAGCCTCTGGTATTCGTCATCGATGACGACGCATCGGTGCGCGAGTCTCTGAAAAACCTCCTTGAATCGGTCGGCTTGCACGCAGAGCTTTTTGGCTCAACGCATGCCTTTCTCGAGTTTCGCCGGCCCGATGTTGCCGGCTGCCTGGTTCTGGATGTGAGGTTGCCTGGCCTGACCGGGCTCGAGTTTCAAAATGAACTCGTGAAACTCGGTATCTCCTTGCCCATCATTTTCATCACCGGCCATGGCGATATCCCCATGAGCGTGCGGGCCATGAAGTCCGGCGCAGTAGAGTTCCTTACTAAGCCCTTCCGCGATCAAGATTTGCTCGAAGCCGTTCGCCTCGCATTGGAAATGGACCGAACGCGGCGGAAAAATGAAGGAACCCTCGTCACGTTGAGATCTCATTTCGCGTCGCTGACGACTCGTGAAAAGGAAGTGATTAGATTCATCAGCGCTGGCCTATCGAACAAGCAGATCGCAGCCGCGATGGGCATCAGCGACGCCACGGTGAAGGTGCATCGCGGTAACATCATGCGAAAAATGCAAGCGCGCTCATTGGCCGACTTGGTCAGAATGGCGGACCTGCTCAGCGTCGGTCAGGCGAGTTAGGGACGCGCTAGCGGCGCTCGCCATCAGAGTCATCCGCATGTGCAGCCGTTGCGCACCCCGAGCTCCTCGACGAGGGAGGTCGGCGTCTGCTCTAAACCAAAGTCGTAGCCAAACTGCCGGTTTGGCCAATGCCTCTCTACATCCAGCGAATAGACCCGCATTCTGCCGGGTTTATCCTGTTTCGTGCGAGTTAACGCCCGTCGGCTGCGCGAGCCAGTCGGACAGCGGCGAGGAACCACCAACCGGGGGGAGCGGGCATGCAGCAAACACCCAGCGAAACACGCGCCGCGAGCATACAGCCGAGCGTGCAGCAAAGATCCAGCGACCCACGCATCGCAAGCAAGCTTAGCAAGGATTGCATCTGGGCGTCCGGACTGCTGCTGGCGTTGTGGTTGTTATACGTTTTCGTTTTCTACGAGGTCCTGCCCAACACGGGCGAGAATTATGTCGGCCTCGCCCTGGCGATCAGCGGCGGCCTAGTGCTGTTATTCAATTCAGCGTCGATCATCGCGATGATCAAGCACTACTCCGAGGACCGAGAGTACATCTACGGCCTCGACCTGCACTATTTGGACATCATGCGCAAAACCAAGCGCTAGGGAGGCGTCGATGGCAGCAAAGAAGCCGTATCAGCCGCCGCAGCAATCGACATTTGGACAAATCGTCGATTGCTTGTTTCTTCTGGGACTCGTTTTTCTGGCCCTTTTCGCACCGCTCTATCTTGGCCTCGCCGGGGGCGGCAAGACCCAAATTGACTTCGCTGAGAAGACCTGGAGCGGCCTGGGGCAAAACGTGACCATGGCCACCCAGTGGGAAAAGCTCGGCTATACGCCCGAGTCGGCGGCGGATCTTATCTCCTCTCGTTTCGACTACTCATTCAGCATGACCGAGCTGATCATAACGGCGATCGTGGTGATCGGTTACTTCTACATTCTCTTTCATTGGTCGAAGAAGGAATACAAAGACGTCATCGACGAAAAATTCAATAAGTGAGGGGGGACAATGAACAACTTTCAAATTCTTGAATACGTCGCCTGGGCGATCTCCTTCCTTCTCGGCCTTTGGATGATCGTCGATCTCATCCGCACCAATCGCGCTTACTCGGAAGAGCTTCTGTTGTCGTCACAGGAAGGCGAAATCGACGACGCTCTCGTCATTGACCCAACTCACCAGGGGGGCCACCAATGACCCAAACCACAGCCATCCACGGTGAGAAGGTCTCACTACTTCGCGTTCTTGGTCCGGGTCACGTCTGGGCGCTCGGCGTCGGCATCGTCCTCGTCGGCGAGTATATGGGCTGGAACTTCGCTGTCGGCAAAGGTGGCGCGGTTGCCGCTCTCATCGCCTGCTGGGTGGCCGGGCTGCTCTATACCTGCGTCGCAATGATCGACTCGGAAGTGACGTCCACGGTGGCCGCCGCCGGCGGTCAATACGCCCAGGCAAAGCATATCGTCGGTCCGCTCGCGGCCTTCAACGTTGGCCTGTTTCTTGTTTTTGCCTACACGATGCTCGAGGCGGCGAACGCCATCACCCTGGGCTATCTCGTGCAAACCGTCGGCACCATGGCCGGGTTCGAGGACGTGCACGACAAGCCGTTTATCGTGCTGACGATCCTGTTCTTGGCTTGGCTAAACTACCGAGGCGTTTACGCGACGCTGACGTTCAACCTCGTCATCACGGCGATCGCGTTCGTTGCCATCGTGATCTTGTTTGCCGCGGTGAAGCCGTGGGGCAACGAGGTGCTGAAGCTCGACGGGCTGTTGAACGGCCTGCCTTACGGATGGCTTGGCGTCGTCGCTTCGATCCATTTCGGACTTTGGTATTACCTCGGCATCGAGGGCACGTGCCAAGCGGCCGAAGAGGTGCGTTCACCGCCGCGCTCGCTGCCACTCGGCACGATGACCGGCATCATTACCTTGCTCATCGCGGCAACCATGACCTGGTATGTCTGCTCAGGACTCATGCCGTGGGAATATCTCGGCCAGGCCATCACCCCGCTGTTCGATGCGGCGCGCCTCACGGACTCGATGTTCCTGATGGTCCTCCTGTTTATCGGCACGATGTTCTCGACGCTCGCCTCGGCCAATGGCTGCATCAACGACGCCTCGCGCGCGTGGTTCTCGATGGGCCGTGACCACTATTTGCCGGTTTGGTTTGGCGCGGTGCATCCGCAGAACAGAACGCCCTACCGCTCGATCGTGTTTCTCGTACCGGTGGCGCTGGTATTCGCCTATTTCGCGCCGCTCGATCAGGTCATCACCTTCTCAATCCTGTCGGGCCTGTTGGGCTACACCTACATGTCGTTCAACGTAATCATGTTCCGGACCAAGTGGCCGCTGGGCTCGATCAAGCGAGGCTACGAACACCCGTTCCACCCCTTACCGGCGATCGTGCTGCTGGCCTTGTGCGCCGTCACCTACTTCGCGGTGTTCCTGGGCTACGGCACGCAGCTCGTGGCGATGATGGTGTTCTACATTATCGCCTCGCTCTGGTTTGCGTTTCATCGCTACAAATATGTAAAGCGCGGGGACCAGTTCACCATGGCCTGGCCGCGGCCTCAGGGATACTGACGCTTCCGGCGGGTGCTGCTGGACGATATAGTCGGCAGCACCCCGTCGGGCACGTCCCCGGGCGGTAAGGAAGCACATGTCGGTTCTGTCGTCGATGTTGGTTGCACTTGGCATCGTGGGCGCACTTGGCGCGCTGGCGGTGCGCGAGCACCGGTTGGTCCGGGCTGCGAGGCACTCTCTGCTCGAACGGTGCGCCAACATTCTTGATGGCGCGCAGATGCGCCACGGTCGTGATGGGTTTCCGAGCCTTGTCGGCTCCTATCGTGGACGACGCGTGCATGTGGAACTGATCCCGGACACCATGGTGCTCCGGCGTCTGCCGCAGCTTTGGCTCTCCGTCACGCTTCTCGACAGGTTGACCGATGTTCCGAGCCTTGCTGTACTGGTCCGCCCTGCGGGATACGAATTCTACTCGCTCACGAGCAGCCTCACGCGGTCTTTGGACGCTCCACCAGCCTTGCCGCAGGAGATCCTGATCCGGGGATCGGGCACGGGCGCGGAGCGGCTGCTGGATCACCTCTCAACCCGGCTTGCATCGATCCTCGCGGAGCCGCGGGTCAAGGAGGTCGCCATCACCAGCAAGGGCATGCGTATCATCGCGCAGGCGGGCGAGGGACGGCGCGGGGAATATCTGCTGCTCAGGCAGGCGGTCTTCGATCACGCCGATGTTTCGGCGGGCGACCTCGCCAAGCGGCTTGAGGATCTCGAAATGCTGCGCAGCGCGATCGACGCGCGCCAGCAGAAGCGGGCCGCGTGAGCATGAGGCCCCCCTGGCATCCTTACGCGGTTCTCGCCCTCGCCACTTTGGCGCCTGGTGCCGGGCACGTCGCGGTTGGCCAGCCGCAGCGGGGCTTGGGCTTCGCCTTTTTCGCGCTGTTGCTCCTGCTGCTTTCCTGGCACACGACGACGCCCGATCATTCCTTCATCGGCCGCGCGGCCGGTGGGCTGTTCGTTTGGGCCCTGTCAATTCCGGACGCTTACCGGATCGCACGCATTAACTATGAGAGGTGGCGCCAAGCGACACCCGCAGCCTCGCATTGCTGAGTCAAATCACGCTTCGCCAAGGTCGACAGAATATCCTCATAGACCTTCACCCGGACGAGCGCGCCGGGCTGTAGCTTGAGGTCGGCTATCGGCGTGAGCGCGCCGACCGGGATCCGCCCCTCGCGCCGTGGGAACTGAACGCCGCCCCTGAGCGCCTGGACGCGATCGTAAAGCAGCGGCCTGGGCGAGGGCCCGGTGGGTTCGACAGCGAGGCGTAGTCATAAAGCAGATAGCCAAAGCGGCGGAGCGTTTGGCCGAGCGAGGCGGTGCCCGAGCGATAGGTTTCGATATGCCGCCTCGCGTCCACCAGGCCAGCGGCGTGGTGAAATCGAGCAGGGCCGTGGCCTGACAGGACTCAGTAAAGTTCGAGCCGGCCGTTCGGCTCGATGCCGGCCGCTCGCAGACCGGTCCAATCGAACACGTTGTGCCCCCAGGGGAAGCGCTCGTCCTCGCTCGCCCGTGGGACGCGATAAATGTTGCCGTCGAAGCGATTATTGCCGTCGGTGATGATGGAAAAATTTTCATCGCCCGGCGGGGTGTCGGACACGCCGCCGGCGCAGGCGCCGCCTTCGAAGGTCGAGGCGTTCCGGTAGATGGCATTGTCCTGGGTTTTGTATCTGCCGCCGCTGTCGGTCGGGCGCCCTTGGTCGATCAGCATGATCCCGCAGCTGCCGGGCCTCACGGTCAGGGTATTATCATAGACCTCTACGTCCTGGGACGCTGAGATCAGGATGTCGGCGCGCCAGAACCAGCCGCGGTCCATGCCGTTGCGGCTGGCCAAGTTGTTGCGAATGACGGCGTTGAAGGAGATCTCGTGAAAGATCCCCGCGTCATGATTGCCTTCGACGACATTATTTTCATAGACGACATTCCGGCAGCCGATATCGCACCACAGTCCGGGGCCGATATTGTCGTAGACGTGATTGCCGCGCAGCACGACTCCGTCGCTGGTCGCGATTTTGACGCCTCCGGCCTCCCAGGTGAAATCGAAGCCATAGATGTTGTTGGCCCAGATGCGATTATTCTCGATGAGGATGCCGTCGCCCTCTCCGGAGACCCCGGTCTCTCCATTGTGATGGATGTCGCAGGCGAGCACCTTAATGGCGTTTCCGACGGAGATTGCCGCGCCGCTGTTCAGGCGGAGTTCGCTGTTCTTCACGGTCCAGCCCGTGGTGCCGGCGGCGTGGACCGCGCCGCTCTGGGCGGGGCCGGCATATTTCTCGATCGTCAAATTCTCGATCCGAACATTGGACGCCAAGCTCCTGAAGGCAAAGGCAGCGACCGTGGCCTCGACCTTGTGGCCGGTCGGATCGTCGGCGAGGTAGATCTTGTTGTCCGCGTAGTCGAACCAAAAGCCGCCGGGCTTGAGTGCGTCCTTGCTCGGCACCTGCGTCAGAGGCGCGTCGTCCATGAATACGGCTTCCGGCAAGTTGCAAGCCGGAGCCGTGCTCATGCACTCTCCGTGCTTCTGCCCATGCTGCGTTTGCCCGCTCGCCACCAAATAATCTCCGTCACGGCTGAACTCCGTGAGCAGGTGGCTGCCGTTTAGGATGGTGCTGCCTTCTCCGTAAAAGCTCTGCCCGTCCAACGGGCGGACGACTTGCACACGATGGATTCCGTTCTTGAGGCAGAAGGCGGCGCCGGGGCCTGCTTTGTCCACGGCCGCCTGAACCGAGGCCCCCGGCGCCACGGCAATCGCGCCGGCCGGGCATGGTTCCTCGGCGACACCCTGCGGGACTGGCGCTGAGACCGCGGCCAAAGCCACGAGCGGCTGAGCGACAAACATCGCGCATAGCAGCCAGCGGCGGCTGCTTTTCGGCCTGCGGACCGGTCTCGAAGATGAGGGGCGGGACTCGGTCATGCGGCGCTCGGATTGCGGACGAGCTCGGCTGGCGGTGTCTCTTTCGCGATCAGCCAGCGCAGTGCCAACCAGGCGACGACGAGGCGCGTGAGATTGGCGACGGCGAGGGCCATCGCGGCGCCGACGACCCCGAACGGAATGATCAGTGGCAGAGTGAGTACGGCCGTCGTCAGGCCCAGTACGGTCACGAGGGAGGCGAGCCTGCCTGCTCCGACCCCGAGAAGGGTCTTGCCGATCATCTCCGCGACATATTCAGCCGCGACGGCGACGACGAGAAATTGCACGGTAAGGGCGCCGTCGAGATAGGGAGAAGAGGCTCCATACATCAGGCGCAAGATGAGCTGGGGCGCGAGAAGTCCGGCGGCGCAGATCGCAAGAATGGGCGGCAGACCGAACAGGAGGTAGCCGCGTGCCACCCGCCAGGCGCCTACGACACCGCTCGTCAGGCGCGCTTGGGCCGCCGCCTGCGGAATGGCGTTGCCGATCCCGAGGCTAATGGGATTCATGAAGCTCGCGACGTTGGCAGCGGCCTGGTACCCCGCCGTGGCGGCGATGCCGGCCGTGGCCGCAAGCGCCCACGGAAAAAGCTGAAGGCGCAGGATCAGCATCTCGTAGTAGATCAACGACCACTTCCCTATAGCGAAATAGTCGCGCGCCAGCGCCGCGGCGCGGGCGACATTCGGCGGCCCGAACCGCAGCCTCAAAGCGTGCGCCAGCGCGCCAGCCAAGAAGGTCGCGGACATTGCGTAGAGGGCCGTTTGCAACGTGAGTTCTGCGGTCCAAGCCAAAAGCCCAATCAACAGCGCCTGGCCCAGATAGCTCACCGCGTCTCCTGCCACCGCAGCCCGATAGCGGAAGTTTGCAAGCAGGCAGCGGCGCATGGTCTCCTGCACCTGCCAAGCGAGATAGCAAGCCGATGCCGAGAACAGAATGTCGGCACCTCCCAGGAGTTGAATCCCGACAGCCAGGAGCACAACAAGCACAAGGCCTAGCGCTGCGGCCAGCAACACGGAGTCCGCCAGCAAGCCGCCCTGCTCGCCCTTAGTCGCCGTATGGAGGCGAACCGAGAGCGGGTAGGAGACGAACGAGTAGTCGAAACATCGCAGCGCAAAGATGGCGCCAAGGAAGAGGGCAAATTTGCCGTAGTCGGCCGCAGGGAGGTTGCGCGCGAGCTGCACATTGAGAGCGAAATTGCCGAGGCTGACGACGCACTGGTCGACGAGCGTCCACGAGGCCCGGCCGAAGAACAGCCTAGCCTCCGACGACGTGCCCGCGCCTGTGAGTTTCAAATGTCCTGCATTCGCACCCCGGTTCCAAAATGCAACTCGGCCGGCGCTCCCGCCGTCAGTTTTGGCCTTGCGGCTATCACACTCTTCCAATCGACGCTGCATGACCGAGCGCTCAGCTCATGCGCCGCAGGAGGAGGGACGCGAACGAACGCGGCACATACGCCTCCATGAAAATGGACATGTAGGAAGTCTCCCAGGTTTACGCATTTGAGCGCCGGCCGTTGGCGATGG
Source organism: Hyphomicrobiales bacterium (assembly GCA_038326945.1). Lineage (GTDB taxonomy): Bacteria > Pseudomonadota > Alphaproteobacteria > Rhizobiales > Methyloligellaceae > Methyloceanibacter. The sequence continues at coordinate 59,405 of JBBQKN010000004.1, forward strand.
ACGCCAATGTGCGAGGCAATGTTAGGGGGAGGCGACATCTGGGTGCGCAGCAATTCGGTGTGCCGCGGACTACCCCCCGCCAGGCGACTAGCCCGAAAGAGGTACGCCGATCGGAACCCTCGGCAAGCCCCTCTGCCCCTCGATGGTCGTCGCATATTGCGAGCAAAATCGGCGCATGGGCGCTGACCAAAAAAGACGCACGCGGCGCGGCACGAGGTTTGGTTGGCGCCTCCCGGCCGCGGCTCGAGCAGCGAGGTTCTGATAATGAAAACGATCCTGTTTTGCGGAGGCCTTGGCACGCGGATTCGCGACTACTCGGAAAATGTCCCGAAGCCAATGATCGCCGTCGGCGACAAACCGATCCTGTGGCATCTGATGCACTACTACAGCCAGTATGGGCATAGGGACTTCGTTCTGTGCCTCGGATACAAGGCGAACGTCATCAAGGAGTTCTTCCTCAACCACCGGCCGCACGTCTATGCCGATTGCGTCATGTCCGGCTTCGGCGACAACGTCAAAACGCTTGGCGATCCCCAACGAGATTGGCGCATCACGATGATCGACACGGGGCTGTGGCGCAATATTGGGGAGCGCCTCCTGGCCGTGCGCTCCCAGGTCGAGGGCGAGGAGATGTTCCTCGCCAATTACAGCGACGGTCTCTCAGACGTTGACCTGCCGACCATGGTCGAGACCTTCCGGCAAAGTGGAAAGGTGGCCTGCTTCCTGGCTGTCCGCCCATCCTTCAGCCTGCACCTTGTGCAGATGGACGAGAGGGGAAGGGTCAACGGCCTATGTCCAACCGCGGACGCCAACCTCTGGATCAATGGCGGCTTTTTCATCTTTCGCTCGCAGATCTTCGATTATCTGGGCGACGGCGAGGAACTCGTCGAGGCGCCCTTTCGCCGGCTGATCGAGGACGACCAACTCATGGCCTTCAAGCATGAAGGCTTCTGGCGCCCCATGGACACCTTGAAGGACAAGGAAGTGCTCGAGGATATGGTCGAACAGGGCAACATGCCTTGGCGGATCGGCGGAACAGCGCAAGCGATGTCAGCAAGGATGAAAAGAAGGGCAGGCTGAGACCGCTTGACTGCTAGCGGTCGCCGCGCGCCCCGAGCACGGCCGGAACGGTCTGCAACAGAATGTAGAGGTCGAGCCAGATCGACCAGTTCCGGATGTAATAGAGATCCTGAGCTTTCTGCATGTCGATGTCGCCGTTGCTGCGTGACGACACCTGCCAAAACCCGGTCAAACCCGGCTGCACGCTCGCGCGGAGCTCCTGGAATTCTGCATCGAATTTGTCGGTGTGATAAGGCGGAAAGGGCCGCGGCCCGATCAGGCTGAGTTCTCCGCGAACGACCTGCCACAGCTGGGGCAGTTCATCGATGCTCATGCTGCGAATGATACGGCCGATATGGGGGAGCACGCGCGGATCCCCCGACAGCTTGCAGAAGCGCTCCCATTCGAGACGTGCCGCAGGGTTGTCCCGGAGGTATTGCTCGAGGCGGCTTTCGGCATCGCAATGCATGGTGCGAAGCTTGAGCACGCGAAAGGCGCGCCCTTTGTAGCCCATGCGCATTTGCTTGTAGAACGCGGGCCCCGGGCTCACCAGCTTGACGGCAAGCGCCACGGCCCCGATGAGGGGAAGGGCGAGCAGCAGCGCCGGGATGCCGAGGGCCAGGTCGATTGCCCGCTTTATGCGCCTGTTGCGCGGCGCGTTGAGATCGTGGCCGAGGCCGAGATTTATCGTTCCAGGGCCAAACAGAGCCTCCGCCGAACCGGTCTTGGTCCGAAGCAGCAGGACCCTTGGCGGACATTCGGCAAAACCATTCGCAAATTCGACGCAGGCAAAATCGGACCTGGTTTTGGTGATGACGAACTCAATCTCCGGGTGATCGGTGCCGGCAAGCTCGTCGACGCGCCCCACCGGCCGCAGGCCGAGCTCGGGAACCGCCGACAAGAGGCGATGAGCTTGCTCCAAGGTGGTGTCATCGCCGGCGAAGGCCGTCGGAGCCCCCCACAGCTTCGCGCGGAGGAGCCAATGGCGCGTAAGCGCCTCGGCGTAATAGCCGAGCAGAAAGACGAAAGCCCCTTGGCAGGCGGCGGTCAGCCAGACGGTCGATTGCGAGGCACCGCCGGACACCAGCAAGATCGCGCCCATGAAGGCTACCGTGCCGACAACGCGGCCGCGTAATCGTTCCGCCGGGGTCAGTCCACAGTTCGCATAGAGACCGGACGCAAAGAAGGCGCCGATTAGAACGGGCAGCGCAATGAAGGCCATTCCTGTTCGCCCCTGACCCAGCAAGAGGTTGGCCAGGAAAACCGCGGCGGCGGCGGAGACTACGTCCGAAAATAGTAGAGAGAGAGCGACAATCGTGCGCCGTTCGCCCGCTCCATAGGGCCTAAAGCGGCTGTGGCCTCTGCCACCCCTTCGCAGGAAGACCTTCCGGCGCGACCCCTCTCGCGATCGGACCGAGGGCTTCTCTGATTCGGCCGCGATGCTCACGAAATTTCACCGTAAGACGCTGTGTCATTCATGACAGTCCTCCTGCCTTCAGGCCAGTTTTCAGCGGGTCTCGTCCGGCGAGCGCCGATACACATCGTCAGAGCGCACGATGTCGTCCTCGCCGAGATAGCTGCCGATTTGCACCTCAATGACCTCGAGGGGCACTTTTCCCGGGTTCTCCAGCCGATGCCATTCCGTCGCCGGGATGTAGAGGCTCTCATTCTCGCTAACCAATTGGTCGCGATCGCCGATCGTCACTTTTGCCGTTCCGGCGACGACGGTCCAATGCTCGGAGCGATGGTGATGCATCTGCAGCGAAAGCTTTGCCCCGGGCTTCACGCTCAACAATTTGACCTGAAAGCGCGTGCCGAGGCTCAAGGGCTCGAAGTGGCCCCAGGGGCGCATGTTGCGCAGATGCTGTCCTTGCTCCCGGCGATTCGACTGCCGCAAGCGGGAGACGATTTTCGAAACCTCCTGCGCCTTGCTCTTGTCCGCGACCAGAAGCGCGTCGGGGGTCTCGACGATGATCATGTCGTGGACGCCGAGCGTGGCCACCAGGGCCTTTTCGCTATGCACGTAACAGCCGGTCGTTTCCTCGAGCATCGCTTCGCCGCAAACCACATTGCCGCTCTCATCCCGCGGCGAAATCTCCCACAGCGAGCTCCACGATCCGACGTCGTTCCAACCGCAATCGAGCGCGAGCACAGCTCCGGCCGACGTCTTCTCCATCACCGCGTGATCGATCGACAGATTGGGGGCTGCGCCGAACGCGGCGCCATCGAGCCGCAGAAAGCCAAGATCCTCCTTGGCGCCGGCGAGAGCTTTGCGCGCCGCCTCGAGGATCGAGGGCCCGAAGGAGGCGAGCTCCCCGAGATAGGTCTCGGCGCTCATGACGAACACGCCGCTGTTCCAGCGGTAACCTCCGGATGCGATATAGCTCTCCGCCGTCATCCGATCCGGCTTTTCTACGAACGCATCGATGGCGAATGCCGCACCGTTGCAGCCGTCGAGCGGCTCCCCCTCGCGGATATAACCATAGCCGGTATGGGCCTCCGTGGGCGTCACGCCGAAGAGGACGAGCTTGCCTTTGGCGGCCACGTCCGCCGCCCGAGCGATGGCTGCGGCGAATTCCTCTTCGTCGCCGACCATATGGTCTGAGGGCAACACCGCGAGAATGGCGCCGGGCTCATGCTGCTGCAGGTAGAGAGCAGCGACGGCGGTTGCGATCGCGGTATTGCGGGCGAGCGGCTCAAGAATGATCGCCCGCGGCGCGATGCCGGCCCGTTCGGCTTCTTCCGCGACGAGGAAGCGGTGATCCTTGTTGCAAAGGATGAGCGGCGCAGAGAACTGGGCGGGCCTGCATTGCAGCCGTTTCAGAGTCGATCCGACGAAAGTGGGCTCGCCGTTGCCAAAGAAGCGGACGAACTGCTTCGGGAACATCTCGCGCGAGAGCGGCCATAAGCGGGTCCCGGAGCCGCCCGCCAGGATGATGGGAACTACGGGCTGCCTGCCATTGCCGGTCACCACTTTTGGTCGGCTCTCAAAGCAGGCGCACGTTGGATCGCCAAGCTGTGGCTCAAACCTCCGCGCGCGGCGCAACTCGAGGCCGAAGTCGGAACGCGGGGCGGGGCGGCGTAACGCAGGGCTCATTGCAGTGTATCACTTTAGACTCGGTGACGGACGGTTCCGGCACATCTCGGACTAAGATGCCAGAGAAACCCTCAGGCGAGAGGCGCGCAAAGGGAGGGGCGCCGCGCATCGGCGCATAATCGGTGGTAATCCGCTGCGCCGCGCCCCTGTTCCCTTTGGTAGCAGCAAGGCCGAGATAGCTTTACGCATCCCATATCAGCTCCAGTTTCGCCGAAGTTGCTGACGCTGTTAGGCAAGTATCTTGCGCACGAAGAATGCTTCGGCGAGGCGCGAAGGGGCGTTGCACTCGATGCCCCGCAGCCTAAGCAGGGACCAGAACGCCTCCTCGTCGAACCACTGCCGTTGGGCTTGTGAAGGGAAAGCCTCGATCAACCCCGCAATCTTGTCGCGGCAGAGGTCGTCTGAGAGTGGCACGAACAGGTTGGGACGGCCGAGGTCGCCGTCATATTTCATGATTTCATATTCTAGGATCATGTGGTCGCGCCACGTGTTCCACGTCAGCTGGGATACAAGACGGTGGTCCTGATGCCGGTCGTCGTCGTGATGGGTGAGGATGAGGTCCGGCACGAAGGAGTCTTTGAGTTCCTCGAAGGTCTCCTTCACCAGCTCGCCATAGAAGGGCAGGAATCCGTCGCGAAAGCCGTGGATAACGATCTCGCTCTTGGCAATGCCATTCAGGAAGGTTTCCGCCGATTGCCGCGCTTCCTCGGCCCGCGTCGGATTCTCGCCGCCGAACACCACCCACTTCACTTCGATCTGAGGGTGGAATTTGGCGAGACGGAGGATCGTGCCTCCGGCCCCGATCTCAATGTCGTCGCAGTGGGCACCGAGGCAAAGTACGCGCCTTATGCGGGTCAAATCTAAAACTGACAGCATCGCAGCCTGCGTGAATTCCTGGACCTATAGCGCGCCGGTGAATCTGGCCAAGCCAGTTCGTGCCGAACTTTGAGTGGGAGCCTTGATCGGGCGCGCGTCGAGGGTCAATGGCGCGCAAGGGCTCCGCGCTGAACCACACAGACCAGAAAGGGTTACTCCCTTGCCGTTATTGGCGCGAGACAGGAATAACGGAGAATCGGGTCACGATGCTCAGCCAGATCCCATTCCTAGACGAGGCGTGGGCGGCCCTGGAGATCGCCTTGAGGTCGAGATGCTTTTTACCGAAACGAAGCTACCCGGCGCCTGGATCCTCGAATTCGAGCGGCTAGAAGACGAGCGCGGCTTTTTCGCGCGCGCGTTCTGCCAGCGTGAGTTCGAAGAGCACGGCCTGAGACCAGCCGTGGCCCAGACAAACGTCGCCTTTAGCAAGCGTCGGGGTACGCTGCGGGGCATGCACTTCCAGTTTCCGCCCGCCCCAGAGAGCAAGCTGGTGCGCTGCACGCGCGGCGCCATCCTCGATATCATCGTGGATCTGCGTCCGGAATCGTCAACCTATCTGCAGCACCTCGAAGTAGAGCTCAACGAGGACAACAACCGTGGGCTCTACGTGCCGGAACGCTTCGCTCATGGCTACCAGTGCCTCGCCGACCGCACCGAGATGAGCTATCAGGTCAGTGATTTCTACACGCCGGGCACAGAGGGAGGCCTGCGCTACGACGACCCGGTCCTCGGCCTGAAATGGCCGCTGCCCGTCAGCGTCATTTCAGACAAGGATCGTCACTGGCAATTGCTCGATCAAGTCGGCGCCGAGCTCAAAACGAAAATGACTCTTTGGCCCGCTTCCGCTCCCGGCTCTCGGCCCGGAAGCAAACCCCTTGAGAAGTCCGCCTGCGCGTGAACCGGCGGTAAGTTGCAAGCAGCCCGATACTGGCCGTCGGACTGCGCGTCCCGCGTGTTGCTACTCCCGAGACCTCCGATCCCTGCGCCCCAAGGCGGCTGAGGTATCCATTCTAACGCGCTCTGGGTATCGGTCCGGGACGGAAATTTGGAACCTCCAATTCGCGTGTCGCGTTTTTGCTTTTACGAGGCGTGATATCGCCATTGGCGGTCACCTATTTGCCGTGGCGAACATAAAGTTTCTGTGACAGATTTCCCTAGATGCGCGGCGCGCTCTGCCTCGTGCGCGACCGCCTAGAACAGTAGTAAAAGTGGGGGAGGGATATGGACGAGGAGCTCACCAATCTATTTCGGCAATGGCTTGTGGCCTTCGAGAAGATGCAGGGCGCAGTCACCGAGGAAGAGTCGACATATGCGCATGGCGCGATCTCGAATATTGAGACGCGCATCGTCGCGACCCCGGCCGACGGGCTCCAGGGTCTTGTGGTGAAGCTCGGACTCCATCACTTCCTGAACGATCATGCCGATGCCGCAAGCGAACAGGCCGACTCTGCCTATGCTGATCTCGTGCGTCTGACCGGCCACGATCCGGCGACGGAGATTTTTGCCCGCTTCGTGCGAGAGGCCGCGTAAGCGCTATTCAGAAGCCTTAGCGCCGACTCCCGCTAGGCGGCCGGAGCCGCTGCGTCTACCCAACCTAAATTTGGGAATTTACCCGCTTGATCATCGCCAATAGCCTCGGCGCGGGGCTGGTGAAACTGGGCGAAATCGAGCACGGTGGTGTCAGGGCGCAACGTGGCAATCCCTGCGGCGTAGATCGGGTCGGTGGAGGTCACCACAACGGTGTCCGCCCAGTCCGTTGCATCTGAGATGTTTGGAACGAGCAGCTCCGCAATGTGGGGCAACGTACGCATCAGGTAATCTCGATTCGCACCGGACAACTGGGCTAGATTCACATTGGGGTCAAAGATCCGCACGACGCGACCCTTGCCGCTCAGCCCCTCCACGAGATTGACGAACGGGCTTTCGCGCACATCGTCCGTACCGGGTTTGAAGCTAATTCCTAAGAAGGCGACGCGCTTCTTGGAATGGGCCAGAATCCAATCGAGCCCCCGGTCTAGCACCATGCGGTTGCTGTCGAGGACGTTGCTAATGACTGGAAGGGACAAGTCTCGGGCTCTGGCGAGATAAGCAAGCGCCCGCAGGTCCTTAGGCAGGCACGAGCCGCCGAAGGCAAATCCGGGACGCATATAGGCGGGTGAGATGTTGAGCCGGTTGTCCTGGGCAAAAATATCCATTACCCGATCGCTGTCGATCCCGAGTGTGCTCGCCAGGACGGCAACTTCGTTGGTGAACGCCACTTTTAGCGCGTGCCAGCTATTGTCGACATATTTCGCCAGTTCCGCGGTTTCGATGTCAGTGGCGATCTTAGCGCCCGGCAATTGGCGATAGAGCGACAGGACGGCCTCCGTCGATCTGCGGTCGAGGGCCCCAACGATCGTTCTCGAAGGGTTGTTGAAGTCCTTCACGGAGGAGCCTTCACGCATGAATTCGGGGTTGAACGCCAAACCAAAGGCGTCGCCATGCGTCTTTCCCGATGCATTGGCCAGTCGTGGCAAGACGATGTCGCGAGTCGTGCCGGGCAACACTGTCGAGCGGATCACAACCTCGTGGCGTGCGCTCTTGGAGCGGATGGCTTGGCCGATTTCTGTTGAGACGGATTCGATGGCCGCGAGGCTTAGCGCTCCATTCCGTCGGCTGGGCGTGCCGACGCAGACGATCGAAAGATCCGTCTTCCTGACCGCCTCGATAGCGTCAAGGGTCGCCGTCAAATGCCCACTTTCCACGGTTCTTTGGACGACCTTATCGATTTCTTGCTCAACCACAGGGGACACGCCCGATCGGATCAAATCAACCTTGGCGGCAATCTTGTCCGTGCCGACGACCGTGTGCCCACGATCGGCCAGACAGGCGGCAGAAACGGTCCCCACATAACCAAGTCCGAACACACTGATCCGCATGCTACGCCTCGCTGTTGTTGGATTTACCCGACGGGGACCGATGTTCCCGTCGCATCTAAAGCTGTTCCTGGGGTTCGCGGCGCGGGCCAGACAACAGCCGGCGGACGCGAGTTGGAGGTTTTCGGTACCGCCCGCGGCGTTCAGCCAGCTTGGCATAGGCCTGTAGCAGCTTCGGTTGCTCATGGTGCCAGGCAAGCGCATCTTCCACGCGTTCGCGGCCATACTCACCCATGAGCAGGCACCGCTCCGGGTCGTTGATGAGCTCGAGGATCTTCTCCGCGAAATCCGCTGGATCGTTGGCTTTGGCGTAAAGGGACGCGCTTTGCGCGGAGACACGCCCCTCCTTGACGTCGAACTGAACGATAGGCTTAGAAAGTGCCATATATTCCATGATCTTGTTCATGGTTGAGATGTCATTCATGGCCGTGACGCGGTCGGGATTGACGCACACATCGGCCGTGGACAGCATCGCAAAGAGCTTGGCGTCGTCGATCCTGCCGGTGAAGGTGACGTAGTCCGCGACTTTCATCGTCACGGCGAGCTGCGTCACTGCTTCGAGTTCCGGGCCGCTGCCAGCCACCACGAATTGAATGTCTCGGTGGCCGCGGGCATAGACGGCGTGATGAATCGCTGCGAGCAGCAGATCGAGCCCCTCCGATCGGCTGATGACGCCGACATAACCGACGAGGAATCGGCGCCCCTTGCGCCATGCCGGATCGGGGGGAAGCCGTTTGACGCGACTGAGATTTGGGCCGGAGCGGACCACGAAGACGTCTTCGGGCCGCATTCCCCCCCGCTCGACGGCGATGCTGCGATAGGAGTCGTTGGTGGCGATGGAGATATCGGCGGCCTTGAAGGTGAGCTTCTCGGCCAGCCGCAACAGCTGCCATAAGAGCCCCCGCCGCCCGAACTTTGCTTCGTAAAATTCGGGATTTGCGTCGTGATGGTCGAACACGAAGCTCTTGCCCGCGAAAATCTTGAAGAACAGGCCGATGAGGAAAATGAGGTCCGGAGGATTGCAAGCGTGGATCACGTCCAAGCCGTGATTTCGCCAGACTTTCAACGAGAGCCAGAACTCCCAAAACAACGCGACCGGATATTCGATGAAATAGGCCGCGGCCCCTCGTGCCTCGATGGGGAGGGGGTGCCGATAAATCGCGATGCCGTCGATGACCTCGTGCGAGCGTTGATACCCTGGGCCCCTCGGGCAAATCACGGACACCGCGTATCCCGCGTCGCGGAGCGTCGTCGCCTCGGACCAGACACGCCGGTCGAACGGAACCGGAAGGTTCTCGACAATGATCAGCACTCGGAGCTGCCGCCCCATCGAAGTACCTCCAAAGAGTCGCGCTGCTGTGCGCGTCATGGCCACGGCCGCCCTATAGTCACTTTGGTCCGCGCCGGACGAAGGGCCCGCTTGGTCCGCAACGGAAACGCCGCTGGTCGGGAGACTGACCGTGAAAAATCATAAGTCAGGATCAGAACCGCTCCCTAGGTCCCCTAAGGGGTGTCGCAAGGGTGCCAGAAGGCTTAGGACGCTGAGCGAAATGCCCCTTTGGCGCGCAATATCAGCTCCGCCACCTGATGTAGCGTGGCGTGAAGCGTAGGAAGGACTGAGTTCGTATGTGTGGGATCTTCGGTTGGGCCCTCAGTGGGGCGTATCGCCAGAATGGCGAGACACTAGGCCGCATCACAGACTTAATGGCGCATCGCGGACCGGATGGGGCCGGCCGCTCGCTTTTCGACTCGGCCGACGGACGGTTTCAGATCGGGCTAGGCCATCGCCGCCTTTCAATCATCGATATTGACGGCGGCGACCAGCCGATGTCGAGCGTGGACGGTCGTTTCACCCTCATCTTCAATGGCGAGATCTATAACTACATCGAGCTCCGTGAGGAGCTCGTGGCGCTTGGCCATTGCTTCCGCACTCGCTCCGACACCGAGGTTCTGATCGAGGCCTATCGCGCCTGGGAATTCGATGCCATACGCCGGTTTCGGGGCATGTTCGCCTTCGCGCTCTGGGATAGATTGACTCAACAGTTGGTGCTGGCGCGCGATGCATGCGGCAAGAAACCACTATTCCTTGCCGCCCGGCCGGGGCAGCTCCTATTCGCTTCTGAGATCGAGCCCCTCCTGGAGTTCCCAGGTTTCGACCGGATTTTCAATGCCGAGGCTCTCGGACATTATCTCCTCAATCGCTATGTTCCGGGCCCGGCGACCTTCTTTCGTGGCGTCAACAAGCTCCCGCCTGGGCATTATGCGGTCTGGAAAGCCGGCAGCCTCGCTATCACGCGCTACTTCACGCCTCCCTTTGCCGACACCGTCCCCGACGTTAGATCCTTCGACGAGGCGGTGCGCATGTTCGAGACCACCTTCGACGAGGCGGTGCGCATTCGCATGCGCAGCGATGCGCCGTTCGGCGCCTATCTTTCCGGCGGCATCGATTCATCCGCGGTTGTTGCTACCATGGTCAAACACACCTCCGCGCCCCTCCGCACCTTCGCCGTCGGCTTTCACGAGGCCGGTTATTCCGAGCTCGACCATGCCCGCATCGTTGCCGAGCGATTTGGCACCGATCATCAAGAGCTGGTGATCGAGCCGGACGCCTTCATGGAGCATTGGCAAACTGCCGTGCTTCGCCGCGGCGCGCCGGTCAGCGAGGCTTCCGATATTCCGATTCTCATGCTGTCGAAACTGGCCTCGCGCAGCGTGAAGATGGTACTCACCGGTGAAGGGTCCGACGAGCTGATGGGAGGGTATCCGAAGCATTGGGCCGAGCCCTGGATCGGCGTCTATCAGCGGCTCATGCCGGGGGTGTTGCACGAACAGCTGATCGATCCGCTCGTTCGTGCGCTCCCCTATGGCATGCGCCGGGTGAAGGTTCTGGCCTTGGCCGCCGGCGAACGCAATCTCGCCAATCGCATGCGGGTGTGGTTTGGCGGCGTTTCGGTCAAGGAGCGCGAGGCTATTATGGGCCGGGAGGCCTCGCTGACGCCTCCCGATCCCTATCCATTCTCGTCGAAGCTTTCCCGCCTGAGACAAACCCTATTCTTCGATCAGACCTCCTGGCTTCCCGACAATCTGCTGGAGCGGGGCGACCGCATGATGATGGCAGAGTCGATTGAAGGCCGGATGCCTTTCATGGATGTGGCTTTGGCGGGTGTCGTGGCGCGCTTTCCCGACCGCTTCCTCGTTGGCGCCAGGGGCGGCAAGGCCGTGTTGCGGGCGAGCATGGAGAAGCTCTTGCCGCCACAGACCCTGGCCCGGAAGAAGGTCGGATTCCGCGTGCCTTTCGGCCGCTGGGTGAGGGGACCCTATCGCGACTTTGCGCGAGACATGCTCGACAGTGAAGCGTCAAAGCTGGCGCAACTCTGCAATCGGGCAAAGCTGCGCAGCCTGTTCAGCGAACATGTCGAAGGTCGGCAGAATCACGAGCGGGTTCTTTGGTCGCTCATCAATCTTGAAATCTTCCTGCGCGTGTTCAAGCCGTCGCAGCTGGAAGAACTTGGCGTGGAGACCGCCCTTAGGAAAGCAGGGTGATCGTAACCACCGACGGCCTTCTGAGGACACCACTGAGAAGAATTTGATCGGCCGGAACGCGCACGCCGAACGATGGCGACACCCAGCCGAGATTTGAATGCTCATCGCCGCGAATGATGGAAACGTTCGGGAGACCGGCGCTGGCCAGGCGGACCAGGGGAGGCCCGCCCGCACCGATGAGGAGGCTTCCATCTTCCTCGAACGCCGCCGTGCATGACGGGTCGAGCAGGAAAGAGATGGTGGCATCTCTTTCGTCGGAAACGCCGAGCAGCTCATCGGTAACGGTGAACTCGCTGATGCCGTCGTAAGCCACTGTGCGCCGGTGCTTGAGACCAAATCGCGCGAGATAGCCGTCATGTTCGGCGGTGACGCAGGCAACCGGGCTGTCAGCTCGAGCCAGGCAGCGCCCCTTCGCCTTGGTCGCCCAGTTGAACGGACCAGAAGGGCAGCTTGAGGCCTGGCCACGCAAGGTCAGGGTGTTGTGCATGGCGGTATGTCTATAGGCATCTCGCAGCGCCTTGCGTGAATGATAGCGAAAGGTTCCGGCATCGGCGAAGATCCGCTGATTGCCGATCGACAACCACACGGCAAGCGTATCGGCATGACCGTGTGCCGCGATCGAGAGATAGCCGACCGGGCCATGATCGAAGGTCAGAACCGCGGGATTTTCCCCCTTGCCCCGGAACACCGAATAGCCGCCGGTCGGGAATGTGCGCAGCCCTGTTCGCGACACCGGCGCTGGCTCCGTCGAGCCGAACAGGACGTCACGCAGGCTGGGATTGGTTGTCGGCGGGGCGAGGTCCGGACGCCCCAGGCAACTTGCGACCGCAGAGACGATTGAGGCGATATAGCGCGGCTCCCGAGCCTGCGTGGTCGCGATAACGCGGCCGTCATCGGTATCGCCGATGGCCGGGGTCTTGGCCTGGGTATCCATGAACCATAAGGAATATTCGGCCCAGGCCGCGAGTCGGTCCTTTGTCGCCGCGGGAAGGTCGTGCAGCTTTCCGCAAGCCAGGGCCGCGACCAGGAACAGCTCTATTGCGAACGCGGTATAGGTCGGCGCCTGCTCCGCGCCCACCCCGTCAGGGTGAATCTGCCGGTCGAGCTCGACGAGCAACTCGCGCCAGCTCCTTTGGCGCAAATCGTCCTCGTCGCTAAGGCCCGGCGCCATGGTCACGCCGACTATAAGCCCTGCCAGCTCGGCAACGCGATGGTTGTTCGCCGATGAATAGAGCGAAGGAAACCGCTTCAACCAATAGACATGCGCGGCGAAAAATTTGAGCATCGCCTGCCTGCTCGGCTCATCCAGGCGTTCGACGCCGGTTATGGACAGCGCTAGCGCGACGGAGATGACCCGAAGGGCAAGCTCGATGCCGGAGCTCCAATTCAACCCGCGATAGGGATGATTGCCGTCCATCCAGGATCGGACCACGCCGTCGACCAGCTCGGCCTCCTCCGGGCCACCGGTGAGCGTGGCATAGGCTGCGAGCGGAACCAGGAATTGAAGGCGGGAAAGCTCCCAAATACGCTTGATCTCACGGGTGTTGACCCCGTGCCGGAACGAAACGTCGAAGCAATAGGCATCGCGCTGCGGAAACACCTCTCCGTCATCGGGATCGACATGCCAAAAGGCCGGAGGCGGGGGCATGGCTCCCGGTACGGGCCAATGGATGCCGAGCAGATGAAATCGCCCCGTCTTAACGTCCTCAGCTTCGCGGGCTATTTCCGCGGCAAGAGCCGTTTCGCAGTTGCAGGCGAGGTCGGCAATGCCGGGCAACGACACCAAGGGGCCGCCGATCGGCTTGAGAGCATCCCAACCTTGCGCAAGCCCACGCGAAAACTGCTTAGTCACGGCCTCCATCAAGCGATGAACGATCTCCCTGGCATCCATTTGGGTCGTGCGCGCCCAGTACCAAGCAAGCCGCTCCCGGCTGGAGCGTGTCGGGTTGGGGCGTGGGATGTGGCCCGTTAAGGATTCGGATCCGAGCACCATGATGGCTCGCAGGATGGTGATAAGGGCGCGCAGCGCGGCGCTCAAGGCACCAGGTCGCACCGTACCGCATTGCATAACTCGCGCGCCTAGCCGTCAACGAGCGCTTTGGGAGTACCCCCTTCTCGGATGTCGGCCGGACAGCTTCTGACTGTATCCAATCTCTCATGAAGCAAGTTCGACAATTCCTGCGCAGCGGCGCCATGCAGTCCGGCGATGTCCCCCTTCCCGGGATCCGCCCTCACGAAGTCCTCGTCCGCACGCATTTTTCATTCGTCAGCATGGGCACCGAGAAGATGAAGGTGACCCAGGCGCGAATGAGCCTTGCCGCCAAGGCCCGCGAACGGCCGGACCAGGTGAGACAGGTCGTTCAAACCTTGAAGGATCAAGGTCTGGTCTCCACTTTTCGCAAGGTTCAGGAACGCCTGCGGTCGCCAACGACTCTCGGCTATAGCTGCGCCGGCGTCGTGGCCGCGGTCGGCTCGGCGATCGACGAGTTTCGCGTGGGCGACCGTGTCGCCTGCATCGGCGAGACCGTCGCCACCCACGCGGAATATAACGCCGTGCCGCGCACGCTGGTCGCGCCGGTACCGTTGGCCGTAAGTCTGGATGCAGCGAGCGCGAGCGCCGTGGGAGCCATCGCGCTACAGGGGCTGCGGCAGGCACGCCTTGAGCTCGGCATGAGCGTGGCGGTGATCGGCCTCGGTCTGCTCGGGCAGTTCGCGGTGCAGTTGTGCCGCGCCAGCGGTTGCCGGGTTATGGGCATCGATCTCGATCCCAAGAAATGCGAGCTGGCGCTCCGCTCCGGCGCCGAAATCGCTTGCTCGGCCGATGAAAGCGCGGCGCTGCTCGCCGCGCGGCGCATCAGTCACGGGGCGGGCGTGGACGTTGTCCTGCTGGCGACCTCGACCAAGGACAATCAACCAATCGAGATGGCCGCCCTCCTGGTTCGGGATCGGGGCCGCGTCGTATGCCTTGGCAATACCGAGATCAATCTCGACTGGCGCTTATGGTTCGCCAAGGAGATCGAATTCGTGTTCAGCCGCTCGACCGGGGCCGGCATCTACGACCCCGACTATTTCACCAAGGGCAATGACTATCCTATCGGCTACGTTCGCTGGTCGGCGAAGCGGAACGTCACGGCCTTTCTCGACTTGCTTGATCAAGACAAAATCGACCCGTCGAACCTGATCACGCATCGCTTCGCCTTCGACGACGCCGTGGCAGTGTTCAATCAGATCGCCAATGGCGAGCTTTCCGGCGCCGTCGGCATCGTGTTCGAATATCCCCACGCCGACCACGGCACCATCGAAAGCGAGTCTCGGACCATACGCTTTAGCCGCGAGACACCCTTACGCGAGGTTCGGCTTGGCATGATCGGTGCCGGCAACTACGCAAAATCCATGCTTCTCCCTCACTTTCCCAAGTTCAAGGAGTTGAGCCTGGTGACAATCTGCACGTCTCGGGGAATGAACGCAGAGGCGGTTGCTGAGCGCTACCGCTTTCGCAACGCCACCACCAATGCAGGCGAAATCTTCAAGGATCCACAGATCAACACGGTGGCGGTTGCAACCAGGCACGATAGCCACGGCCACTTCGCCAGGACCGCGCTGGAAGCGGGAAAGTCCGTCTATGTCGAGAAGCCGCTTGCCATGAATGACGGCGAGCTTGGGTCGATTGTCGATGCGCTCGGTGAACGCGGGCCTGAGGATCCAACTCTATGGGTAGGCTACAACAGGCGCTTCGCTCCGTTGAGCCAAAAGGCCCTTGCGCACATGGCCGGCGTTCCAGTGCGGCAGGTGAGCTGCACCATCCGCAAGGCAAGCATGCCCGCTGACAGCTGGTATCAGGACGCGGCCGAGGGCGGCGGCATGCTGTTCGGCGATGTGTGCCATTTCATCGACCTCGCCATCTGGTTCCAGCAGAGCGTGCCGCTCGAAGCGCATGCTTTCGAAACCCACGACCAAGGGCAGGGTGAGGAAAGCTGGACAGTGCAGTTGCGCTTCGCCAATGGCGGCGTGAGCACGGTGCACTATGTCTGCGGTAGCCAGCAGGGCTTTGTCGGCGAGACGGTGGATATTCTCGGAGGCGGCCGGTCGGCGCGCATTTCCGGCTTCCGCAAGCTCACGCTGCATGACGGGCACCGCGCCCGCAACTCGTCTCTGTTACAGCCCGATCTCGGCCAGAAGGCGATGCTTGAGGCGATGATGGCGCAATTCTCGCGCGAAGCGGGAGCGGTCGACTACACCGATAGTTTCATCATGGCGACCCAAGCGTTGCTTGCGGCCCATCGCTCGATCCGCGAGCGCCGCGTCGTGCTCATGCGCCCCGACTATCCCTTCGCGCTCGATTGACCTATGGCTGTTGTCTGGGGGAGGGGATGCATCCTCGTGCGGGATGCTTTGGAGGGAGCCTGCTGCACATGATGTCCAAGCGAAGTTTGCGAACTGCCGCGTGGCTCCTGCTTCTGGGCGTCGCCATTTTATCGGTCGTTTCGCCCTACTACCGGGTGACCACCTTCGTCCCGCACGGTGCGGAGCATTTCCTGATTTTTGCGCTCGTCGGCCTTGGCTTTGGGCTAGGATATCCGTTTCGATACGCGGCCCACAGCCTCGCTCTTCTCGTATTCACTGCGGCAATCGAGCTGGCGCAGCTTTGGGCGCCCGGACGCCATGCGCGTTTGAGCGACTTCGTCGTCGACGCGCTCGGGCTGCTTGCGGGCATGGCGCTCGCCTATGGCGTGGCGTGGCGGCAAAAGGCAGCTGCCACCGGTAAGTAGTTTTGCCGGCTTACGCCGCCCTGATCACGAATTCTCGCTTCGCGCGAGGTTCGCTCGCGAGCAGGCCCTCAAAATACTCAATGGTGCGTTCTAAACCTGCCTTGAGCCCAATCCGAGGCTTCCAATCTAGAAGTTCACGGGCGCGGGTAATGTCCGGGCAGCGCTGCCTCGGATCGTCTTCGGGCAACGGCCGATGCTCGAGCCGCGACCTCGAACCGGTCAGCGATATGATCTGTTTAGCGATGTCTCCGATCGTGATCTCTGTCGGGTTGCCGAGATTGACGGGCGCGGCCAGATCGCCCGAAACATTCATCAGGAGTACCAGCCCCTTTATCAGGTCGTCGACAAAGCAGAAGGACCGCGTCTGCGACCCATCGCCATAGATGGTGATCGGATCGTTCTTCAGGGCTTGGACGATAAAATTCGAGATCACCCGGCCGTCCTGCGGGTGCATCTTTGGCCCATAGGTATTGAAGATGCGGGCCACGCGGATGTCCAAATTGTGCTGCCGGCGGTAATCGTAGAACAGGGTCTCGGCGCAGCGCTTGCCTTCGTCGTAACAGGCGCGGACTCCCATGATGCTGACCACTCCCCGATAGCTCTCGGGCTGCGGATGCACGTCGGGATCGCCATAAACCTCGCTGGTCGAAGCCTGCAACACACGCACCTTGAGCCGCTTGGCAAGGCCAAGAGCGTTGATGGCGCCCATGACGCTGGTTTTGGTCGTATGCACCGGGTCTTGCTGATAGTGGATGGGGGAAGCCGGGCAGGCGAGGTTGTAAATCTCGTCAACCTCGACATAGAGCGGAAGCGTCACGTCGTGGCGCAGGATCTCGAATTTGCGATGGTCCAGCAGCTCGTCCACATTCCCGCGCGTGCCGGTAAAGAAATTATCCACGCACAACACTTCGCAGCCCTGATCGAGTAGGCGAGCGCAAAGATGTGAGCCTAGGAACCCTGCACCGCCCGTAACCAACACGCGCTTGCTCATTTTCTCTGTCTCCCGCTTGATTTTTCGCACGGCACGGCGACTTGCCGGGGTTCAAGCCCGGACACGGCCTCCATGACCATCGCGCACGGGGTCGATCGCGAAGGTGCGAGCATCGGTAGTAAAGCTGCGGTCTTGGGCGACGCCGGCCAGACTCCGGCCTCTTGATGGGAGTAACCCTTACGCGCCGTCCGCTCCCAAGAATCATCTGCGCTCCGGTGGGCAAAGTCCCGTTAAGCTTCAGCACAGCCGCTCTTTATGGGTCTGGTCGAAGAGGAAGGACGCAATCAGGAAGGATGTAGGCGCTATGCGAGCTCCTGATCGAAAGTGGCAAGGTGCGGCCGCTCACGCTTTCCGCATCCTTGTGGTGATGCTGTTTGTCTGGATGTTCACCGGCACCAGCCTCAGCGCGTCGGAAAATGCTTCGGGCGTTTCGACGCCTATTGCCGCGACGGATACGCCGAGCGAATATCACCTGGCGCCCGGCGATCATGTCGCGATCGTTATCTTCAATGAACCCCAGCTTTCGGGGGATTTCATTGTCAACGACGCCGGGCAGCTTCTGATGCCTCTCGTCGGCGCCGTAGCCATTGGCGGGCTTACCCAAGCCGAAGCCCAGAAGCTCATTCAGGATCGTCTCGCCGACGGTATCTTGGTGCAGCCGATGGTCAGTCTCCGCGTCACCGAATACCGGCCGATCTCCATCTTCGGAAATGTGAAGAAGCCGGGGAGCTATCCCTTCCATTTCGGCCGGACGGTAAGAGCCGTGATTGCTGAGGCAGGCGGCGAAGGCCGGTTGAGCGAGCTGCCGAGCGCGGCGATGTCAGAATATATCTTGGCTGACGAGCGTGTTCGCTTGCTCGAGACACGGCGGCTCGGCTTGCTCGTGCGGAAGTTGCGCCTCGTAGCGCAGAAGGACGAGGCCCCGCAGTTCATGATGCCGCAGCTCATCGGCTACGGAGCCAACAGCTCCAAGGTCGGTCTCTACTACGCCGTCGAGAACGAGATGTTCTCGAGCGAAATGGAGGCGCACCGCCACCAACTGCAATTGTTGCAGCAGCAGAAACCCCGCCTTGGCGCCGAGATGACGGCCCTCACCAAGCAGCTTGCCAATGAGCAACGGCGTAGGGATTTCGTCGAAAGCCGCGTCACCGAACTCAATGACTACAAATCCAGGGGCCTTGTCCGCACCTATGTGCTCAACGAGCAGCAGCGCGAGGAAGCGCGTGCGGGCGCCGACGTGGCGAGATTGGAGGCCGAGATTGCTGGCCTTCAGCGTCAAATGGGCGATCTCGACATTAGGCTCGAGGAGGCCGGCGCGGCCTTCAGGCGACAGGTCATGACTGGGTTGCAGGAGACGCTGCAGACTCTGCGCGAGGTCGAAGTAACGCTCCAGACGTCGCGTGAATTGCGGGACTATCGGGCGGAGGACGCCGGGATCAGGGACGAGGACGACTCCAGGACAATCATCATCATGAGCCGAACGACCCAGCAAGGGCCCAACACCTTCACTGCGACCTACGACACGATCGTTGAACCGGGCGACGTCATCGAAGTGAAACGCAAGATCATCCAATCGATGGACCGGCGTGACGTTCCGGACGCGGTCTCGTTGCCGCGAAACGAAGCATCGTTGCCTTAATGAGCCTGAACCAAGCTGACGACGACGAGGGATGGAGCGGTCGGATGTGCGCTCAACTCCAAAGCGTCCCAGACCGATAACAATCGCTGCAATGGGAGGCGGCTGCGGGGGCCCGGGTTAACTCTTAAAGGCCGAAGCCAGGAAGCAGCCTCAAGTTCATTCACGAAATTTCACCGATAAGGATCTGCACGAGATGGATGTTGCGGTTGACGAAAGCACTGTTGCGCCGATGCCTGCGGCCCGATCTCGCCGCCATGAGACGAGCGGAAATGGCACGAGCGCAAGGCAAGTCATAGACGGCGATCTCGACTTGATCGTTCGGGGGCTTGCCGAAGAGCTTCCGCAGATGTCCGGCCGCAATTTGCTGGTCGCGGGAGGCGCCGGCTTCCTTGGCCACTATCTGGTCCAGGGCGCGCTTCACTGGAACAAGTGCAATCGCCAGGCGCCAAAGATCCAGGTCACCGTCTTGGATAGCTTTGTCCGCGGCGTTCCGTCTTGGCTCTCCGCCCTTGGCGAGAGCTCCAGCCTGCGCTTGATAAAGCAGGATATCACCCAACCGTTGCCCGCGGACCTCGCCGACTTGGACTTCATCATCCACGCCGCGTCGATCGCCTCGCCCACCTATTACAGACAATTTCCCATCGAGACCATGGAGGCCAATGTTGATGGCCTCCGCCACATTCTGAACCATTGTCTTGCTCGAAAGGATGCCGGCAAGCCGGTCAAGGGCGTGCTGTTCTACTCCAGCAGCGAGATTTACGGGGATCCAACCGCGGAGAACATCCCCACCGCGGAAACCTATCGCGGCAACGTGTCGTGCACGGGACCGCGCGCTTGCTATGATGAGTCGAAGCGCTACGGTGAGACGTTGTGCGTCAATTTCGCCAATCAGCACGGGGTGCCGGTCAAGGTTGCCCGCCCCTTCAACAATTATGGACCAGGGCTGAAAATCACCGACCGGCGCGTAATCCCGGACTTCGCCCAGGATATCCTCGCCGGCCGCGACATCGTGATGTTGTCGGACGGTTCAGCCAAGCGAACCTTCTGCTACGTGGCGGATGCCGTGATTGGCTATTACAAGATCCTGGTCAACGGCCGCCCCGGTGAGGCCTACAATGTCGGTGTGGAAGCGCCGGAAGTTTCCATGACCGAGTTGGCCGAGAGACTGGCACGGCACGCGCGCGAGCTCTTCGGCTATGAGGGCAAGGTCGTACGCAAGCAGAGCGCGGACAAGGACTATCTCGTCGACAACCCCATTCGCCGTTGCCCAACCATCCACAAGGCGCGGTCTGAGCTCGGTTACGATCCCAAGGTCTCCCTCGACGAGGGGCTGCGGCGGTCGCTTATTTGGTATGCGGAGAACCGCGAGGCGGCGGAGGCGTGATGAGAGTTTCAATCGTTGGGACGGGCTACGTAGGCCTGGTCACGGGTGCCTGTCTCGCCGAGAAGGGCCACGACGTGACCTGCGTCGATGTCGATACAGCCCGCGTTGCGATGCTCAATCGTGCCGAAACGCCGATCTTCGAGGAAGGTCTCACGGAGCTTCTACAGAAGAACGTGGGCACCAGGCTGAGGGCCACGACGGACCTCGCAGCAGCGATCATGTCTTCCGAGCTGACCCTGATCGCGGTCGGAACGCCGTTTGACGGCAAGACCATCGACTTGAACTTCGTACTGGAGGCGGCCCGGCAGATCGGCGCGGTGCTAAAGAGCAAGTCCAGTTATCACGTCGTTGCCGTCAAGAGCACGGTCGTTCCCGGGACCACGGAATCGCGCGTGCTGCCCGCTCTCGAAAATGCATCCGGCAAGAAGGCTGGCGCGGACTTCGGCGTCGGCATGAACCCGGAGTTTCTTTCCGAAGGCGAGGCGGTGAGGGACTTCATGTTCCCCGATCGCATTGTGCTGGGGGCCATCGATGCGCGGACCCTGGAAACATTTGAGGGCCTCTATGACGGCTTCCCGGACGCGCCTCGGATCCGGACCAATCCGCGAACTGCGGAACTCATCAAATACGCGTCCAATGCACTCCTCGCGAACCTCATCTCATTCTCGAACGAGATCGCTAATATTGGATCGGCGCTCGGCGGTGTCGACGCCGTCGACATCATGCGCGGCGTGCATTTAAGTCACTATTTTCGCGACCGGAACGAGGAAGGGCTGCCGCCGATCACCGCCTTTCTACAGGCGGGTTGCGGCTTCGGCGGGAGTTGCCTGCCCAAGGACATAAAGGCGCTGATCGCGCATGCCAAGTCGTCGGGCGAGGCGACGCCTCTGCTGGAGACGGTCATGAGGGTCAATGACGGGCGCGCCGAAAGGGTCGTCAACCTCCTGGAGAGGCATTGGCCGAGCCTCGAGGGCATCCGCGTGACATTGCTCGGCCTCTCCTTCAAACCGGGAACGAACGACGTCCGGGAGAGCCCAGCCTTTCCAATCATGGCGGAGCTTCTGAAACGTGGCGCGGTCGTGAGAGCGTTCGATCCGGCAGCAATGGACGAAGCACGTAAGAATTTTGTCGGGCACGGCGTCGTCTATTGCGATGATTTGCGCTCGGCCTTGGCGGAGGTTGAGGCGGTTGTCGTCGTGACGCCTTGGAAGGAATTCCGGGACGTGCCAAAGCTTTTGAAGGGTCGCGAGCCGCAGCCGGTCTTTGTCGACGGCCGCCGCGCTTTCGACAAACGCCAAATCGCGCGCTACGAGGGCATTGGCTTGTGATGAGCGAGATGCGAAGGCAGGAAGCCTGCGCCCGCCATAAACCTCCTCCGAACTCTGGTTTCTTCCCACCTGGGGCGCTCGTCCAGGACCTGGCTCGCGGTGTCGACTGCGACCCGCATGATGAGAGACGCGGAGACCTCGCGCGAAACTCCTGCCGCGCTGGCTTCCTGGTGGAGGTACCCCTTTCGCGCCCGCGACTCGCCGAAAATCTCCCCCTGCTCAGCATCAACGGCCGCTAAGGTTAGTCAACAGCCGGCGGCGACCGCCTTGTCCAAGCACCCAATAGCCAAGGTGGAAGCGTCAGTCACAGGTGATCGTTCCATGTCCAGCATCTTAGAATCCGTCCACGTTGAGACCGCCTATCTCGGCGCCCACTATCAACAGGTTCTATCGAAGGCTTTCACCACCCTGTATGAGCGCAAGCTGCTCATGACGGCGGTGATCGCCACGGCGCTTGCGCTCGGTGTCGTTCTGCTCCTGGAGATGCCCAAGAAGTACACCGCCGAGGCCTCAATCCGCGGAGGTTTCTCGCCGCCGAACGCGATCGCCACCGGTAAAGAACGCAATGGCGGACGCGAACCAGTCGCTTTTGATGCCTCGCTGGTGGTCGAGACGCGGTCGCGCCTGTTCCAGTCATACCAACTGGCGCGCCGGGTGGTCGAGGATCTCGGGCTCGAACTGCTGGGTCCCGCAGTGAGCCAGGGTCGGATTTCGTCATGGTTGCAGGCTCAGATTTTTGGCGCTGACGCCGTCAACTCTCCTGAGTATCAAAAGGATATCGCTGCTGCGAAGCTGTTGCACGGCTTGTCGGTCAAGACCGAGCCGCGCGTCTACCTGATCTCGATAAGCTACACTGCGGCCGACCCCGAGCTCGCAGCCCTCATAACAAATACGTTCATCGCCGAGTTTCTGCGGACGAGCGCGCTGCAGACGTTATCTGGGCAGCGCGGGGAGGCACAAGCCTCGTTGGCGGAACAGCTTGCCACGCTTGGCGATAAGCATCCGAAGGTGAACGAGGCGAGAATGCGCCTGGCAACCGCAGACAGACTCTTCGAAGCCGAGCTCAGCGCGAATGCCGAGGATATCCTGAAAGGCGCCGGCGAGAATGTCGCATTTGCTCAGGCAAACGTCGTCCCGTCTAGTCCCAAGCCCTTTTTCTTCATCGGCTTCGCCTTGCTCGCCGGTCTATTGGTCAGCGGTGGCCTCGCGATGTGGCTTGGGCCGAGGGGGCGGGTCCCCAGCTATCGGGGGGCGTAGTTTGGTCTTCCTGGCCGGCGAAGATCTCTCTGACGCTGCTCTTTTGCTCCACACGGGTTGTTCGATCCAGTTACTCGCATGACCCAAGTCTTCGCATACCGACCCGTGGCGATGCGTTCTGTCATCGGCGACTATTATCTGATCGCCCTTGCTGCGTTGTTGATAGGCTACGCCATCTTCGGCAAGACATTTGCCTATGTGGGGATCCCGCCGCTTTACGTGGGCGAGGCGGTGTTTGCCCTTGGCATTATTGCCTTTATATTTTCGCGCTGCGCAATCGGCAGCTTTGCCGCGCTGCCGAATCTGCTGCTTGCAGTCCTGCTTGGCTGGGCAATCATCCGTACCGTGCCCTATATCGGCGATGAGGGGATCGACGCGCTGCGCGACAGCATGATCGTCGTCTATGGGGGGTTCGCATTCATCGCTACGGCGCTCCTCCTCGAGAAGCCGGAGAGGCTGCAGCTCGTGATCAAGTTTCTCCGCATCGTCGCGCTTATTGTGGTGCCGCTTGCGCCGATCCTTGTTCTGCTGAGCAACGCCTCGTCTCACTCGATGACGGGCGAGGGCCAGGTCACGAGCGAGTGGTCGTGGGCCCAAGTGAAGATTGGCACCACCGGCGTTCACGTTGCCGGCGCCGCGCTCCTCGTTTTTCTTGGCTTCCAGCGTGCCGGCATCATCTGGCTCGGCCTTCTGGTCATCGCCATGGGCGTGGTCGGAAGCTTGAACAGAGGTGGGCTGCTCGTCATCATTTTCATGCTGACCTTTGCTTCCATTGCGAGCGGCAGGCTGCGCGAGCTCGGTGTCGTTGTCCTTATTGCAGTCGCGCTCATCGGGACTGCCTTCACCTTCGACCTTTCCATACCGACCCCCCGAGCGGAGCGTGACGTCAGCGCCGAGCAGCTGGTCGACAATGTCGGCAGCATTTTCGGGGCTGGTAACAGCCAGGATCTGGACGGAACAAAAAGCTGGCGTCTTAGCTGGTGGAACGAGATCATCGATTACACCGTCAATGGGCCCTACTTCTGGTCCGGTAAGGGATTTGGGGTCGATCTCGGCGCCGACGATGGCACCATCCATGTAAGCCCGAGCAATCCCGTTTTTCCGACGCGGAGCCCGCACAGCGCGCACTTTACGATGCTGGCCAGAGCCGGCGTTCCGGGGTTGGCGTTGTGGCTGCTGACGCTCGCGTGCTGGAGTGCCGTCGTGTTTACGAACATGGTTCACGCGCGTTTGCGCGGAAACAACGCCTGGGCCGATTTCTTCCTTCTCAATCTCTGCTACGTCTTCGGATTCATTGTCGATGCAAGCTTCGACGTGACGCTGGAGGGACCGATGGCGGGGATCTGGTTCTGGTCGGCGTTCGGTGTTGGGGTCGGTGCAAGCATGATCTACCGGGCGGAGCGCGCCGGGGTTGGGTTGCCTCACGAGGAGCTGCACGCAAGGCCCGATGTGAGTTGGCCCAAGATGAAGCCACATTCCAACACCCCGCAGCTCCCATAGGAGGATTCCATGATCATCGTTGACCGGGCTTTGATGGCACGTGAGGAAGAGGGTCGGCCCATTCGCGTCGGCATGATCGGCGCCGGCTTCATGGCGCAAGGCCTGACCAATCACATTGTCAACAGCGTCCCCGGAATGCGGGTGTCGGCGATCTACAACCGGAAACCCGAGCGCGCTCAGGATGTATATTGCTATGCGGGTTGTGACGACATTGTCGTGGCACACTCTCAAGCCGCGTTCGACGATGCCGTGCGGCAACGCAAGCCTACGGTCGCCGAGGACCCGTTCATGATCTGCCGGTCCGATCAAATCGACGTGCTGATCGACGTCACCGGCTCAGTCGAGTTTGGCGCAAGGGTTTCCCTCGAAGCCTTTCGTCACGGCAAGTCCGTCATTTTGATGAATGCCGAGCTCGACGCGACGCTCGGCCCCATCCTCCAACTCTATGCCCAAAAATACGGTGTGATCCTTTCGGCCTGCGACGGAGATGAACCAGGCGTTCAGATGAACCTGGTGCGGTGGGTAAAGAGCTTGGGCCTGATTCCGCGCGTCATCGGCAACGTAAAGGGCCTGCAAGACGCTTATCGCAATCCGACCACGCAGCAGGCATGGGCAGAACGCTGGGGCCAGAACCCGGCCATGGTCACGTCCTTCGCCGATGGCTCAAAGGTCAGCTTCGAGCAATCGATCGTCGCCAACGCCACTGGCTTCAAGGTGCTTTCGCGCGGCATGTCCCGGGGCCTCCAATATGATGGCTCGATCATGGACATTGCAAAGCTCTATGATTTGGACGAGGTGCGTTCGCTGGGAGGCATCGTCGACTACACCGTGGGCCCCGCGGGCGTGAAGGTGTTTTGCCTCGCCGAACATGCAGACCCCAAGCAGCGCCACTACCTCGACCTATACAAGATGGGTGAGGGTCCGCTTTACCCGTTCTGGATCCCTTATCATCTGGTGCATTTCGAAGTGCCGAATGCGATCGGCCGTGTCGTCCTCTTTGGAGATGGGGTTGCCGCTCCCCTGGCGGGACCGGCGGTCGAGGTCTGCGCCGTCACCAAGCGCGACCTGTCGGCAGGTGAAACGCTCGACGACTATGGGATGTACATGACGTATGGCGAAGCGGTGAATTCCGACGAGATGAGCCGGATGCGATATTTGCCGGAGGGGTTGGTTGAAGGATGCCGCATGAGGCGTTCCATCAAAAAGGACAGCCCGCTCACCTATGAAGACGTTGAGCTGCCGAGGGGCAGACTAGCCGACAGCCTTCGCGCGGAGCAGTACCTTCATTTCCTTGGCGAAGATTGGCTGGACAAATATCTGTCCGATGACAGCCGCAGCGTCGCAAACCCCGTTGGCGAAAGCGCTTGCCTCCCGGCCTAGGCGGCGCGCGCTGCGCGAAAGCCAAGAGGGCCTTCAACCGTTGTGAGTCAGGGGTGCTTCGAGACGGCAGCCTGGCGCCAAACCGTCCTTTGCGCCGCCTTCCGCCCCTCCTCGCCTCCCATCAACCGGGCGGCGGTTCTAACGCAATGGGTGGCGACCATCGCGGCGCAAATGAATTTACCGCTCGCCCCGATCGGCTTGCCTCTGGACGCGGAGAAGAATGCCTCGATCTGCCGCGCCCGCTGGCTGTAGGCCTCGCCATCGGTGGAAAGGTAGCTCTTTCGCTCCTCTTGATTGAGCGTCCAGGAGACCTTGGGGTGCAACCGCTTAAGAAAGAGGCACGCCGGGCACGACCGGAAGCGACCGAGGAGAGCAAGTTCCGCGAGCAGCGCGCGATCGGCGGTGTAGAAATCGGCGTGCAGACGCGTTTGCCTCATGGCTTCACGCCGGATCACGCCAAAAACATGCGTTCCCATGCGGGCTTGCGACAATACCTGCCAAAACCGGTGGACGGCGGCAGCCCGGTCGCCGATCTCCGCGCTGTCGGTCCAGGTTCCAACCCCCGTCTTTGGGTCGAGATAGCTCCCGGTTTCGGGATCGAAGTCAAAGAGCTTGTCATTCTCGTCGATCAGCGCGGCATTGCTGTGGGCAAGAACGACTTTGGGGTCGTCATCGAGCAAGCGGACGCAATTCTCGAGATAGGTGTCGCGGTGCAGGTCGTCGTGGGCGGCCCATTTGAACAAGGGAGCCGTCGAGAGCTCAAAGACGCGGTTCCAATTGGCCACCGCGCCAAGGTTGCGCTGGTTTCGTACATAGCGAAGGCGAGGGTCGCGTCTGGCGTAGGACTGGCAGATCTCCGGGGTGCGGTCCGTGGAGGCATTGTCGCCAATGACGATCTCGAAGTCGGAGAAGGTCTGCGCCAGCAGCGAGTCGAGCGCGCGCCCTAAAAACTCCTCGCCGTTGTAGACCGGCAGCCCGATGGAGAGCCTAGGTGAAAAATTGGTCGAACTGGCCATCGTAAATCTTCGAGCCCTATGTCGCCGACACCGATTCGACTCGATCACCGCAAACGGAACGACCGCGGGCGAAGAGCCGTAAACGTTGATTCCTGCGGTTCTAGTCATACCTGTAAGCCAGTAGCGGCTCCGGTCAATTGACCGGCGGCGGTACCTCCTTCTGGCTAGTCGCACGGCGCGAGAGCCTGGTTCAGATTGACCGAGGTCGGCGCCTCGATCCGCTCAATGGCCGAAATCAAGGTAGCCCGGATCGGTCAATCGGGCGCGGAGGCGCACTACCCGAATAGTGCGTTGGCGCGATTCGCGATGGATTGTATGAGGAGCGCAAGTCGTCGATACGTTGGAGATCGACTTCCGCTTGCGATTTGAGGTCCCCTAATGAATGCGCATACTAAGCCATGCGCGGGTGACTGGGTGGAGGTCCGAGGCAAGGATGAGATCCTTAGGACGCTCGACAAGAATGGCCGGCTCGACGGTCTCCCCTTCATGCCGCAAATGTTCAAATATTGCGGCCAACGCTTTCAGGTCTTCAAGCGCGCGCATAAAACCTGCGATGTGGTGGACGGCCACTACGTCGCGCGGCATTTGTCGGACGCGGTTCATCTGAACCTTCGCTGCGACGGCCAAGCTTATGGCGGCTGTCAGGTCAGTTGCTTGATGTTCTGGAAGGAGGATTGGCTCACGCCTGTTGCCGGCGAGGCCGGCGCTCAGGTACCTGCGACCATAAACCATGGCCGGTCGGGAGAGTGCGTCGCGGCTTCGGGTTGCACGGAGGAGGACGTCTGGCGGGCAACCAAGCGTGACGCAGCCGACAAACCAACGAGATATTCTTGCCAGGCGACCGAATTATTGAATTCTACGGCGCCCCTCAAATGGTGGGACCCCAGGCAGTATGTGGAGACTTATCATTCGGGCAACGCGTCTCTCCGTCAAATTCTCCGCGGTCTTTCCTATCTCGTCTTCCGCCAGGCGACATTAGCCAGACTCAATCGCGTCGGACGTCCGGCCCGCTGGCTCTATGACCGCTTTCAGACATTCTGGGGTGGCCTTCCGTTCCCCGAACGCAAAGGTCCGATCCCGATCGGAGAGCCGACACCCAGAGGCGATCTTGACTTGCGGCCGGGTGAGCTGGTGCGGGTAAAGCCCTACCCAGAGATCCTAACGACCTTGGATACGGCCGGATCCAATCGCGGCCTCTCATTCGCCGCGGAGCTCGTGCCCTATTGCGGTAAGGTTTACCACGTCAGGACTCGCGTGGAAAATTTCATCGATGAGAGGTCTGGTGAAATGAGGCGCCTGCGCACGCCCGCCGTCATTTTGGAGGGCGCTTACTGCACATCTCAATTTAGTGGCCACAGGGTGTTTTGCTCCCGCAGCGTGTATTCGTGGTGGCGGGAAATTTGGCTCGAAAAAGTCTACGATGCCCCTGCTCAACGCCATGCCGACCTGAAGGGCTCAATCGTCGAGACGGGAGCCCTCTGCGCCGGGGCGGGGGAAATCCCGGTGAACAACCCTGGTCCGTGTCGGCCAAACGCCTTGTGCCATTCGCTCGGGACGCTTCAGGCCATCGACCTCATCGACAGCAACGCCAAATGAGCTTCAGTTTGAGCCTTGCGGCACGCAGCCTTCGACCTTGACCTTGGCGATGCCAAGGAGTTCGGTCATCCGCACCAACTCGGCCACGGACTTTGCGCACATTTTTCGCATGGCATTGGCACGGTGGACTTTCACCGTGACCTCGCTGACCCCGAGCTCGCCGGCAATTTGTTTGTTTAGATCTCCGGCAGCCACGCGAACGATTACTTCTCGCTCGCGGCCGCTTAGGGTGTCGAACCGGTCTCGCAATGTCGAATGCGATTCCTCTTTTTCGCGACGTATCCGATCCCGTTCCAGGGCGAGGAAAACCGCGTCCAGCATGTCCTGGCTGCCAAAGGGCTTTACCAGAAAATCGATAGCGCCCGCTTTCATGGCGCGGACTGCCATGGCGATGTCGCCATGGGCCGTGATGAAAATGATCGGGACGCGAACGTCGGCTCTGGCGAGCTCTTCTTGGAATTTGAGACCGCTCGTCCCGGGCAACCTCACATCCAGCACGAGGCAGCTCGTGGTCTCTGGCAGGCGATTTTGAAGGAAAGCGTCCGGAGAAGCATAGAGCTTGGCCTTCAGCCCGACGGACTCGAAGAGCTCCTTTAGCGCAGAACAAACCGAGGCGTCGTCGTCGATCACGAAGACGGTTGCCCCGTTGGTAACGTGCTCCTTCATAAGTTAGCTGCCGAACAATCTTTGAGTACAACCGAAGGTTCGCGCGCGCCCCTATGCCGTGGTCGCCGGAAGAAGCGATCGCGACGGACCCCCTAGGGTTAGCGAGTGAGAAATAGAGGCGTGCGGTTTAACACGGGGGTCACTCTCGGGCAATTTGCAGTCTCGATAGTGGTAAAGGGAAGAAACCGCGACGCGCGATGGCGCCTTTGTGACCTGCTGTTTCACGTCGGCATGGTGACGGACCAGCGCAGGCAGGCGGGCCTCGTAGCGACCAGCTCCGGGTGAATTGCCAATCAAAAACAAAGGTGCTGTGGCGCGCTGCATGTTGGGGGTGAGCCTCTTACGGGTAGGGCTATACGATGGTGTAACAACCCTACCCTAACAGCCAACTGGGCTCCGTCCGCTTTTGTCTCTAATTGTTATTAAATTAGTGCGGACGCAAAAAAGAACCTTAACGAGCGTCCCAGGAGTAGGTGTCAATGAGTACCCCCCTTGTCGTTACGCATCCTTGCGCTTTAGTTCGAGACGGGCTCCATCAGATATTCTCCAAATCGCAATTTCGGCCCGTCCAGATTTTGCCTGCACTCAATGAAGAAGCGGAAACCTACCTCAAATCGGCGGGGATCTGCATTTGGCTCATAGGCGTGAGAGAGCCCGGACCTGCCACCAATGAGATGGTGCGGCGGGTCGTAGCGGCGAACCCCCATGTCAGGGCGGTCATCCTCGCTGCCTCCCACGCGGTGGAGCACATCGTGCCCGCACTGGAATCCGGCGCGTGCGGGTTCCTGTGCCAAGACATTCCCAGCAATCAACTCATCAAGTCTTTGGAGCTGATCGTGCTCGGCCAGACCGTGACGCACCCGCAGTTTCATCTGATGGCCCTCGCTCATACGGCTGACGCGGCGCTAGAACCAGGTGATTTCGGGCTGAGGACGGAGCCTCCGGGCAACGGAAGTTACCCGCCGAATGGAAGTTACGCGGCCAATGGAAGTGGCGCTGCGAACGGAAACTACCCGCCGAACGGAAGCTACACGCCGAATGGCAGGTCGTCAGCGCTTCAATATGCTGATGCTCGTCCCCCTGCTTTCGCGCAAGGTGCGCCAGGCGCCGGTCAGTTGCGGCCCTCTAATGAAGGCGCTGTCGGCGACGTGAGCAGAAATCTATCGCGCCGCGAGATGTCGATCTTGCGAACCCTCACCGAAGGCGCCTCGAACAAGATCATCGCGCGGAAGCTGGTCATCACCGAGTCGACCGTGAAGGTGCATATGAAGGCCATTCTGCGGAAGCTCAGGCTGCAGAATCGCACCCAGGCCGCGATCTGGGCGCGCACACATCTGCAGGATTTGGCCGCCTGAACGACGTCGCAGGGGGTCGATGAATTTAAGCGGTCCAACCGAAGTACCACCATGGCCCTGGGGGATAATCCTTTAGATGCGATCATCGATTCGGCGATCGATGCCACTGTTTCCCAGCCGCCTTTTGTATCGCGTAGGCGGCCCAATCGAAGGGGAACGGCTCCGGCGTTTGTCTCGGGGCCGCTTCTCCGTCAAGACGATCGAAATCACTATCATCCCTGGCGCATCAGCGAGCGGCTGAGCGCCTTTTTTGCGTCTTGCCAGGGTTCACGGCTCGACGGCTCACCGCCGCGCGTTCGTCGAGCGCAACCGATTTCACCAGCGCGAATACCCGATCGCCACGGCCAAGCCCGAGCTCGTCGATCGCCTTGCGCGTGACGAGCGCGAACAGAGCCCCGTGCCCGTCGAGGTCAATGGAAACTTCCGCCAACGGACGTGTGTCCGTCTCAAGACCCGCGATCAGACTGATCGTCATCGACTTGCCGGCGCCGGAGCGCCCGAACAAGGCGGTGATGCCGGCGTCGTTGTCGAAGGCGACGTCGAGATCGAAGGCGCCACGCTTCAGTGCAACATCGACATGAATCATGCGAAACCGGCCCGGGCTGGATCGACCCCAAGAGGAGCATCTCGGGCGAGGATATAGCATGGCGGCCGCGAGCGTGGCGCGCGCTTGGCCCACGCGCACCCGCTGTTCAGAACTGGGTGGTCAGCCGCGTGAGCCATTCGGGCGAGGCATCGACCAGTACGGTCTCGAGCCTCTTGTCGAGGCCGGTGGCGATGAGGAGGCCGATCGCAACCAGAAGCCCACCAAGCAGCGCCTTGCCGCCTTTGCCCGCCTCCATCAGCCGTCCGCGCCAGCGCATGAAGGCTTCGCGCGACAATAGGCCGAGCATGATGAGGGGCAGCGCGGCGCCGACGCCGAAGGCGATCATGGTGAGGGACACTTGCGCCAAATTCTCGCCCTTGGCGGCGAGGAGCGAGGCCGCACCAAGGGTCGGCCCGACGCAAGGGCTCCATACGGCCCCAAGCAACAGGCCGAGCGCGAATTGGCCCCAGAGGCCGGTCGCGGCAAAGCCCCCGAACTGCCCTTCCATCCAATTGCTGACCGGGCCGCCGGCGGCCGCAACCTGAGCCCCAAGCCTCGGCACCAACAGCAGTAAGCCGATGGCGATCAAGAGGATTGCGGACACGGCGCGAAACACGCCGGCATCGAGGCCGATGGCGAAACCGATCGTAGCCACGAAGATGCCGATGACGACGAAGGAGATCGCAAGACCCGCGGCAAGCGCTGCCGGCGCGAAGCGATGCTCGCTCGCGGCGGTGCCGAGCACGATCGGCACGAGGGGAAGCACGCAAGGCGACAGGATCGAGAGGGTCCCCGCGAGAAATGCGAGCCCGACTGTACCGATCGTCATGACACAAGAAGCCTAGAGCGTGCTTTTGAGCAGGTCGGCGATGGAATTGGCGTTGGTGTCGCCGACGCTGCGGCCCATTTCGGTCTTGCCCTTATAGGCGATCAGCGTGCTTTGGCGTTGGGCCTTCAGCGCCCGGACATCGTCCTTTTGGCTGTCGAAATCGACCTCGAGCACGACCATGTCCTTATATTGCGGCTCGGCCGTGAACTCCTCCAAGATCGGCTTCTGCGCCCGGCAAGTCGGACACCAGGCCGCGAAGATGTCGACCAGGATCGGCTTGCCTTCTTTTTGGGCCTCGACCAGCGCGGCTTGGCTGAACGGCTTCCATTCCGCCGCAAGGGCCGGGAAGCAGCCGAGCAATGCACCGGCGATCAGGCCAGCAATAAGCAAAGAGCGATATGACATCATGGTTTTTCGATCCTCCCTGAGCACCGTCAGAACGGCACTGAGGACCGCTATATCAGCGCCGCCGGGACTGCGGCCAATCACATGGCTTTACGTTGGCGTGAAGAGGCGGCAAGCGCCTCAGGCGAGGGCGTCGGTGAGCCGCCGCCATTCAGGCTCGCTACCGGGGATGCCGAAGCGCAGCCAGTCCCGGGGCGTAATCGAATTTGCGGACAAGGATGCCCGCTTGTCCCAGCCGGTCGAACAGCGCGCACGCATCTGGGCTTGCGGCAAGGCGAAACAGCAGCGTGCCGCCGATCACCTCGAGGCCCGCTTCGTGCAGTATCCGGTCGAGCCGCGTCATCTCCTGTGCGAGCCGCTCTTTCGCCGCCTCGCGCCAGGACCGATCGGACAGGGCCTTCATGCCAATCTCGATCGCAGGCCCCGAGACTGGCCAGGGGCCGAGCGCGGCGCGGATGGCGTTAGCGAGATCGGGGCAAAGCGCGGGCATATTCGCCATAGGTCGGCGAGAGGATCGCAACCTGGACTTGCGGAAACAGCCGGGGCAGGAGAGAGATCAGCGCTTGCGTGCCGGGGACGGCCACGATTTGGCTGGCTTCGGACACGCCGTAAGCTTTTGCCGCGGCCCGCTCCAGCGCCGCGATATCCTCGGGTTCGGGCAGCGGGGTCGAGGCTTTGGGCTCGAGCGGCGGAACGGGATAGGGCAGGGGATTGATCCCGGTGGAAATATCGATGAAGGGTTCGGGCGCGGACGGAAACAGACGCCGCGCTTGCCGCAATCGCCCGCCATGCAGCGGCGCGCCGCCGCGTTCGCGTAGACTGCGAAGCGTGGGTTGATCCGTGGACCTAGCGTTCAACGCCGTCACCGTCATCGGGGCGCTTCTGATCGAGGCCGCGCTCGGCTATCCCCATTCGCTGTTCAATCGCATCAAGCATCCCGTGATGTGGCTGGGCGCGTTGCTGCAGCGCCTGGAGAGTGCCCTCAACCGGCCGAGCCTGTCCGGCGCCATGAGGCAGCTCAACGGGGCGCTCGCGCTCGCGATCCTGCTCGCGGCGGCGGTCGTCCCTGCGCTGCTTCTGCACTATGGGGCGTGCATTTTCTTGCCGCATCTGCTTGCTCTTGGGGTGCAGGCTTTCGTGGCCAGCACGCTCCTCGCCCAGCGAAGTCTCTACGATCACGTGTCGGCCGTCGCCGATGCCCTCGACGTGCTCGGGCTTGAGGTTGGGCGCGATGCCGTGGCGCAGATCGTCGGCCGCGACACCAAGGATCTCGACGAAGCGGGCATCGCGCGGGCCGCGATCGAAAGCCTCGCCGAGAATTTTTCCGACGGCGTCGTGGCGCCTTGCGTCTGGGGCGTTGTCTTCGGTCTCCCCGGCATGGCAGCCTATAAGGCCGTGAATACCGCCGACAGCATGATCGGCCATCTCGACCCCCGCTACGCCGCCTTCGGCTGGAGCGCGGCCAAGCTCGACGATTTGCTCAACCTGCCGGCCTCGCGTCTCGCCGCGCTCTGGATCGATATTGCCGCCTGGTTTCATCACGATGCGAGCCTCAAGGCTGCGCTCGGCGCGGTGCGGAGAGACGCCAAGCGCCACCGCTCGCCCAATGCCGGATGGCCCGAGGCGGCACTCGCCGGCGCGCTCGGATTGAAGCTTGCCGGACCTCGCGCCTATCATGGCACGCTCACCGCCGATGCCTGGATCGGGGACGGGCGCAGCGAGGCTACATCCACCGACATCCGCCGCGCGCTGTCGTTGTATCGCACCGCCTGCATCGTGCAAATCGCGGCCCTTCTGCTGCTTGCCTTGCTCATCGCGCTGCTTTGAGCAGGCGATCGACGTCGATATGCGCCTCCAGATGCGCGGCGAGGGCGTCGAGGGTGCTCTCGATCTCGGCGTCGTGGCTGTATTGGGATGGCGCGCCGCCCAGACGCTGGATCCAGGCGCGACGCTGGACGTCCTCGGCGAACAGGCCGTGTACATAGGTTCCGGCCACGCGCCCATCCGCCGATAGTGCGCCGTCCTCGCGGCCGTCGTCGAAGCGAAGCAGCGGCCTCGCCGTGGCGCCCCCCGTGGTCACGCCCATATGCATCTCGTAGCCCCTGAACGCCACGCCATCGGCGATGCTTTCGCCCGTGACCTCGGTCAGGGATTTGTCGCTGCTGATTTCGGTGTCGAGCTCGAGCAGGCCAAGCCCCGACAGGGTCTTGGCCGCGCCCTCGATCCCTTGCGGATCGGCGATGCTGCGCCCCAGCATCTGATATCCGCCGCAAAGCCCGAGCACATGGCCGCCGCGCCGCACATGCGCGGCGATGTCGATATCCCAGCCCTCCTCGCGCAGCACGGCAAGGTCGGCGATGGTCGATTTCGAGCCCGGCAGCACGACAAGATCGCAAACGGGGAGGGGGCTGCCGCGCGGGACCATGATCAGGTCCACATCGGGCTCGGCGCTGAGCGGATCGAGATCGTCGAAATTGGCGATGCGCGGCAGCAGCGGAACCGCGACTCTGATGCGGCCATGGCCGCGCGACCTCCGCGCCTCGGCGAGATCGTAGGCATCCTCGGCCGGCAGAATTCGCGCTGCCTCGAAGAAGGGCACAAGCCCGAGCGCGGGCCAGCCCGTGAGCCGTGCGATTGCCTCCATGCCGTCGGCGAACAGCGAAAGGTCGCCGCGCATGCGATTGACGATGAAGCCCGCGACCAGCTTCGCGTCCTCTATCGCCAGCACGGTCTTGGTGCCGGCGAGGCTGGCGATGACGCCGCCGCGGTCGATGTCGCCGATCACCACCACCGGCAAGCCGGCGGCGCGAGCAAAGCCCATATTGGCGATATCGTGCTGGCGGAGATTGATCTCGGTGGCGCTGCCCGCGCCCTCGACCAGGACGATATCGGCCTCGGCTTTGAGCCTGGCGAAGCTCGCCAGCACCGCCGGCAGGAGCTGCGGCTTGATCTCCTGGAACGCGCGCGCATTCGCCTGGCCGAACACCTTCCCCTGCACGATGATTTGCGCGCCGATCTCGCTCTGAGGCTTGAGCAGCACCGGGTTCATATGCACCGAGAGCGGCACGCGCGCCGCGCGCGCCTGTAGCGCCTGCGCCCGACCAATCTCGCCCCCATCCGGCGTCACCGCGGCGTTGTTGGACATGTTCTGCGGCTTGAAGGGACGCACGGCAAGCCCGCGCAAACTCAACGCGCGGGCAAGCCCCGCCACCAGCAGCGACTTCCCCACATTGGAAGCCGTCCCCTGCAGCATGATGGCGCGGGCGGGCATTAGAACTCGATGCCGGCCTGCGCCTTTACCCCTTGCGCGAAATGGTGCTTCACCAGCGTCATCTCGGTGACGAGGTCGGCCGCCTCGATCAGCTCGCGCTTGGCGTTGCGCCCGGTGACCACGACATGCAGATCTTCTCTTCTGCTCTTCAGCGTCTCGACCACGTCGTCCAGTGGCAGATAATCGTAGCGGAGCGCGATGTTGAGTTCGTCGAGCACCAGCAATTTGAGCTCTGGGTCCTGCATCAGCTCCTTTGCCGTCTCCCAGGCGCGTCCCGCCGCCGCGATGTCGCGGGCCTTGTCCTGCGTCTCCCAGGTGAAGCCTTCGCCCAGCGTGTGCCAGCGCACGAGATCGCCGAAGCCTTCGAGCACGCTCCGCTCGCCCGTGTTCCACGCGCCCTTGATGAATTGCACCACGGCGCAGCGGCCGCCATTGCCGACCATGCGCAGCAGGAGGCCGAAAGCCGCGGTCGATTTGCCCTTGCCGGTGCCTGTATTGACGATGAGCAGCCCCTTAGTCTCGATGGTCTTGCCGGCAACCTCGGCGTCTTGCGCCGACTTGCGGTTCGCCATCTTGGCGCGATGGCGCTCCTGCTCGTCCTTGCTCGGTTCATTGGTCATGGCAATGCCTTCACAATCATGGGCAGTCCCGCCACCATCAAGACGACCTCATGCGCCTTGGCGGCAAGATGCTGGTTGAGAGAGCCGGCTCGATCGCGAAAGTCGCGGCCGAGCGGGGTCTCTGGAACGATGCCGAGCCCCACCTCGTTGCTGACGGCAATCGTCGGCGCCGCGCGCGCCTGGAGCGCATCATCGAAGCTCTCGATCGCCGCGTCGATATCGTGGTTCCCGAGCATCAGATTTGAGAGCCAGAGCGTAAGGCAGTCGATCAGAAGCGGCGCGCTCGCCGGCGCCTCCGACACGGCGGCGCCGAGATCGATCGGGGTTTCGGTGGTTAGCCAGCCGTCCCCCCGCATGCGCTTATGCGCCTTGATGCGCGTCCGCATCTCATCGTCACGTGCTTCCGCCGTGGCGATGAAGATCCAGGGTGGCGGCATGGCCATGGTCAAGGTCTGGGCGTAGCGGCTCTTGCCGGAGCGGGCGCCGCCCAGCACGAGCGTCAAGCGCCCGTGTCCGGCGGCTGTGTCCTTCGACATGCGTCAGGCTGTTGGCGTGAAGCGCCCGCGGAAGAACCCGGTCAACCCGCCAAGCAGCACCCAAAACACCAACGTTGTCAGCACCACCGCCACGACGAAGCTGTGATGCAGGCCTTCCGGGATCGCTGTCTCATAGGTCGCCGGCTGGGGCGCACCAATGATGTGCGGCGCGACCAGGAGAACCACGCCGCCTGCGATGGCCAGCACCGAGCGTCCGTAGACGAGCAAGGCAAGCCCTGCGGCGGAGGACGCAACTGTCCCCACCCACCAGATCTGCCTGGGCCCAAGCTCGGCCGCAGGCATCGCCGGAAGCTCCGGCGGTAGCCCGAGCCCAGGCGCCAGCGTAAACACGGCAAAGGCCGCAAGCCCCCAGAACACGCCTTGTCTCCAGCCAGCGATGCCGCCGGCCAGCTCGCTCACGGCGATAAGGAGAAGCGCGAACCCGATGCCGGTCAGAACATTGGCGGCAAGCGTGAGGGCGGTCCGCTCGAACCCGTCTCGCGGCGCCCAGCCGTCACCATGATCGTGCGCGGAAGCGTTTGCGTCGTCATGTGCATGCGCGGGGGGCGTTTTTGCCTCCGCCGCCTGCTCGAATGTCTCGGCCTTGAGGATCAGCGGCACGGTGGTCAGCTCTTGCGCGACCGTCATGCCAAGACCGGCGATCAGCCCGGCGATCGCCGCGATCAGGACGATATTGCGGAAATAATCCATCTGGGCCTCCTTAGTGGCAAGGAAAGCCCATGGAATGCCGGTAATCGTGTCCGGCATTGTGCACCGCCTGGATATGAGAAAAGCCAACACCGCCGACGATGAAGATGCCGAGCAGCGCCGCCATGAAGATGGGAATGGCGCGCGCAGCCGTCAGATCCGCGGCGATGCTTGCGGCCGCGTCCGGTCGTTTGTGCGATAGGCTCGTCATTATCTTCTCCCTCTGCCCTCCACCCGAGGGCCGTTCAGGTTGCCAGTCGCCGGCCGGTCTACTGGCTTGCGGGTCAAAGCTGCGTCCTCCGCCTTCCCGGAGGATGAGCTCCAGTGGCATCGCGTTGAGGGGCAGCTCTCCGCCTACAGTTGCGGGGGCAGCCGCGGCTTCGAGGCTCGAGCCCCTGACCGCGTTCCCGTCTTGCGTCCCGCGGTGCGAGCGCGGGAACCGACGACAGCCGAAACTATAGACTGGACCCGCCTCGCCGCAAGCCCGATTGACGATCGGCCCCATCTTCGTTGACAAGGCCGTGTACCCCGCCCTTTAGTGGGGGCGAAAATGACGGTCTCCTCGAGAATGAGGAGTGAAAAGGGAATGCGGTGACGGGTTTTTCGCCCGAATTCCGCAGCTGCCCCCGCAACTGTAGGCGGAAAGCTAGCCGTAATTGACCACTGGGGGCGCGACCCTGGGAAGGCCTCGGCCAGTGAAGGATCCGCGAGCCAGGAGACCTGCCGTCGCTTGTTCGAACCTCGATGCCGGGCGGGGTGCCCTGGCAGCGTGGAGGCAGTCCGCTCCGGCGCGGCGTCGCGCCTTTCAATCGTTGCACCCCGAGAATGTGGTCAGCCGTCCGACGGGGTCGAATTGTCGCAAGAAAACCGCCCAAAACTCTTTGTCTGCGTTTCGTGCCGATGCCGTGGAGCGGAGGCCGCGCCAGACGGTGCAACCACCGACGGCCGCCGCCTCTTTGACGCGCTGCAATCCCTGACCGCCGAGATGGGCGCGAGCGCGCCGGTGCAGCTTTGTCCCATGCTCTGCTTCGCCAATTGCGAGCGGGGCTGCTCGGTCGGGATCGCGGCGCCCGGAAAATGGTCCTATCTGATGGGCGATCTCGGCCCCGAGCACGCCTCCGATCTCCTGACCTATTGTGCGACCTACGCCGAGGCCAAGACCGGCGTCGTGCTGCCGTCGAAGCGCCCGGCCTCCATGCAGACGACGGTGGTGGCGCGCTTCCCCTCTCAGCTTCAACAATTCAAGGATGCCGCCGAATGAAGACCGCCACGCGCATTCCCGCAACCATCATCACCGGCTTTCTCGGCGCGGGGAAAACCACGCTGCTCCGCCACCTAATCGAGACCGCGCGCGGCAAGCGCATCGCTATCATCGTCAACGAATTTGGCAGCGTCGGCATCGACGGCGACACGCTCCGCGGCTGCGGCATTGAGTCCTGTCCCGAGGAGAATATCGTCGAGCTATCCAATGGCTGTCTGTGCTGCACCGTGGCCGAGGATTTCGTGCCCACCATGCAGGCGCTGATCGACCGGGACTTCCCGCCCGACCACATCATTATCGAAACGTCGGGGCTGGCGCTGCCAAAGCCTCTGGTCAAAGCCTTCGACTGGCCGAGCATTCGTTCGCGGCTGACGGTGGACGGCGTCATCGCCGTGGTCGACGCGCCGGCTGTTGCCGCCGGGCGCTTCGCCGACGATCCCGAGGCGGTTGCGCGCCAGCGTGAGCTCGACCCCTCGGTCGATCACGACAATCCGTTGGCGGAGGTCTATGAGGACCAGCTCATGGCCGCCGACCTCATCGTGCTCAACAAGACCGATCTGATCGACACCGCGACCCGCGAGCGCATGTCGCGCCAGGTCGCAGCCATTGTGCCGCGCGCGGTGAAAATCGTCGCCGCGCATGAGGGCAGGGTGGATGCCGATGTGCTGTTGGGGCTTGGCGCCGCGGCCGAAGACGATCTCGCCGCGCGGCCCTCCCATCACGACGCCCTCGACGGCGAGCACGAGCATGACGATTTCGAGAGCTTCGTCGTGGCGTTGCCCGAGATCAATGATCCGGACGCGCTGCTGGACCGCCTCAAAGCGGTGGCCGAAACCCACGACGTGCTGCGCATCAAGGGTTTCGCCGCGGTCGCGGGCAAGCCCATGCGCCTCGCGGTACAAGGGGTTGGCGGGCGCTTTCGCTCGGGCTTCGACCGCCCGTGGCCGAATGCGGGCGCGCGCCAGGGCCAGATCGTGGTGATCGGCCAGACCGGGCTC
Organism: Hyphomicrobiales bacterium; assembly: GCA_038326945.1. Classification (GTDB taxonomy): domain Bacteria; phylum Pseudomonadota; class Alphaproteobacteria; order Rhizobiales; family Methyloligellaceae; genus Methyloceanibacter. The sequence continues at coordinate 98,990 of JBBQKN010000004.1, forward strand.
GACCGCGCTGCGATCGAAGCCCACATTCTGGATTAGACCATGCACCTGTTGGTTCGCGAGACAAGAGCACTGGACGAGGCGGAAGCCGCCGTCGATCTTGGCCAGTCGCGGGCCGATCTCGTTTTTCTGTCTTTTTCCGACAGCGACCTCGGCGCTGCCGCTGGGGCCTGGGCTGCGCATAGCGGCGAACTCCCGTCGCTGCGCCTCGCCAATCTCGCCAAGCTCCGCCACCCGATGTCGGTCGACCTTTATGTCGAGCAAATCATCGCCGAGGCGCGCTGCGTCGTCATCCGCCTGCTCGGCGGCCTCGATTATTGGCGCTATGGCGCTGAAGAGGTTGCCCATGCGGCCCGGGCGCGGGGGATTCCCTTGGCGCTGCTGCCGGGCGAGTCCCGCCCGGATTCCCGGCTGGCGAAGCTCTCGACCGTGTCGGAGGCGGTTCTGGCGCGGCTCGATGGTTATTTCGCCTCGGGCGGACCGGAGAATTTGCGCCGCGCGCTTCAGCTCATGGCGCATCTTGCGGGACTTGCGCCGGACCATGGTCTCGTCGCCGCGCCGCTCCCCATGCATGGCGAACATGACCTCGGCGTGGCGGAGATGCCCGGCCGTCCGCTCGCCGCGATCCTGTTCTACCGCGCCTATCTCCTCGCCGCCGATCTCGCGCCCATCGAGGCCCTGGCACACGCGCTCGGCGAGCAAGGCCTCAATGTGCGGGCGCTCTATGTCGGCAGCCTGAAGGATCGCGCCACCGGCCACTTCGTGGCATCGTGTTTGCGCGACTGGGGTCCGCGCATTGTGCTCAACGCCACTTCCTTTTCCGCTCGCCTCGACGACGAACCATCGCCCCTGGAGGCGGCCGGCGCTCCCATATTGCAGCTGGTGCTCGCGGGCTCGGGCCGCCAAGCGTGGCGGGATTCCGCGCGAGGGCTGTCGCAAAGCGACCTCGCCATGCAGGTGGTGCTACCCGAACTCGACGGCAGGCTGCTCACCACGGCGATCTCGTTCAAAGGCGAGCACAGCGAAGTCGAAGGACTTGAGTTCGCCCGCGTCGCGCATCAGCCCTCGGCCGAGGGCATCGCCGCCGCGGCGCGGAGCGCCGGCGCCTGGGTCAAGCTCGCCACCACGCCGCGCGCGCTACGCAAGCTGGCGCTGGTGCTGTCCGACTATCCAGGCGCGGCGGGTCAAGCCGCCCACGCCGTGGGCCTTGATGCCATCGCCAGCAGCGTGGAGATCTTGGCGCTGCTTGAACGCGAAGGCTTCGATATGGGCGGCACGCTCCCCCATGGCGACGCCGTGGTGGCGGAGCTGTGCGAGGCTGAGCCGGCGCCATTTCTGTCGCTCGGCGACTATCGGCGTTTGCTTGGCGGTCTCGATCCCGCCGCGCGCGCCAAGATTGTCGCGGCCTGGGGCGCGCCAGAGGACGATCCGTGCGTCAGCAATGGGCATTTCACCTTGCGCTTCGCCCATCACGGCAAGCTCGTCGCCGCGATCCAACCTGACCGCGGCAATGTGCTCGACCGCAAGTCGAGCTATCACGACCCCGACTTGCCGCCGCGCCACGTCTATGTCGCCTTCTATCTCTGGCTGCGGCGGGTCGTGGGCGTTCACGCCCTCATCCATCTCGGCACCCATGGCACCCTGGAATGGCTGCCGGGCAAGGCCATGGCCCTGTCGGCGTCCTGCCTGCCCTCGGCGCTGCTCGGGGGCGTGCCTGTCGCCTATCCTTTCATCGTCAACAATCCGGGCGAGGCGGCTGCCGCCAAGCGACGGCTCGGCGCGGTGACCATCGGCCATCTGACGCCGCCGCTGAAACCTGCCGGGTTGAGCCGTGAGAGTTTGGAGCTTGAGCGCCTGATCGATGAATTCGCCGCAGCCGACGGGCTCGACCGCCGCCGCACCGCGCTGCTCCGCCAGGAGATCCTCGACCGCGCCGCCGCGGCGGGATTGCTGGCCGAAAGCGGGGCGCAGACCGCCATTTCCGACGAGGACCAGCTCGCCCGGCTCGACGCCTATCTCTGCGACGTCAAGGATTTGCAGATCAGGGACGGGCTGCATGTGTTCGGGCGCGCGCCGGAGCCGCATCGACGCGCCGAATTCCTCACCGCGCTGGCGCAGTCGAACCCCGAGCTTGATGTGGAGCGCCTCGCCGCGCGAATCGACCAAGCGGCGGCATGCGAGCGCGAAGCGCTGGTCGCGGCTCTCGACGGCAAATTCATCGCCCCCGGTCCCTCGGGCGCGCCGACGCGCGGCCGGGCCGACGTGCTGCCGACGGGCCGCAATCTCTACACCATCGATCCCCGCGCGGTGCCGACGCGCTCCGCGGTTGTCCTCGCCGAGAAGGCCGCGGCGGAGTTGATCCGCCGGCATTTGCAGGACCATGGCGACTGGCCGCGCAATCTGGTGATGGATGTTTGGGGCAGCGCCACCATGCGCACCGGCGGCGAAGATTTGGCGCTGGCGCTTCTGCTCATGGGCGCGCGGCCCATCTGGGATCAGGGTTCCAATCGCGTCACCGGCATCGGGATTTTGCCGATTGCCGAGCTGGAGCATCCGCGCGTCGACGTGACCTTGCGCATTTCCGGACTGTTCCGCGACGCCTTCGAGATGCAGATCGCACTCTTCGACGAGGCTGTTCGCGCCATCGCCGCGCGCGACGAGCCTGATGATTGGAACCCGCTTGCCGCTTCGGCACGCGGGCTGAAGGGAGAGGCTTGGCGGCGGGCGACCGCGCGGGTCTATGGTGCAGCCCCAGGTGACTATGGGGCAGGGGTGACGGAGCGGGTTGAGCGCGGCGCCTGGGAGGCGCGCGCCGATCTCGGCCGCGACTATCTCGCCGCTTCATCGACCGCCTATGGCAAGGGGATCGACGGCGTGGCCGATGCCGACGGCTTCGCCGCGCGCGTCCGCCAGGCCGACGCCTTCCTGCATCAGCAGGATCACGCCGAGATCGACCTGCTCGATAGTCTCGATTTCGCCGCTTATGAAGGCGGTTTCGCCGCCGCCGCCGACCGTCTCGGCGGGACGCCGGCGCTCTATCACACCGACATTTCCCGCCCCGAAGCGCCGAAGGTGCGCACGCTGGTGGAGGAGATTGCGCGCATCGTGCGCGGCCGGGCGGCCAATCCGGTCTGGATCGAAGGCATGATGCGCCACGGCTATCGCGGCGCCGCCGAGGTGACGCGGAGCGTTGAAGGCCTGTTCGCCTTCGCCGCCACCCTGCCAACGCGTCTCGATTTTCAATTCGATGCGCTGTTCGACGCGACCCTTGGCGACGACAGTGTCGACGCGTTCCTGCGCCGGGAGAACCCGTCGGCGCGCGAGGCTATGGCCGCGCGTTTCGATGAGGCGGTCAAGCGCGGTCTGTGGCGGCCGCGCCGCAACTCCGTCGCGACGATGCGGGAGACGGCATCATGACCGCCGCCGTCACCATCAAGGGCTGGTGCCCGACGCTGCTCTCGCCGATGCAATCCGGTGACGGCTGGCTCGCGCGGGTAAAGCCAACCGCCTGCACTGTCACCGCCGCTGCGGCGCGCATCGTCGCCGACGCGGCAAGCCGCCATGGCAACGGCCATATCGATCTGACCTCTCGCGCCAATCTCCAGCTCAGGGGTCTCACGCCGCGCTCGGCCGAACTGCTCGCTGAAATCATCATCGGCGCCGGCCTCGCCAGCGCCAACCCTGCCGTCGAGGCCGTGCGCAACGTCATGGCGAGCCCGCTCGGTCCCGGCGATGCAACGGCTTCATTCGACGCTCATGCATCTGCACGCGAGTTCGAGTCCATGCTTCAAGCGGAGCAGGCGTTGCACGCGCTGCCGCCCAAATTCGCCGTGCTCGTCGATGGCGGCGGCGTGCTGCCGCTCGCGGGCGTCGCCGCCGACATCATGGTTCGCGCCGCTGGAAGCAGCCTCGCGGTGCGGCTCGATGGGGGCGCCCACGTGGCGCTATGTTCGCGCGCCTCGCTCACCGAGACGGTCAAGGCCTTAGTCCTGGCCTTCCTGCATCTGTCCTGGGAGCAGCGCCAGCCGCCGCGTCGCATGGCTGTGCTTGTCCATGATCTTGGCGAGGAAGCGATCTTCGCCGCTGCCGGCTTGACGCCGATCCCGATGCCGGACAGCCGAACACCGCAAGCGCGATCTCCGGTCGGCTTCATTCCAAGTCCAAATCGAGCCGAAGGCTCGTTTGGCGTGGGGCTGCCCTTCGGCCGCATCGAGGGCGCTGCGCTGGCGAAGCTTGCCGATCTCTCCAAGCGGCATGGCGATGGCAGCTTGCGGACCACGCCCTGGCGTGCGTTGCTGCTGCCGGGTGTGGCGGACGCGGACAGCAAAGACCTGAGTGACGAAGTCACCGCTTTGGGCCTGATCGCCGACCCCAGCGACCGGCGCCTTCGCATCTTCGCCTGCGTCGGCGCGCCGTCCTGCGGATGCGCCAGCGTCGATGCACGCGGCGATGCGAGCCGCCTTGCCGCCGCGATCGCCATCGACGAAGCCCGCACCATCCACGTCTCGGCTTGCGCCAAATCTTGCGCCTATCGCGGCCCGGCGGGGTTCACTCTGGTTGGGCGCGATGGCCTTTACGACCTGATCCGCGAGGGCACGACAACCGACACGCCAGCCCTGACTGCTCTCGGCATCGACCAAATTGTTGCGCTGCTTCAGTCGGGGGAGGGACAGCGTCCATGAGCGCCGAATACGACTATGTTCAGGACGGCGCCGAGATCTATCGCCGCTCCTTCGCCATCATCCGCGGCGAGGCGGATCTGGCGCGCTTCGATCGGGACGAGGGCCGTGTTGCGGTACGCATCATCCATGCTTGCGGCATGGTCGAGATCGCCCGCGACCTTAGCTTCTCACCGGGCTTCGTCTCCGCCGCGCGCGGCGCGCTGCTCGCAGGCAAGCCGATCTTCTGCGATTCCAAGATGGTGGCGAACGGTATCACTCGTGCGCGCCTGCCGGCCGCCAACGACATCGTCTGCACCCTCGACGCGCCAGGCATCCATGAGCGCGCCGCGAAGCTCGGCACCACGCGCTCGGCCGCCGCGCTCGATCTTTGGCTCGACCGGCTCGACGGCGCCCTGGTCGCAATCGGTAATGCGCCCACGGCCCTGTTCCGGCTCTTGGAGCTGATCGATGCCGGCGCGTCCAAGCCTGCCGCGATCATCGGCATGCCGGTCGGCTTTGTCGGCGCGGCGGAATCGAAACAGGCGCTCGCAGACCACAATTCGGTGCCGTTCCTGATCGTAACCGGACGCAAAGGCGGCAGCGCCATGGCCGTCGCGGCCGTCAATGCGCTGGCGAGCGAGGCAGAGTGATGAACGCACGCGGCACTCTATACGGCGTAGGCGTCGGCCCCGGCGACCCTGAGCTGATGTCGCTCAAGGCCGCGCGCATCCTGAAATCGGCGCCGGTGATCGCCTTTTTCGCCAAGAGGGGCAATCCCGGCAATGCGCGGCGCATTGTCAACGGCCATCTCAACCCAGAGGCCGAGCTGGTCCGCCTCGACTACCCCTACACCACCGAGATCGCCGAGACCGACCGCCGCTATCGCGACGCGCTCGTCGCCTTCTATGACGACAGCGCCGCCATGCTCGCCGCGAAGCTCGACCAGGGCCACGACGTCGCCGTGCTCTGCGCCGGCGATCCCTTCTTCTATGGCTCCTATGCGCATCTGCATGAGCGGCTGGCCGAGACCCACAACTGCGAGGTCATCCCCGGCATCACCGCCATGAGCGGCTGCTGGACGCGCGCCGCCAGCCCCATGACCTGCGGCGATGAGATGCTCGCGGTGCTGTCCGGCACCATGGCAGCCGACAGACTGGTGGAACGGCTCGCGGCCTGCGACGCCGCCGTGATCATGAAGGTCGGCCGCAACCTCGCCAAGATCAGGCAGGCGCTGGCGCAATCAGGCCTGCTCGATCGCGCCATTTATGTCGAGCGCGGCACCATGCCGGAGGAGCGCATCGTCCGGCTCGCGGACAAGCCCGACGACGAGGCGGCCTATTTCGGCATCGTGCTGGTCCCGGGCTTGCGGAAGCCGTTATGACCGGGCGTCTCGCTATTGTGGGCATTGGGCCCGGCGCGGCGGAACTGACGACGCCTCTCGCAACCGAGACGCTTGCCGCCGCAACCGATTTGGTCGGCTACGGACCCTATCTCGCCCGCGTGCCCGAGAAGGAGGGGCAGGTCAGGCATGCTTCCAACAATCGCGAGGAGCTGGCCCGTGCCAATCAGGCGCTTGAGCTTGCCGCTTCCGGCAGATCCGTCGCCGTGGTCTCGTCAGGCGATCCCGGCGTGTTCGCCATGGCCAGCGCCATGTTCGAGGCGATCGAGACCGGCAAGCCTGAATGGCGCGATATCGATATCAGTGTGGTGCCGGGCGTCTCGGCCATGCTCGCCGCCGCGGCCCGGATCGGCGCGCCGCTCGGTCACGATTTCTGCGTGATTTCGCTCTCCGACAATCTCAAGCCCTGGGATCTGGTGCTGAAGCGCCTGGAGGCGGCGGCGTCGGCTGACTTTATTATTGTGCTCTACAACCCGGCCTCGAAGGCGCGCCCCTGGCAGCTGGGCCAGGCCCTGGCGCGGATCGGCCGGCACCGCGTCGGCACCACGCCGGTGATCTTCGCCCGTGCCGTGAGCCAGCCCGACGAGAGCATCGAGATTACGACGCTCGCCGACGCCGATCCGGCGCGCGCCGACATGCGTACGCTGGTGATCGTGGGATCGAGCGCGACGCGGCTGGTCACGAGTGGCGGGCGTCCCGCCGTCTATACTCTGCGTCACGCGGAGCTGGTCGAACCATGATCGCGCTCCAGCCAGGCAAGCGCTTCAGCCACGGTCTCGACGCTGACCGCATCCGGCATCGCCGGACGGCTCACCATGATCACGGGCAGGGAGAGGGCGCGGGCGGCGGCAAGCTTGGCCGACGTGGCCATGCCGCCGGAATTCTTGGTCACCAGAACGTCGATCGCATGCGCTCCCAGCAGCTCCAGCTCATCGGCGAAATTGAAGGGCCCGCGTGCAAGGATCGTCTCAACGCGAGCCGGCAACTCGTCAGGCTCGGGCGCCTGGACGCTGCGCAGCATATAGAAATGCTGACCTGCGGCTTTGAACGGCGCCAGTTCCTTGCGCCCCGAGGTCAACATGACGCGCTGCGGTTGCTCCCCGAGCGCCACGGCCGCCTCCTCAAGATCGGCGACCACGATCCAATCGTCGCCGGGCTCCGGCACCCAGGCCGGGCGACGGATCGCAAGCAGCGTGACGCCGGCCGCGCCCGCGGCCTCCACCGCGTTCCGCTTCATATTCGCGGCAAAGGGATGCGTGGCGTCGATCAGCAGATTGATGCGGTTCTCAATGAGGTAGCGCGCGAGGCCTTCCACGCCGCCGAAGCCGCCGCTCCGCATGCGCGCCGGACTTTTCGCCGGATGCTGGGTCGCGCCGGCGAGCGACAGCGTCGCATCGAAGCGCGGATCGGGCCCGAGCGCGCGCGCAAGCTCCGCCCCCTCGCTGCTGCCGCCGAGAATGAGAAGCTTCGTCCGCTGCATTCGAACTCGCGGGTTGCGCCATGATCGATGCGCCACATCGGCACCAGCCAGGCCGTTGGCTCGCCATCGTGGGGCTCGGCGAGGACGGTGTCGAGGGTCTTAGCCCCGCGGCTCGAGCGCTGATCGCCAACGCCAAGCTCGTCATCGGCGGCCGCCGTCACCTCGCGCTCGCCGACGGTCTGCCCCAGGGTGAATGCATCTTCTGGCGGAGCCCGATCGCCGAGTCGATGCCCGCCATCCTCGCTCATCGCGGCGCGCCGGTAACGGTGCTCGCCTCGGGTGATCCCTATTGCTTCGGCATTGGCGCCATGCTCGCCTCCCACGTGCCGCCGGAGGAGACCATCTGCGTGCCGGCGCCATCGTCGCTGTCATTGGCCTGCGCGCGTCTCGGCTGGGCCCTCGACGACACCACCGCGCTGTCGCTATGCGGCCGGCCGATCCACGCGCTGGCGCCGGCGTTGCAGCCGAAGCGGCGCGTGCTGGCGCTGTCGGCCGATGCGGCGACGCCAGCCGAGGTCGCAAGCTATCTCGTCGCCCGCGGCTTCGAGCGCTCAGTCATGCATGTGCTGGAAGCCCTGGGCGGCCCGCGCGAGCGCATCCGCAGCACGCGTGCCGATGGCTACGGGTTCAATGATGTCGAGGATTTGAACCTGATCGCCATCGAAATCGAGGCAAGCCCCGATGCCAAGATCATTCCGCTGACGTCAGGTCTGCCCGACGAGATATTCGAGCATGACGGCCAGATCACCAAGCGCGAGATCCGCGCCGTCACGCTCTCCTCGCTTGCTCCCCGCGCCGGGGAGCTGCTGTGGGATATCGGCTCCGGCTCCGGCTCGATCGCGATCGAATGGCTGCTGCGCCATCCCTCGATGCGCGCCATCGGCATCGAGCGCGACGCGGCGCGCGCTGCCCGCGCCGCCGGTAATGCGGCCGAGCTTGGCGTGCCGCGGCTCGATATGGTGACCGGCGAGGTGCCGGGTGCGCTCGAGGGCTTGCCTCGGCCCGACGCGATCTTCATCGGCGGGGGTGGGAACTCAAACGTCATCGAGAAAGGCTGGGCCGCGCTGAAGCCCGGCGGACGCCTGGTCGCCAACGCCATCACGCTTGCGACCGAGCGCGCAATCCTCGCCGCGCAAAGAGAGCACGGCGGCAGCCTCACGAGGCTGAGCGTTGAACGTCTCGATGCCATCGGGGGCAGAGAAGCCTTCCGTCCGGCCATGACCGTGACCCAGTGGAGCGTGGTGAAACCATCAATGGTGAAACCATGAATGTGCATTTCATCGGTGCCGGCCCGGGCGCCGCCGACCTGCTGACCATTCGCGGCCGCGATCTCATCGCGCGCTGCCCCGTCTGTCTCTATGCCGGCTCGCTGGTGAATGAGGACATTCTCGCTTTTTGCCCCGAAGGCGCGCGCATCGTCGACACCGCCCCCATGAGCCTCGACGAGATCGTGGCCGAGTTCGAGACAGCCCACCGCGCCGGCCAGGACGTGGCGCGGCTTCACTCCGGCGATCTCTCGGTCTGGAGCGCCGTCGGGGAGCAGCTTCGCCGCCTCGACGCGCTTAGCATCGCCTACACCTTGACCCCAGGTGTCCCGGCCTTCGCCGCAGCATCCGCCGCGCTCAAGCGCGAGCTGACCTTGCCTGAGGTGGCGCAGTCCCTGGTGCTCACCCGCACCAGCGGCCGCGCCTCGGCCATGCCGCCGCGTGAAACGCTTCCGGCCTTCGCCGCCACCGGCACCACCCTGGTGCTGCATCTGTCGATCCAGGCACTCGACCGCGTGGTGGAGGAGCTGCTGCCCTTCTATGGCGCCGATTGCCCGACCGCCGTGGTTGTTCGCGCCAGCTGGCCGGACGAACGCATCGTCAGGGCGACGCTGGGAACTCTGGCGAGCGAGGTGGCCAAGGACCCGCCCGAACGCACCGCCCTGATCCTGGTCGGGCCTGCGCTCGGCGCTGAAGATTTCCGCGACAGCGCCCTCTACGACGCCAATTACCGGCGGCGCTACCGCTTGGGAGGCGCGGCATGAACCGGCTTCGCCAGCACTGGCTTCGCCTCGGACCGTCCGGCCAAATTCCCCTCGCGATCGAAGATCACGATGTCGAGCACGATGCCGGTCCCTCCGATCACAGCGGCGGCAGTCTTCCACGCACGTGCCGCCACCGCGTCGCCAAGAGCCACGCCCTCCTCGGCTGCCAGGCTGAAGGCTTCGGCGGTGGTGTTGCAGCCGGCAATGCGGGTGGTGAGATCCTCCGATCCCCCGGCGCCCCTCACGATGTGTGCCAGCGCCGCAAGCTCGACCTGGCCGCGCGCGGAATGGAGATCGAGCAGGCCCTGCGCGAGCTTGGTCATCTTGGCCACGCCGCCGGCGATGGTCAGTTTGGGGACCGGGTGCTTCCGCAGATATTTGAGCATGCCGCCAACGAAATCGCCCATGTCCAGCAGCGCCCCGTCGGACAGGCCGTAAAGTTTTCGCACCGCCGCTTCCGAAGTGCGCCCGGTCGCGCCTGCGACATGGGCGATGCCGGTGGCGCGGGCGACGTCGATGCCCTGATGGATCGATGCAATCCACGCGGCGCAGGAATAGGGCACCACCACGCCGGTGGTGCCGAGGATCGACAGCCCGCCCAAAATGCCGAGCCGCGCATTAAGCGTTTTGGCCGCCATCTCCTCGCCATGCGGAATGGTGATCTCGACCTCGACATCGCCGGGCGCGCCATGGGCGCTTGCCAATTCGGCGATGGCCGCGCGGATCATTTGGCGCGGCACGGGATTGATCGCGGGCTCGCCGGGGGCGACCGGGAGCCCAGGCAGCGTGACGGTGCCCACGCCGGGCCCCGCCTTGAAGCGCACGCCGCTGCCGGGCGCGCCCTCCCGCACCATAGCCTCGACCAGCGCGCCATGGGTCACGTCCGGATCGTCTCCGGCATCCTTGATCACCCCGGCCATCGCCTGACCGCCATCTTTGCGCGTGACGGCGAGGGCGAAGGCGACCTGCTGCCCGCCCGGCAAGGTAATCTCGACGGGATCGGGAAAATCCCCGGTCAGGAGCGCGGCATAGGCGGCTTTGCTCGCCGCCGTCGCGCAGGCGCCGGTGGTCCAGCCGCGGCGGAGGGAGCGTGGCTCGTCCATGGCCAAGCCAATAGAACTTTGCCGCGAGCCTGTCACCGCGAGGAACGCCAAGCATGATGGACGCGCTCAAAGCGGCGATGGCCGGACTGCCGGGTTTCGAGCCGGGCCATGTCTGGCTCGCGGGCGCCGGCCCTGGAGATCCGGGGCACCTCACGCTGCACGCGCTTGCCGGCCTGGCTAAGGCCGATGTCATTGTCCATGACGCCTTGGTCGATCCGCGGGTTCTGGCGCTCGCGGGGCCCGGCGCCACGCTCGAATTCGCCGGCAAACGCGGCGGCAAGCCTTCGACCCCGCAGGCAAATATCTTCGGCCGGCTGATTGCTCTGGCGCGGGAAGGAAGACGGGTCTTGCGTTTGAAGGGCGGCGACCCTTGCGTGTTCGGCCGCGGCGGCGAGGAGGCGTTGGCGCTGGCCAGAGCCGGCATCCCCTTCCGCATCATCCCCGGCATCACCTCCGGCCTCGCGGCGCTGACCGTGGCCTCGATCCCCGCCACCTTGCGCGGGGTGAACCAGGCGCTGATCCTGGTCACCGGCCATTGCGGCAGCGACGAGGACCGCGTCGATTGGGGCGCGCTGGCGCGGACCGGCCAACCGATCGTCCTCTATATGGGCTTGAGCAATCTTGAGCGCGTCGCCGCTTCGCTCATGCAAGCTGGCCTCGATGCGGATGAACCCGTGGCCGTGATCGCCTCGGCGACTTTAGCCGATGAGCGCATTCTGATCTCCGCGCTTGGCCGCGTTGTCGCCGAGTCGCGCGAGCTCGACTTCGAAGCGCCGGCCATCATCGCCATCGGCGGCATCGTCAGCGTCAGGGCGAAGCTTCTCGACCTTGCCGCCCGCGTCCCGGAGATGGTGGCGTGAGATGAGCGCGAAAGTCATCCTCGTCGCGGCCTCGCGCTCTGGCTCGGGCAAGACCACGGTCACACTGGCGCTTCTTGCCGCCTTCCGCCGCCGGGCTTTGCGCGTCCGCGCGGCCAAATGCGGACCGGACTACATCGACCCGGCCTTCCATCAAGCGGCCTCTGGCGCGCCCTGCCTCAATCTCGACACTTGGGCCATGGAGCCGTCGCTGCTTGAGCGTCTGGTTCACGACGCGGGGGCTGGCGCCGATCTGCTCGTGATCGAATCCGCCATGGGCCTGTTCGACGGCGTCGCCGGCGGGGCGATGGGTGAGGGCGCCGCGGCCGAGCTCGCCATCCGCTTTGGCATTCCCGTTTTGCTCGTGCTCGACGTGTCGGGTCAGGCGCAATCGGCGGCGGCGGTTGTGCACGGCTTTGCCAGCTTCGATCCACGCGTCCAGATTGCCGGTGTGGTGTTGAACCGGCTCGGCAGCGACCGCCACCGCGCCATGATCGAGCGGGCCGTCGCCACGCTCGGAATTCCCGTCATCGGCGCCATCCCCCGCGACGAGGCGGTCCATCTGCCCGAGCGCCATCTCGGTCTGGTTCAGGCGCTGGAGCATGACGATCTCGGCCACCGTCTCGACCGCCTCGCCGATCTCGCCGAGCGTCATTGCGATCTCGCTTTGCTGCAGGACCTGGCGGCCGAGCTTGACGTTACGCCTCAGCCGGACGCCGCCGCCGCGCTCCCGCCCCCGGGGCAACGCATCGCGCTGGGCGAGGACGCGGCCTTCGCCTTCATCTATCCGCATCTCATCGAGGGGTGGCGGCGCGCTGGCGCCGAGATCGTGCCGTTCTCGCCGCTGGCCGATGAGGCGCCGCCGCAAGACTGCGACTCCTGCTGGCTGCCCGGCGGCTACCCCGAGCTGCATGCCGGAACGCTTGCCGATGCCGCCCGCTTCAAACACGGCCTCGCGCGCTTCGCCGCGAGCCGGCCGGTGCATGGCGAATGCGGCGGCTACATGGTGCTTGGCGAAGCGCTCCTCGACGCCGACGGCAAGCATCACGCCATGACAGGCCTGCTCGGCCATGTGACGAGCTTCGCCCAGCGCCGCCTGCATCTCGGTTACCGCCGGGCGAAGTTGCTGCAGGTTTGCCCGCTCGGACGCGCCGGCACGGCGTTGCGCGGGCACGAGTTCCACTATGCCTCGCTCGCCGAGCCCGGACACGATGCGGTGCTCGCCGATCTGTTCGATGCCGAGGGGAGGGCGCTTGGACCAGCCGGCGGCAAGCGTGGGCACGTCACCGGCTCGTTTTTTCATGCCATTGCCGGTGAGCCCGAGCACGCGACGACTCCCGCCGATACGCTCGCCGAGCTTGCATGAGCAGCATCGCCAGTCTCGATGACTTGCGCGTGCTGCTCGAGAGTCTGCCTGACGGCAGTGACGCAGCCGCAGCCGCGATTGCTCATCGGCAGGCGTGCCTGACCAAGCCCCAAGGAAGCCTCGGGCGTCTCGAGGAGCTTGCCGCCTGGCTCGGGCGCTGGCAAAGGCGGGAGGCGCCGCGCCTCGATCAGGTCGAGGTTCTGGTCTTCGCCGCCAATCACGGCATCGCGGCCCGTGGCATCTCGGCCTATCCGGCTTCAGTCACCGCCCAGATGGTCGCCAATTTTGAGCGCGGCGGCGCCGCCATCAACCAGATCTGCAACAGTGTTGGCGCTTCGCTCCGCGTGATTCCGTTGAAGCTCGACACGCCCACGGCGGACTTCACCGAAGCTCCGGCCATGAATGAGACTGAGTTCATCGAGGCGGTCTCGGCCGGCTTCGATTCGGTGTCGCCTTCGGCCGATCTTATTTGTCTCGGCGAGATGGGCATCGGCAACACCACGGCCGCCTCGGCGCTTGCCGCGGCTTTGCTCGGCGGCGACGGCGAACGCTGGGCCGGTCGCGGCACCGGCCTCGATGATTCCGGCCTCGGCCGCAAGCGCGCCGCCATCAACGCCGGCCTCAAGCTTCATCGCGCGCAGTGCTCCGATCCGCTGATGGCGGCCATGGCGCTTGGGGGTAGGGAGCTTGCCGCCATTCTCGGTGCCACGCTCGCCGCGAGGCGGCACGCGATCCCCGTCGTGCTTGACGGCTTTATCGCCACCGCCGCGGCGGCGCCGCTGGCGCAGCTGTGTCAGGGCGCCCTGGGCCATGTCCAGATTGCCCATTGCTCGGCCGAGGCCGCTCACCGCACGCTCTGCACGGAGCTGAACATGCGGCCCATTCTCGATCTCGACATGCGGCTTGGCGAGGGCTCGGGCGCCGCGCTCTCCGTGGCGGTGCTGCGCGCGGCTCTCGCCTGTCATCTGGGCATGGCCACCTTCGACGAGGCTGGGGTCGATGAACGCGACTGACATGTTGCGCCAGAGACTGGCCGAGCTCGCTGCCGCTTTCGCGCTGCTGACGCGCGTGCCGGTCCATCGCCTGAAACTGCCGGAGGCGCCCGCGCCCGCTGACGGCGTCTGGGCCTATCCTCTCGTCGGCGCCGCAATCGGTGTGATTGGCGGGGCTGTCTATTGGCTCGGCCTTGCTTTTTCCTGTCCGCCGGCGCTCGCCGCGGTCTGGGCGTTGGCAGCCATGATCCTCGCCATGGGCGCGCTGCATGAGGACGGCCTCGCCGATTTCGCCGACGGTTTGGCCGGAGCCACGAAGGAGCGAAGCCTCGCCATTATGCGCGATCACCACATCGGCACCTATGGCGTCATCGCCCTGGTCCTCTCCCTGGTCCTGCGCGCCACCGCCATCGTCCTCATCGCTGACAGTTATGCGGTACTGGCGGCTCTGGTGGCGGCAGGCGCGGCGAGCCGCATGAGTGCGGTGCTGCTCATGGTGGCGCTTCCGTCCGCCCGTGGCGACGGGCTATCGGCCTCCGTCGGCCGTCCCAGCGCGCGCCTCGCAGCAGCTGCCCTTGGCGTCGCCTTCGTCCTCAGTTGGCTGCTGCTTCCGTTCGGATTGTCGGTGCTCGTGAGCTTGAGCGCCATCGCCGCCGCCATTGCCGTTGGGGCATTGGCGTCAACCCGGCTCGGTGGTCAAACCGGAGATGTGCTCGGCGCGAGCGCGCAATTGGCGGAGTGTCTGGGCTTGACGGTGCTCGCGGCGGCGTTCGCTTAGCCGCTTGCCTCCTCCTCGGCCACGAACTGATCGTGACGCCGCTTCGATTGCACCTCGATGAACACCCGCGTCACTTCCGGGTAGCGCTTCTTGATCTTGACCTCGAGCACGCTCACCGCTTCCTCGACCGCTTGCGAGGACAGCCCGTCGGCGAAGTCGACGCTCAGAGCGAGCAGGATCTCATGGGGAGCGAGATGCAGGGTCCGGAGTTCGTTGATGCTTAGGATCTTCGAATTGTCTCCGACGATGTCGCGAATGCCCCTGACCACGGTTCGGCTTGCTGCCTCGCCGATGAGGAGCCCCTTGGTCTCATAGGCGAGCAGGATTGCCGCGCCGGCCAGGATGGCCCCGATCACGATCGAGGCGACGCCGTCAGCCCATTCCAGACCGAGAACCTCCGTCGCCGTCACGCCGGCGAATGCGGCGACGAGTCCGAGCAGCGCGGCGCTGTCCTCGAACAACACGGTGAAGATGGTCGGGTCCTTGGATTGCTGGAGGGCGGAGAAGAAGCGGAGCGGGCGCTTCACCCGCTCTGCGCGCCGAAATTCGCGATAGGCGATCATCCAGGCCACGCCTTCGAACACAAAGGCGAGGCCGAGCACGATGTAATTGACATAAGCCCGCTCGATCGGATGCGGGTTGAGAAGCTTGTACACGCCCTCATAGAAGGAGATGCCGGCCCCGACGGCGAAAATCAGAATGGCCACGACAAAGGCCCAGAAGAAAATCTCGGCCCCATATCCGAAAGGATGCGCGGCATCGGCCGGCCGCTCGGCCCGCTTCATGCCGAGCAGCAAGAGGCCTTGATTGCCGGTATCGACCACCGAATGCACCGCTTCGGAGAGCATGGCCGACGATCCCGTGATCGCCGCTGCCGCGAATTTACTGAGTGCGATCAGCGTGTTGCCGATGAGCGCGGCGTAAACGACCTTGTGCGTGTTCCGCGCTTGCATCCTGCCTCCCTGCGAGTCTGGAGTGTTGGTCCAGGCATACGCTGTTCCGGATCAATAAAGAAGCGCTGGGGTGCGCCCCGGTTCCGGCCAGGTTTTGACTCGGATCAAACCGGGTGACCGCTTTTCGCCCTTCTATGTCCGCGACCCGGCTCGCCTCCGGAGAGCCGCGGAAAAAGGAGGCCGCGCATGAAAAGCTTGTTGCTGAGCACGAGCATCGTCCTTGCGACCGCGACCGGAGCTTTGGCCGGCGATCTGAGCAGTTCCCAGGCTAGCTTTGTCTACGCCGAAAAAAATTGCTCGAAATGTCACAGCCTCTCGGCGGGGCCGTCGCCACTGCCGGCGGCGCCGCGCTTCAAGGAGGTGGCGGAACATCCGGGGATCACGGCGATGTCGTTGCAGGTCTGGCTGCAAACCTCGCACCCCACCATGCCCAACATCATCATCGAGCCGAAAGACATGAGCAACGTCATCGCTTATATCCTCAGTCTCAAGCACCGAGAGTGAGTGTCGTCAGCCAGCGTGCTGCCATGAAGCTTGTCAGAATTCTTCTGCCGATCGCTCACCAGGGCACGACCGAGGCCTGCCGAAAGGTCGCCTTCCGCCTGGCGCAGCGCTTCGGCGCGCGCCTCGAAGTACTACATCTCTGCCCGGCGCCCTGGCAAAGACTACCTTATTCGACCGAGCTCAGCCCGTTCTACTCGCAAGAATTGCTCGACATCGGCCGCGAGCAGGTTTCGGCCGAGCAGGCCGAAGCAAGGACGTGGTTCGAGGAGGCCTCGCAAGCTCACCCGGAGGTGTCGGCCGACTTCGTGCCGATGGAGGGCGTCTTTATTCCGATCGTGTCGGCCCGCGCCCGCGTTTCGGATTTCAGCGTCTTGCCCAGCATCGGCTCCGCCGACGACACCTTTTGGGCGGGGGTCCGGGATGGCGCCCTGTTCCAATCGGGGCGGCCGCTATTCGTGGTGCCTGAAATGGAGCCGTGCAATCTCGGGGAGACGGTGGTGGTGGCGTGGAAGGACGGCGTCGAGGCGACCCGTGCCGTGGTGGCGGCCGCACCTTTCTTGGCCACGGCCAAGCGCCTTCTGCTGGTGAGCGTGCAGGAGGACGAGCGCAAGGACCCCTCGCTTGCGGCGATGGCCGACTACCTCATCTTGACCGGGTTGAAAGTGGAGATCTCGGTCATCGTGTCGGAATCCGACAATGCCGGAGATGCGATCCTGCGCGAGGCCGCGAGCCAGCCGGGCCCCTTGCTCGTCATGGGCGCCTATGGCCATTGGCGCTGGCGCGAATGGGCCTTCGGCGGGGTCACGCATCGCGTTCTGAGCAGCACCACGATCCCGGTGCTGATGGCCCACTGAGCGCGTCGCGCGTCGCCTAGCGCCGCATGAGAATTCCATAGAGGAAGCCAACCCCCGCGGCGACGGCGACGGCGGAGAGGGGATTGCGGCGGACCGCTTCCGTGACCTCGGCGGCGGCTGCATTGGCCGTGCTCTGCATGCGGTCGAATTGGTGATGGCCGACGCGCCCGACGTCGCCGGCGAGGGTTTCGAGATCCTCGCGCAAATTCGCGATATGGCTGGAGATCTGCTTGAGGTCGTCACTGAGGCCAGGTGCGGGGGGCATTTCGGCGTCGTTCGGGGCCATTTTCCGTTTCCTTTCTAAGCGACAAAGCGAGCGTGACTGCGGCCTCAGATGCGCCACGGCGGCCAAGAGCCGCGATGCGCCGGCGCCATCATCTAAACCGGCTTAATAGAGTGAATCCAACACGAAGTTTGTCAGTTGGCCCTCGCCAATTGACACGCGTCTTTGACGGAGGCTTTGATCCGGCTCAATCTCTTGCGTGGCCGCGACCAGGCTTCGGACCGTCCAAAATGTCCTCAGTGAGTTCTCAATCGGTAGCCGGCCTCTTGCAACGATTGAAGCAGGCGGTCCTCCAACCACCGCCAGCCGCGACCCATTACTGGCTCGCTTTGGCCGCGATCGGCGTACTGCTGCTGTTGCGCATCGCGCTCAATCCGTGGCTGCATGGGCACGCGGCCCTCATCCTGTTCATTCCGGCCATTCTGCTCGCCGCTGGCGTCGGTGGATTGGGCCCGGGGCTGCTTGCGACCGCTCTTGGTTTGGTCTTGGGAATTGTGGTCGGCGGCGCAGAGGCGCTGGCCTTTCCGGAAATCGTCGAAGGCACAATTTTCGCCGCCGTCGGCGTCGGCACATCCTGGTTTGGAGAGCAATTGTGCCGAACCCGCGTCCACGATCAGCAGACGGCGCAGGATCTTCGCGCGCGCGAGGCTCATCTGCAATCGGTCCTCAATACCGTTCCCGACGCGACCGTGGTGATCGACGAGAAGGGCATCATGCAATCGTTCACCACCTCGGCCGAGCGCCTCTTCGGTCATCGGAAAGCGGACGTGCTTGGCCGGAATGTCAGCATGCTTATGCCAAATCCTTTTCGCGATGAGCATGACGGCTACATCGCCCGCTATCTTGCCACCGGCGAGAAGCGCATCATCGGCATCGACCGCGTCGTGACGGGACAGCGCAAGGATGGCTCGACCTTTCCCATGAAGCTCGAAGTCGCCGAAATGCGCTCGGGCGACCGCCGCTTCTTCACCGGCTTCGTCCGCGATCTGACCGAGCGCCAGGCGACCGAGCGTCAGTTGCAGGAACTTGAATCCGAGCTCGCCCGCCTGTCGCGGCTGACGGCCATGGGCGAAATGGCCTCGACCCTGGCCCATGAAATCAACCAGCCGCTCTCGGCGATCGCCAACTATCTGCAAGGCTGCGGGCGCCTGATCGACGAGGTCGAGCACGCGAACGCGCCGAAGATCCGCGACGCCCTGGCCGAGACGACCAAGCAGACCTTGCGCGCCGGACAGATTATCCGCCAATTGCGTGAGTTCGTGACGCGTGGAGAGACGGAGAAGCGGCCCGAGAACATCAACAAGCTGGTTGAGGAGGCAAGCGCCTTAGCGCTGGTCGGGGCCAAGGAGCAGGGCGTCAAGACCGTGTTTCACTTCGATCCGGACATCGGCCCGGTGCTGGTGGAGAAGGTTCAGATTCAGCAAGTGCTGTTGAATCTGATACGGAACGCCATCGAGGCCATGCATGGCTGCGAGCGAAAGGAGCTTCTGGTTGAAACGTCGTTGTTGGATAAAGGCATGATCGAGGTGAGCGTGATCGACACCGGCAGCGGCCTGGCGAAGGACATCGTACCGCGACTGTTCCAGGCTTTCGTCACCTCCAAGCCGGCTGGAATGGGTGTCGGCTTGTCGATCTCGAAGCGCATCGTCGAAGCGCATGGTGGGGAGATGTGGGCCAAGCCCAATCCCGGAGGAGGCACCGAGTTTCGCTTCACCTTGGAGCCTGCAAGCGATGTGAGCGGCCGCGATGCAAGATAATTTCGTGGTTCACATCGTCGATGACGACGAGGCCGTGCGCCAATCGCTCGCCTTTCTGTTGAGCACGGCCGGTGTGCCGGTCAGGGTCTACGATTCGGCCACATCGTTTCTCGATGGCCTCGCGTCGCTCCAGTCCGGTTGTTTGATCACCGACGTGCGCATGCCGGACATGACCGGCATCGAGCTGCTGCAACGCCTCAGGGCCAAGGCAATCGAGCTTCCGGTAATTGTGATCACGGGGCACGGCGATATCCCCCTTGCGGTCGAGGCGATGAAATCCGGCGCCATCGATTTCATCGAGAAGCCGTTCGCCGAGGAAGCGATTTTGCGGGCGGTTCGCGTCGCCGAGGGTTACGTCGAAAGACAGGGGCGTCGATCGGAGGAGGAGACGGCCGTTGCGGCAAGGCTTCAGTCTCTGTCCGAACGCGAGCGGCAGGTGCTCGATGGCCTTGTGGCGGGGAAGGCGAACAAGACGATCGCTTATGAGCTTGGCATCAGTCCCCGGACCGTCGAGGTTTACCGCGCAAACTTGATGACGAAGATGCAGGCGAAATCGCTCTCCGAGCTCATTCGCATGGCCGTCGCCATTCGGCCGCCCGATTAGGCGGAAGGCCGCTTTTCGATCCCAATCACGAGGGCTCGCCGGTTTCCCCGCTTTGACGCAGCTCAAAGCCGCGCCGGGCCGCGCTGTTTTACCCTATCTCGGCTTACGGACCGGGTGCTGCGCGTGGGCTGCAAGTGATGGTGACAGGAGGTGTGGCGGTGACTGGCACCGTGCTAATCGCGGTCAGAGATGCGGTCCTCGCGGATTCCTTGCGCTTTTCCTTGGAGCTCGAGGGCTATGAGGCGAGGCTGTGCGAGCCGCCTATCGAACCGGTCAAGAACGGCGGGTTCAGATCTTGCCTTCTGCTCGACCAGGATGTGTTCGCCGCTATGATGGGGGCCGGCGACACCAAATCCCTGGGCCAACTGGGCATGCCGACCGTGCTCATGGTGAATCAGCGGAGCCGGCGTCTCTTGGACCAGGCCTTGGCAGCGGGCGTGACCAACATCGTTGAAAAACCTCTGTTTGGAGGCGTTCTGCTGGACGCCATACGATCGGCGCTGGACGGGGTGGCCGGCTAGCCTGAAACTGTGCCTCTCTTGGCGCCGAAGCCCCGCGGGACAATTGACGACGAATGCTGTCTTACAAGGAAATGGACAACCTGGCCGCCGTCGAGATCGACATTTCGGGGCGGGTCTCCACCGAGGAGGTCGATCGGACGGCGGACCAGCTCGAAGCCTTCATCCAGCGTCACGGCCGCGTGCGCGTGCTTGAGATCATCCACGATTTCGAGGGCATGGATGCGAAAGCGCTCTGGCACGATCTGAAGTTCATCCTCCGCCATCTCAACCATTTCAGCCGCTGCGCCATCGTCTCCGACGCCAAGTTCCTCTCGATCTGGTCGGCGATCGCGGAACCCTTCATCGACTGCGAAGTGGAGTATTTTCCTCCCGATGAGGTGAAGGCCGCGCGCGACTGGCTGTTATGGCCCGAAGGCGCCGCCGACGACGTTTGAGGTCGACCGCCACCGCATCCTCACCTGCTGCTTCTCTCGGTCTACGTAGTTTCCCCTAGGGTGGTCGCCCGAATTTCCGTGGCGAGGCGATGAGCTTACCTAGGCTTCAGACATCTGAATCCTTCGGGAGGACCCACGATGCTGACGCCCGCCGCCGCCGTTTCCCTTCCACTACGCCAACCGGACCTAGCCTTGCCTCTGCGCGGCAAGCTTCCAGATCCGTCAACCGGGCTTGGCGCCCTCGGTATCGCCATGAGCTTCGGCCGCAACACGGAGATCTACGCCGAGGGCGAGCCGGCGGGTCATGTCTACAAGGTGATTTCCGGCGTCGTCAGGATCAGCAAGCTGCTTCCCGATGGACGCCGGCAGATCAGCGCCTTCCATACGGCAGGCGACATGTTCGGATTCGAAGCCGGCGATTTGCACCATGCCTCGGCCGAGGCCGTCGTGCCGGTGAAATTAATCGCCTATCGCTGGCAGAGCCTGTTCTTGGCCGGGGTGCGGTCGGTCAGCCTGGTGCGCGACCTGCTCAATCTGACGATGATCGGCTTGCGCAACACCCAGGAGCATCTTCTCCTGCTCGGGCGCAAGAACGCCCTGGAGCGTGTCGCGGCGTTCCTGCTGGATATGGCCAAGCGCACCAATGCGGACGAGGTCGTCGAACTGGCAATGCCGCGGCACGATATCGCCGATTATCTCGGCCTCACCCTGGAGACGGTGTCGCGCATGTTCGCGGAATTGAAGCACCAGGGCGCCATCGAGCTTGAAAGCGCCCGCCGGGTGCGTCTGCTCGATCTGGAGCGACTGACCGCTCTCAGTACGTGAATGCGTGGAAGGGCGCCCATGACCATGCAAAATATCGCTCGGCTCGGGCGCGTCCTTCTCGTTCTTCCGCTCTTGTTTTGGGGGGTCGCCGCGATCGCCGGGCCCACGTCGAAACCTGACCCGGTGCATGGTAAGGATTTGGCCGAAAAGCTTTGCACCAATTGCCATCTCATCGGCAGTGCCACGCAGCAACATGCCAATCCAGACGTTCCGAGTTTTCCCGAGATTGCCAATTTCGAGGCCCAGACGGCTGGCGCCATCACGGCCAGGATTATTCTGCCCAAGCATCCCATGCCGCAAATCCCGCTGACGCAGAGGGAGCTTGCCGACCTCGCCGCTTACATTCTGACGTTGCGCGATGGAACGCGGCCTTAGGCGAATTCAGTCTCACGCTCGCATGCGCCTTTAGGCGTTGACGGGTCTTCTGCCTATAGTCCGATGCGCCACCAACCTCCGAGGAAGGAGTGCCAAGCCATGGGCCAGGATCGCGGCATGAGGGGTTTTCTCATCCATCTCGGCATTTTCGTGGCTGTCGTCGGCGGCCTCGCGCTGTTGAACATCGTCAGGAACCCGCAGCATATCTGGTTCATTTGGGTGCTCGCCGGCTGGGGCATTGGTGTTGCCGCTCACGACATCGCCTTGTTGCTTCAGCGCAGCGGCCGCTCCGAAGCGATCTTCACCGACGCCAAGGTAAGGGGCTTCTTCCTCCACCTCTTCGTCTATGTGGCGGTGAACGCACTCCTGATCGTCGTCAACCTGCTTTATATGCCAACCTATTACTGGTTTCTCTATCCGCTGTTGGGTTGGGGACTGCTGCTCGCCGCCCATGCCTATGTCGTGTTCCGTCGGCGCTGACCGGGCGCTGTTCGAACTGGAGTGTTAGGATGAAGAAAGCCAAGCTTTGGTACGTCATCGCCGATGGTGGACGGGCGCGTTTCGTCGAGCAAGACGATGCCGGCGCCTTCCGCACGCTGTCGAGCTTCGTGTCCACCGAATTGCATAAGAGCTCCGCGGAGCTTGGCCGCGATCGTCCGGCACGCGTGCAGGAGAGCGCGACGCCGGCCCGTCACGCGGTCGAGCCCCGGCGCGATTTGCACGAGGCGGCCAAGGAGGACTTCATCCGCACCGTCGGGGCTGAACTCGCCACCCTGGCCAAGGAGGGACGTTTCGACAAGCTCGTGCTCGTGGCGCCTCCGGGCGTGATCAGAAACCTCAAGGACTCCCTGCCCAAGCCGGTGGCCGAATGCGTGACCAAGGAGCTGCAAAAGGATCTGACCAAGGTCCCCGACCACGAACTCAATTCGCATCTGTCCCAATGACGGCGGCTTAGCCCCCGCGCATGGCAGAGCTTGACGCTAGCGGCAGGCTGAGGCGCACGTGGCGTAAGCTCAAATCCTCGGGGTCCGCGGCGATGTCGAAACCCAGCTCGCGGCACATTTGGAGCATGCGCTCATTGGCGGTGAGCACGTCGCCATAGAGTTCGCGCAAGCCTTCGCTTTCGGCATAGCGGATCAAATGGTGCATCAGCGCCCGGCCGAGCCCGACGCCCTTCAAATCGCTCCGCACGATCACGGCATATTCGGCCCGCCTATAATCGGGGTCGGCAGCGAGACGCGCCACGCCGATGAGCTCCCGCTGGTCCTGGCGCATGGCGACAAAGGCCATGGCGCGGGCATAGTCGATCTGGGTGAAGCGGGCATTCGTCTTGTGCGAGAACTCCTTGCGCGGCGCGAGGAAGCGAAAGCGGATGTCCTCCGGCAGAAGTTGGGTCTGAAACGCGGCAAGGAGCGGCTCGTCGGTGGGACGGATCGGCCTGATCAGTACCGGCAACCCCTGGGAGGTCTTCACCGATGCTTCCCATTGATTTGGATATGGCCGAATCGCGAGCCGCGGATTGGGACCCGGCATCTCGACTTCGCTCGGCTCGATGCGGATGCGGGCATCGAGCGCGACAATCCCCTTGTCGTCGGCGAGCAGCGGATTGACGTCGAGCTCCCTGAGTGCCGGAAAATCGATGACGAGCTGCGACAACCGCACCAGCGCATCGGCGATCGCGTCGAGATTGGCCGCCGGCCGGTCGCGATAGCCCTCGAGCAGTTTGAAGATCCGGGTCTGTTGCATGAGGTCTCGCGCAAGCTCGGTGTCGAGCGGCGGCAATGCGACGGCGGAATCCTTGATTACTTCCGTGGCGATGCCGCCGGCGCCGAACAGGATTACGGGACCGAACAGGCGATCCTCGAACACGCCGAGCAGAAGTTCATGCGCGTTCGGCCGCACGATCATCGGCTGCACGGTGAAGCCATCCAACCGTGCCTCGGGCCGGCTCTTGGCGATGCGCTCGTTCATGCCCAAGGCAGCTTCGCGCGCGTCCTCGGCTGAGTTGAGCCCGAGCCGCACGCCGCCGACGTCGGATTTGTGCGAGATGTCCTCCGACAGCACCTTGATCGCGAGCGACGGGGCGTGTTCGAGCAACTCGCGCGCGGTCACCTCAACCTCTTGCGGCGAAGCCGCGACGCGGGTCGGCACCGTGGGAATGCCATAGGCGGCGAGGACCGCCTTCGCCTCCGGCTCGGTCAGCAGCGCGCGTCCCTTGCTTGCCGCGGCCACCATCGCGGCCCGCGCCGCGCCGCTATCGATGGCCGAAAGATCGGCTTCGCGCGGCGGCGTACGCATCAGCGCCGCTTGCGCCTTGGTGTATTGCCAAAGGTAGCCGAAGCCTTTGACGGCTTCCTTAGGCGATTCGTAAGTGGGGATGGCCGCCTCCCGGAACTTGGCTCGCGCCTCCGTCGCGGCGTCCGCCCCAAGCCAATTGGTGAGGATCGGAGGCACGTGGTTTTTGCCCTTGTACCGTCCGATGGCGGCGATCACCGCCTCCGCCGCGTCGGTCGAAGAGGCGAGCGCCGTCGGACAGTTCATCACCAGAATGGCGTTGGCCTGCGCATCCTCGAGCACGGCCTCCATCGCCGCTTCATAACGCTCGGTCGTCGCGTCGCCGATAATGTCGATGGGATTGGCGTGCGACCAGGTCGCGGGCAAGGCCGCGTCGAGCTTGGCCATGAGTTCGGGCGAGAGCGTGGCCAGCGAGCCTCCGGTTTGCGTCAGCGCATCGATGGCGAGAACCCCGGCGCCGCCGCCATTGGTCAGGATCAGGAGCTCGCCGCCGGTGACCGGCTTGAGAGAGGTGAGGGTCTCCGCTGCGGTGAAGAGATCCTCCAGATCCTCGACCCGCACCAGGCCCGCGCGGCGGAAGGCGGCGGCGACGGCGGCGTCGTTCCCCGCCAGGGCGCCGGTATGGGTCGTGGCGGCGCGGGCAGAATCCGGGCTGCGGCCGGACTTGATCACCACCACGGGTTTGGCGCGCGCGGCCGACCGACTCGCCGACATGAACTTGCGCGCGGCCGGGATTGTCTCGAGATAGAGCAGGATGGCGCCGGTGGTGACGTCGGCGGCGAGATAATCGAGCAGGTCGCCCACATCGACATCGGCCATCTCCCCCATCGACACCACATAGGAAAAGCCGATGCCACGGGAGGTCGCCCAGTCGAGCACGCCGCCCACGAGCGCGCCCGATTGCGACAGAAAGGCGAGCTTGCCCGGCACCGGCCGGGCCATGCCGAAATTGGCGTTGACGCCAAGCCCGGGCACCCAAATTCCGAGGCCATTCGGACCGATGATGCGCAGGCAGGTGGGCTGCGCTGCGTTGAGCATCGCTTGCTTCGCCTCGGGCCCGAGGCCCGCGGTGATCACCACCGCGGCACGGGTGCCCTTGGCGCCAAGCGCCGCGATCAGAGCCGGCACGGTCTCGGGCGGCGTGACCAGAACCGCGAGTTCTGGCGCCTCGGGCAGGGCGTCGATGCTGGCGAAACAGTCCTGGCCGGGGATCCGCCGATGCTTGGGATTGACGAGGTAGACCGGACCGGCGAAACCGCCGGTGAGCACGTTCTCGGTGACTTTCTGGCCGACCGACCCCGCCCTGTCGCTCGCCCCGATCACGGCGATGGAGCCCGGGCGAAGGGCGTGCTCGAGATTACGGATGGTCATGCAAGCGCGACTCCCGGGCCGGGTGTCCTCGGGGCAGAGTTCGGCCGAATGTTTTCAATCGGATGACAGGGGCCAACACCATAGGGTGGCCGCGCCCTTGAGCAAAATCAACCGGGCGCAGACGAGCCTGAGCCTGCCGCTAGACCGAGGCCGCACCGTCGCGGTGCTTCACCGCGAACTCCTCTTCGGGCGAGAGCACGAGCGTCCTCCGTCCGTGCACGGCGAAATAGAGGATCGCCAGCGCATACCAGATCGCCACGCCGATCACGCCGGTGCGGTAGACGGGATCGGCAAGCTGGAAGCCGATGGTCACGAGTGCGATGATCACCGTTACGGCCGCCCCGGCAATCCCCACCGGGCTCCGATAGGGACGTTCAATATGCGGGAATCGCCGGCGAAGTTGGATGAAGGTGAGGCCTTGCAGCAGATAGGAGAACATGGCGCCGAAGACGGCCATGTTGAGCAGCACGCCGCCGATGAACGATCCCCCCCTTTCGCCACCCATGGCGAACCACACCACCAGCATCACGGTGAGCCCGAGTGCGGCGCCGGCAATGAGCGCGATGTTCGGTGTCTTGTGTTTGCCGTGGGTGAGCGACAGGAAATGCGGGAAATAGCCCGCCCGCGATAGTGAGTAGATCTGGCGGCCGGAGGCGAAGATGATGGCGTGGAAGCTCGCGACCAGCCCGATGACCGCGGCGAGCGACAGCGCCCCCGCCGCATTGGTTGCGAAAATCGCGCGGAAGCCATCGAGGATCGGCTCACTCGATGTGCTGAGCGCAAAGGCGCCGTGGACGGTGGAGGTCACGCCGCCGTCGCCGGCGACCACGCGTTCGATCGGGATCGACGGGTTGAACAGGAGCACGAGAAACCCGAGCGCAATCAACGTGAACATGCCGAGCATAATGCCCTTCGGCATGTCGCGTCGCGGATCGACCGATTCCTCCGCTGCCAACGGGAGTTGCTCGATGGCGAGAAACAGCCACACGGCAAAGGGCATGGCGGCGAGAATGCCATAACCCCCAAAGGGCAGAAACGGTCCGTTGCCCTCGGGCAGTTCCACTGCCGCTCCCGTCGCGGGATCGACCCCGATATTCAACGCGTATCGGCTGAAGTCGAACAGCGGAATGGCGCTGATGAAGAAGATCACGAGCACGGTGATCGCAAGCAGCGTCACCATGGCCGTGACGGTGAAGGAGAGCTCGACGCCGCGGGCATTGAGGCCGACGAAGATGACGTAGCCGAGGATCCACCAAGCCGGCTGCAACGCCACCGGCGCCTCGAAAATCGCGGTGAGATAAGCCCCGATGAAGTAGACGATCACCGCCGGGGTCAGCACATATTCGACGTTCTCGGCGATCCCGGTGATGAATCCGCCCCAGGGTCCAAATGCCGTCCGAGCGAAGGAATAAGCGCCGCCGGTATGCGGCAGCGCCGGGCTCATCTCGGCGATGGAATAAGTGAGCCCGAGATACATGATGGTGATGATGATGGTGCCGAGGAACATGCCGCCCCAGCCGCCCACGGCGAAGCCCAAATTCCAGCCCGAGAAATCGCCGGAGATGACGGCGGCGACGCCGAGCGCCCACAGGAAGAACACGCCGGCGTGACGCTTGAGCTCGCGGTCTTCAAAATAGTCCAGGCCGGGGACGTGGTAGGATACGCCGCCTTCGCCTCGCTTCTCAGCCATGTCCCCGTTCCTCTCTATGAGGCTTCCCCCGTATTGACGTCGCTAGCCGGGGAATCTCTTGCACTTTATAGCCTCGATCTCGCCAATTGGCACCCGCGGTAAGGGGATGCCCAGAAAGCGGATTTCGGGGCTGGTCTCGAACGCCAGGGGCGGCCCTGGCCATCAACCAATCGAGGCCGTTGGAGCTTGCCGAGGCGGTTGGCGCACCGCCACCGCCGCTCTGTTTGCTGCTTCTTCCCCTTCTCGCTGATGGTGCGGTTGCCGCGGAGCCAGAGCCCGTCCGTGGAATGCAAAAAAATGATGGGCCAAGCGTGAAGCCCGGCCCATCGTTTAGCGTAGTCCGCCAGCCGAACCCGTCGTGTCCGGCCAAGCGCAAGGACGATAGGCTAGTTGCCTTCCATGTCCTTGGTGGTGGCGTCGTTCGCGGCTTTCACCGCGCCGGCGGCGCAACCCTTCTTGAACTCGTCGGCCGACACTTTGCCGTCGGCATCGCTGTCGACCATGGTGTAATCGATGACGTAGGGAGTGATGTCGTCTTTGGAGACGGTCTCGCCGTTGGGCGAGGCCATTGTCCACGCGGCGTCGCAAGCGGCATCGTCGAGGGGCTCCCCGGCTTGTGCACTGCCGGCGAAAACAAGCCCGGTGCTGAGAAATGCTGCGGTAGTCAAAACTGCCAGTTTCATTGTTCAACCTCCTGTTGGGGTTTCTCCCGGGGCAAACAAGGCATGTAAGAATGAAGATTGGGCTAATCAGACACGCAAAAAAACAAGAGGCGGCGCGCCGTTCTGCGCACGCACCGCCTCAGAATAAACCATGGCGACTAGTCGGAGCTCTTGGTACCCTCCATGTCCTTGGTGGTGGTACCCTCCATGTCCTTGGTGGTGGAGCTGTCGGCCGCCTGGATCCAGCCCATGCTGCAGCCGGCCTTGAACTCATCCGACGAGACCTTTCCATCCTTGTCGGTGTCAACCATCTCGAAGTTGACGACGTAAGGCACTGCCTTGTCTTGCGAAATCGTCTCGCCATTCGGCGACGCCATCTTCCAGACGCTGTCACACTTCGAGTCGTCGAGGACGGCGCTGGGGCGTCCGGAGGGATCCGGCGTCTGCGAGCCTTCGGGAACGGGGGCGCCCGCGCCAGCCAGGGCATAGGACGCACTGAGCAGGATCGCGGCGCTTGTCAAAATTGCCAGTTTCATTTTCGTTTACTCCTTGAGTTTGTTACCAAACCCCTAGGAAGAAACGGGACAAACCGGGTGAATGTTCCCGGCGCCGAAAAACAGGCGCTCCGCGGTGCCCACCGACCGTTTCACGGGACGCATCCGTCCTCGGTTTCGATCCTCAATACCCGCACCGCCGCCCGGCATCGAAATCGAGGCG